>URNB01000041.1 GCA_900549055.1 uncultured Oscillospiraceae bacterium
AAATCGCCGTCCGGCGCGTAGCGGTCGACTGCCGCCGTCCCGCGGACGGCGCTGCCGTGTTTGTCCATCGCCGGACCGCCGACGCAGCTTCCCACGCAGGCGGACATCTCGATGAAGCACTTTTTCAGCCCGCCCTCGCAGATCTCGCGCAGCGCGCGGACGCAGTTGTCGATGCCGTCGACGGTGATGTAGGTGTAGTCGGCCGCGCGGCGCTCCATCGAGCGCAGGATGCCGCCCGTCGTCGGGAACAGGCGCGCCTTGCCGCCGGCTTCGGCGTCGGGCGCGGCCTCGACCGTCACGCCTGCGCCTTCCATCCACGCGGTCAGTTCCTCGAAGGTCAGCGCGAAATCGACGGCGCCGGGATACTGCGCCGCTTCGTCCTTCTTCGAGATGCAGGGGCCGATGAAAACCGCCGCCGCGTCGGGATGGAGCGCCTTGAGCGCTTTGCAGTGCGCCTGCATCGGGGAAACGACGTCGGCCAGATACGGCAAAAGCTGCGGGTAATACTTCTGAATCAGCAGGTTAACAGAGTGACAGCAGGAGGAAATTAAAATATTGCGCTCATCCTCGTTCAGCAGTCTTTCATATTCGCGTTTTACTATGGTAGCCCCAACGGCGGTCTCCTCTGCATCGGCAAAGCCGAGCTTTTGAAGCGCGGCCTTTAATTCCTTAAAGCCAACGCCGTCATAGTTTGCTATAAACGATGGGGCAACGCTTGCGATTACGGGAGCGCCCGAGTCTATAAGCACCTTTACGCGCTCGGTCTCATCGGCTATCTCCTTTGCGTTCTGCGGACATACCACAAAGCACTGACCGCACAGAATACACTCGTTTCCGACAATATTCGCCTGATTTCCCGAAAATCTGATAGATTTCACCGGACAGTGCCGAATACATTTATAACAGTTTTTGCAGTTGGATTTTTTCAGCTTTAAAAATTCCGACATAGCGAAAGGTCAGTCCTTTCTTATTTTAATATGTATTCTTCAAAAAAGGATTTTGCGGTTTCCGGGGATACCGAGTAAAGCTCGCCGTCCACCGTAACGCAAACGCCCTGCTGACAATTGCCCATGCAGAAGGTTCCGCCGAGCTCCACTCTGTCGCTCAGTTTGTTTTCGGCTATAAGGCGCTGAAACTCCTCAACAACCTGCCTTGAGCCTTTTAGATGACATGAGCTCCCGATACATACTGTTACTTTCATTTTCTGTTTTCCTCCGTTTTATATTTTGACCGTATTCCGGAAGCGGAAAGCTCCCGGAATACGGGCTGGTTACTGATAATCAACCACTCCCGCCCACGAGAGCAGCATTTCGCGTTCCTCGGAGTTCCCCTTGACCGACTGCGAGGCGGCGACGATAGGCAGCCATTTTTCGATATACTGCCGTGAAACTCCGCTTTTTTTGCAGAAAAGCTTTATATATTTTTCGGCGGCATCATCCTTTTTTTCAAGACGGAAAAGAAGATATGTCCTTGCCGCGTCTGCTGACGCATTGCCCCGGGTCGCGTGCGCCCAGTCTATAATATACGGCTTTCCGCTGTCGGTTATTATAACATTCGAGGGGTTAAAGTCCCCGTGGCAGACCTTGTCATGCCGCGGCATGCCCTCAAGCCGTGTGTGCAGGTCGTAGCGGGTGGCGGCGTCGATATCCGCCATATCGATCTTACGGTTCATTTTATCCTTAAGCTTTGTGAGCAGGGGGGCTTTTTTAGAGTGAATTTCCGCCTGAATATCCACAAAGCGTTCGAGATATTCGTCTGCTTTATCGGGGCTTTCTTCCATCAGCTGCGAAAGTGTTTTGCCGCTTATATACTCGCTGATAATTGCCCATTTGCCGTCCTCGGTCGTAACGCCGAGAATTTTCGGTATATTAAGCCCTGTTTCCTCAATTCGCGCCTGATTCAGCGCTTCGTTCAGTATATCCGCCTTGGAATACCCGTTTTCAAATACCTTTATTACGCGTCCGCCGTCCTTATATACCGTTTTACCGGTGCGAACCGCAATTATTTTATCAAGCTTCATATTTCCGTCCCCTTTCCTGTTATATTTTTTCGTGTGTGCCGTAATAGGCGTTCAAATACATCTGCTTTATCTCGCCCATCAGCGGGTAGCGCGGATTCGCTCCCGTGCACTGGTCGTCAAACGCCTGCTCAGTCATGCTGTCAAGCCTGTTTAAAAAGTCTTCTTCATCAGGCACATAGTCGCGTATGGTTTTCTTTATACCGATTTTTTCCTTAAGAGCGTCCAGTGCTGTAATAAGACCCTCAACCTTTTCGTCGTCGGTTTTGCCGCTGAGGTTCAAATAATCGGCAATCTCGGCATAACGCGCCTTGGTGTGCGGGTAAGCGTATTGCGGAAAGGTTCCCATTTTTGCGGGACTGTCCGCAGAGTTAAAACGGATGACCTCATTCAACATAAGCGCGTTTGCAATGCCGTGGGGCAAATGATGAAAAGAACCCAATTTGTGCGCCATTGAATGGCACACGCCCAAAAACGCATTGGCAAAAGCCATGCCCGCCATTGTGGCGGCGTTTGCCGTTTTTTCACGCGCCTCTAAGTCGCCCTCGCCGTTTTCATATGCGCGGGGCAGATATTCAAACATCATTTTAAGGCTGCGCAGCGCTAAAGAATCGGTATAATCGGTCGCGAGCATTGAGGCGAACGCTTCCATACCGTGCGATACCGCGTCAATTCCCGAGGCGGCTGTAAGCCCTTTCGGCGCGGACATTTGCAGGTCTGCGTCCACTATTGCCATATCCGGCATAAGCTCGTAATCGGCAAGTGGGTATTTAATGCCGGTATCGCTGTCGGTAATGACCGCAAAGGGAGTCACCTCCGAGCCTGTTCCGGCAGAGGTCGGCACGGCTATGAAATAGGTCTTTTCTCCTATTTTCGGGAAGGTGTAGATACGCTTTCTTATATCCGAAAAACGCATTGCCATATCTGTAAAGTCGGCATCGGGATGCTCATAAAGCACCCACATGATTTTAGCCGCGTCCATTGCGGAGCCGCCGCCTACCGCTATTATAACATCCGGAGCGAAGTTTGTCATTTGTTCCGCGCCTTTTTTTGCGATATTCAGTGTCGGATCGGGCTCGACCTCGGAAAATACCGTATAGCTTATTCCGATTTCGTTCAGCTTGTCGGTTATGGGCTTTGTATAGCCGTTGCCATACAAAAAGCGGTCGGTAACTATAAATGCCCTTTTGCGGGGGTTGATTTCCTTTAATTCTTCAAGCGCTACAGGCAGGCAGCCTTTTTTAATATAAACCTTTTCGGGCGAGCGGAACCAAAGCATATTTTCTCTCCTCTCGGCAACGGTTTTAATATTAAGCAGGTGCTTTACTCCCACATTTTCGGAAACCGAGTTTCCGCCCCATGAGCCGCAGCCGAGGGTGAGGGAGGGGGAGAGCTTAAAGTTATAAAGGTCGCCTATGCCGCCCTGCGAGGAAGGTGTGTTTACCAGTATGCGGCAGGTTTTCATGCGTCTTGCAAATTCGGCTAGCTTTTCTTTCTCGGTAATCGGGTTTAAATATATTGATGAGGTGTGCCCGTAGCCGCCGTCGGCAATTAAGCACTCCGCCTTTGAAAAAGCGTCCTCTGTATCCTTCGCCTTATACATCGCAAGCACGGGGGAAAGCTTTTCGTGGGCAAATTCCTCTGTCGGCTCTACGCTTTCAACCTCGCCTATCAGTATTTTTGTGCCGTCCGGCACGCGGACGTCTGCAAGTTCGGCAATGGTTTTCGCCGTCTGACCCACTATTCTTGCGTTCAAAGCGCCGTTTATAATAACGGTTTTGCGTACCCTTTCGGTTTCTTCACGGTCAAGAAAATAACAGCCGCGTTCGGCAAATTCCTTTTTGACCCTTTTGTATACCTTATCAAGCACTATTACCGATTGCTCCGACGCACATATCATACCGTTATCAAAGGTTTTGGAATGAATTATAGAGTTTACCGCAAGAGTAATATCCGCCGAGGAATCGATTACCGCAGGGGTGTTTCCCGCGCCTACGCCTATTGCGGGCTTGCCGCTTGAATATGCCGCACGCACCATGCCCGGGCCTCCCGTGGCGAGGATCATATCCGCCTCCTTCATGATGAAATTCGTCATTTCAAGGGAGGGCTTATCTATCCAGACTATGATATCCTCGGGAGCGCCCGCCGCTACCGCCGCCTCAAGCACGGTTTTTGCCGCCTCGGCGGTAGAGCCCTTTGCACGCGGGTGGGGACTTATTATAATTCCGTTGCGCGTTTTAAGCGCGAGCAGTGTTTTAAAAATTGCCGTGGAGGTCGGGTTGGTGGTCGGAATGACCGCCGCTATAACGCCGATCGGCTCGGCAATTTCGGTTATGCCGTATTGCTTGTCCTCCTCAATAACGCCGCAGGTCTTTGTATCCCTGTATGCGTTGTAAATATATTCCGCAGCGTAGTGGTTTTTAATCACCTTATCCTCAACCACGCCCATGCCGGTTTCTTCAACCGCGAGGCGGGCTAACGGAATACGCTTTCGATCTGCGGCGGCAGCCGCCGCTTTAAAGATACTGTCCACCTGACTTTGCGAATACTCCGCAAATTTTTTTTGAGCCGCTCTGACTCGTTCAAGAGCTTTTTCGAGAGCCTCCGCACTGTCAATTACGGGATATATCTCTTTCATGGCATTTTCTCCTTCGATAAGATTGTTAATATTTTAACATACTTTCATGCGGATATGAAATGCCTTTAAGCTGAGGAGAACCGAACCGCATACGCCTTGCACACGAAAATTCCCGGTTATATCTTGCCTTGTTTTTTAATGAAAAGCTTTCTGCCTGTAAGATTCCGCAAAGTTTCTGCCGCCGCATTTTTTCGATCGGCGCAGAACGAATTTACAGGAATACGCGGTATTTCAAAAATCAGTGCAAGACAGGAGGGGAAATGCGGGGAGCGAAACCGTATGGAGTTCGGCTCTGCTCAGCTTAATACATACCGCTATATATTAAAGAATATATATCAGTATTGTCATTATATATTTTTTTATGCGAAAAATCAAGGCTATTTGCGGTATTATTTTGTTTTTAAACGCGTAAAAACGTTTCCGAAGCTTTTGCCCGGCATATTTTTCCGATATTCGGAATATTATTTACTAAATAATGCACGGAGAGAGGAAATAAGGATGGAAGAAAAAATAATTAAAACGAGCGTTTTTTTTAACGATACTTTATTCAACGAAACCGCAGAGCAGCCGATAGATGTTGACCTTACCCTGCCCGATTACTGCCCGGATATTTCAAAAATTTTCAAATGCCGAGCCTTTGCGGGTGTTTCCGCGAAGTCCTTAAACGGACGGAATATAACGGTTGACGGCAGCGTTTGCATAACCGTGCTGTATTCTGACGATGAGGGAAGGCTGTGCTCCTACGAATACCAGTATCCGTTCAGCAAAAACCTTGAAATGAAGGAGGAATGCACGGGCGGAAGCCTTTCGGTGCGGGCAAGGTGCGAGTATGTAAACTGCCGCGCCGTCACAGGCAGAAAGGTTGATATTCACGGAGCGGTCGGCATTACCGTAAGGGTCTTCAAGCGCAGATCGACGGATATAATATCCGACGCGGACATAAGCGGAATCGAGCAGAAGTGCGAGAGCGCCCCCGCGACCGTACCGATGGGCTGCTCGGAAAAATACCTGATGATTGAGGAGGATATTCCGATAGGGCAGGGTCAGCCGTCCGTATGCAGGGTGCTGCGCTACGATGCATGCCCGTGCGTGAAGGAAAGCAAGATAATAAGCGGAAAGATTGTTGTAAAGGGCGATATGTCGGTAAAAATTCTGTACTGCGCAGAGGAGGGAACGCCGCAGACCGTTAAAACCGTTATTCCGTTCAGTCAGATCGTGGATATGGAGGGCGTGGGGGATTCCTGCGAGTGCGATACCCGCGCGGATACGGCGTTTCTTGAAATAAAGCCGCGTTTGTCAGAAGGGGAAACAAAGAGCTTTGCGCTCACCGCAAAGCTGCTGCTGACCTGCAGCGCCTACTGCGGAAACGATATCGCGGTGATAACCGACGCATTTTCGCGGAAATACCGCATGAGCATGAAAAAGGAAAGCATATGCTTTGAAAAGATATGCGATACCGTAAGAGAAAATTACAACTGCAAAAAGAGCATTGAGCTTGACGGGCCGACCGCAAAGGTTTACGATATCTGGTGCGATCTGCAGTCGGTAAGCACAAAATTCGAGACCGAAAGCATGGTGATATGCGGAACGGCGGTAATATGCCTTATAACGGGAGATGAGGAGGACAGAGCTTCATATTTTGAAAAGGCGGTGGATTTTGAATACAGCTATCCGCTGAACCGCAGCTGCGAGAACCTCAAAAGCGACCCTGAGCTTGAAATACTTTCCTGCGGCTACACCCTGACAGGGGCAGAGAGCATGGAGATACGAATAGATATAGGAATAAACGCCTCGATATACGAATGCAGGAAAATGTCGCTTATAACCGATATGGAAACAGATGAAAACGCCCCTGCGGAGCAGACAGCGAAATGCGCTATGACAATATATTTTACCGGCGACGGTGAATGTGTGTGGGACATAGCAAAGCACTACAACGCGAGCGTCAAGGAAATAATGAAAATAAATGAACTGGAGGGCGAGTGTCTGCCCGCAGGAAAAATGCTCCTGATACCTGCGCTTTAACAAAAACACCCCTGCGGAATTTATGTTCGCAGGGGTGTTTTTATGCCTTAAATACAGCATATTTTACGGTAATTGCTCCTGCGTTTCGGTATAAATATAAAAATTGTTAAATATTTGTCGAAAAAGTATTTGCAAATGTCTGAATATGTGTTATACTACATAGGTATATGTTTATTATCATATGTGATAATTACATACAATTAATCGAAGGAGGATTCGTTTAATGCAAAAAAAGATCAGTAAGCTTCCCTTTAAGGGAACAGCTGAACAGGAAAAAAAGCTGCGCGAAATAATTGACGCCAACAAGCACGATAAAAGTCTTTTGATGGCAGTTATGCAGCAGGCGCAGGACGTTTACGGCTACCTGCCTATGGAGGTTCAGGAAATGATAGCCGAGGGAATGGATGTACCGCTTGAAAAGGTTTACGGTGTTTCCACCTTCTATGCGCAGTTTTCGCTGTCACCCAAGGGTGAGTACAACATATCCGTATGTCTTGGCACCGCGTGCTATGTTAAAGGCTCGGGAGATATTTTCAACAAGCTGAGCGAAAGACTCGGAATCGGCGCGGACGAATGCACCGAGGACGGCAGATTTTCGCTTACCGCCTGCCGCTGTATAGGCGCTTGCGGCTTGGCGCCGGTGCTTACTGTTAATGACGAGGTTTACGGCAGACTGACCGTAGACGATGTTGACGGCATACTTGAAAAATACGGCTTCGGTAAATAAATCCCGAAAGGACATTCCGCATATGAAGATCGGTACTATAAGAGATTTGCTGGACGCACAGGTCATCTGCTGCGAGGACGGGCTTTCACGCCATGTTTATTCTGCCTGCGGCAGCGATATGATGAGCGATGTGCTGGCGTATGTAAAGGATCAGGCGGTGCTGCTTACGGGGCTTGTTAATTTACAGGTTGTAAGAACCGCCGAAATGATGGATATGAACTGCATAGTGTTTGTGCGCTCCAAAATGCCCACTGCCGAAATGATTGAGCTGGCAAAGGATTGCGGTATGGTGATTCTTGCTACCGATAAAAGAATGTACGAGGCCTGCGGTATTCTTTACAGCAACGGTCTTGTAGGGAACAGGGTTAAAAATGCCTGAGGCTTTGAAATTCCACTTTGACGTTGACGGTGAGGATTTTACATCGGCAGGTAAGGCCTCGGTTCAGGTCAAGAAGAATTTAAGGCAATTAGGGCTGCCGCCCGAAATAATACGCAGGGTCTCCATTGCAATGTACGAGGGCGAAATTAATATGGTAATTCACGCAGGCGGCGGCGAAGCCGATGTTACTGTGAGTGAAGACTGTATTGAAATATTCCTGCATGACAAAGGACCGGGAATTAAAGATATTGAGCGGGCTATGCAGGAGGGGTACTCCACAGCGTCCGACCAGATACGTTCCTTAGGTTTCGGCGCGGGAATGGGGCTGCCCAATATGAAGCGCTATACCGACAGTATGGAGATAAACTCCACGGTGGGCGTGGGTACGGACATTACAATGAAGGTTATGCTTTGAAAAAATATTTTCGGCAGGTGCTCAAATGAACAGATATGAACATTCGGTTTACCTTGACGAAAAAAAGTGCAGCGGCTGCACCGCATGCTTAAAGCACTGCCCCACAGAGGCAATAAGAATACGCGAGGGTCATGCCTCAATTGACCCCGACCGCTGCATTGACTGCGGCGAATGTATAAGGGTATGCCCGCATAACGCAAAAAAGGCGGTTTGCGAAAAGCTTTCGGCAATGGATAAATTCAAGTGGAAAATCGCATTGCCCGCGCCCTCGCTATACGGTCAGTTCGATAATTTAGAGGACGTTGACTATGTGCTTGACGGTCTTATAAAAATCGGGTTTGATGATGTATTTGAGGTTTCCGCCGCGGCGGAACTCGTCAGCGCGTACACAAGGCTTTACCTTAAGACCGAGGGGGTTAAAAAACCGGCTATAAGCTCTGCCTGCCCGGTAGTTATAAGGCTTATAGGCTTACGTTTTCCATCCCTTACCGATAATATTATACATATGCTGCCGCCGATGGAAGTTGCGGCAATGCTTGCCCGCAAAAGGGCAAAGCGGGAGCACCCCGAGCTATCGGATGAGGAAATAGGCGTTTGCTTTATTTCGCCCTGCCCCGCAAAGGTAAGCTATGTTAAAAACGGGTTTGCGGGCTATAAAAGTCAGGTAGATACGGTGGTTTCGATTAACGATATTTACTTTCAGCTTATAGCCAAAATGCAGCCGAAGGCGGATATAAAGTCGCTTTCAAACTCGGGTATGATTGGCATTGGCTGGGCAAGCACAGGGGGAGAGGCTACCGCAATATTCAACGAAAGCTATTTAGCGGCGGACGGAATTGAAAATGTGATACGGGTGCTTGATCAGGTGGAAAACGGCAATATACCGCCGCTTGAATTTATTGAGCTTAACGCGTGTTCGGGCGGCTGCGTAGGCGGGGTTATGACAATGCAAAACCCGTTTATAGCAAAAGCGCGGCTGCAGACATTAAGAAGATATTTGCCCGTTTCGCAAAACTTCCTTTCAAAGGAAGAAAGCTATATTCCGGAAAGCTACATTTTCAACGAAATACCTACCTATCACCCCATTTCACGACTCAGCGACAGTATGGCTGAATCAATGCGGATGATGGCGGATATTCAAAAGCTGCGCGATACCTTACCCGGTATTGACTGCGGTGCGTGCGGAGCACCTAACTGCCGCGCGTTTGCAGAGGACACGGTAAGAAATAAATCCTGCGGGGCAATATGTCCCTTATACAAGGAGGGCGACGGTAAATGACGGTAGACGGTCTTTTAAAAAACGGTTTCGGCGCGGTTGCAACGCCTGAAACGGACAGAGAAATAACCGGCGTTTATATAGGCGACCTTTTAAGTTGGGTAATGGGCAGGGCACAATCGGGCGACGCGTGGATAACCATAATGTCCAACGCCAATATTGTGGCGGTAGCAGCCCTTGCAGACACTGCCTGCATAATAGCGGCGGAGGGTGTGGAAATACCCGCGGATGTTTGTAAAACGGCGGAAGAAAAGGGCGTTAATATACTTTCATTTACCGGCTCTGCATATGATGCGGCGGTAACGTTGCACTCGCTTTTATGAGGTATTATTACGATCTGCACATTCACTCCTGCTTATCGCCCTGCGGGGATAATGATATGACTCCCGACAGCATTGCGGGAATGGGGGAGCTGAACGGACTCGATATTATGGCGCTTACCGACCATAATACCTTAAAAAACTGCCCTGCGTTTTTCAAAGCGGCTTACAGGCACGGAATAATTCCCGTGGCGGGAACAGAGCTTACAACGGCTGAAGATATTCACGCGGTTTGTCTGTTTGCCACACTTTCGGGCGCTATGGAATTTGAAAAGGTGCTTGAAGAAAGAAGAATAAAAATCAAAAACCGCCCCGATATTTTCGGAGAACAGCGCATTACCGATGAAAACGATAATATCACGGGTTATGACGATTATCTGCTTATAAACGCTACTTCTTTTTCGCTTGAAGAAGTGCCGCAGGCGGTGGAAAAATACGGCGGCGTGTGCTTTCCGGCACATATCGACAGGCAGTCAAACGGCTTGCTTGCAGTGCTGGGCTTTTTCCCCGAAAAACCGTACTTTCCTTTTGCGGAGGTAAACGACGGGGAAAAGGCAGCGGAATATGCCGAAAAATACGGCAAAAAAATCATAACAAGCTCCGACGCTCATTATTTATGGGATATAAACGAGCGCGGCGCTTACATAGAGCTTGACTGCGGCAGGGAAAACGCCGCACAGGCGCTTATAAACTATTTACGGGGTGCGGTATGAAAGAAATATCGCTTAATATACTAGATATAGCCGAAAATTCGGTGAAGGCTAGGGCAACGCTTACGGAAATAACCGTGAACGAAACCGACGATACGCTGACGCTTAAAATTTCGGATAACGGCTGCGGAATGACGGCGGAAACACTGAAAGCCGTAACCGACCCGTTTTACACCACGCGCACCACGCGCAAGGTGGGAATGGGGCTGCCGCTTTTAAAAATGGAGGCAGAGCAGACGGGAGGCACTTTCGGTATCTCATCAAGAGCCGAAAGCGAATACCCCGAAGACCACGGAACCGAAGTCACGGCGGTTTTCAATAAAAAGCATATTGATTATACGCCGCTCGGAGACGTTGTTTCAAGTATTGTGACCTTAATACAGGGTCACCCCGATACCGATTTTCTGTTTACGCACACCTATGGGGACAAAAGCGTGGTCCTTGATACAAGGGAGCTGCGCGCGGTTCTTGAGGAAGTGCCGCTTAACAGTTATGAGGTGCTAAAATTCATAGAAGAAACCTTAAGAAAGGAAGAAAACATATGAAATCATTGGCTGAATTACAGGCAATAAAGGAAAAAATGCGCGATAAGGTCATTCTTCGCGAGGGCGTTAACAGCGTTCGCGTAGTTGTGGGAATGGCTACCTGCGGTATTGCGGCAGGCGCGCGCCCCGTTTTGAACGCTTTGGTTGAGGGCGTTAACAAAGAGGGGCTTACGGAAAAGGTGACCGTTTCACAGACAGGCTGTATAGGCATTTGCCAGTTAGAGCCTATTGTAGAGGTCTTTGAGCCGGGCAAGGAAAAAATAACCTATGTTAAAATGACTCCCGAAAAGGCAGCGCGCGTAATTGAGGAGCATCTTAAAAACGGTAACGTCGTAAACGAATATACGATAGCCGCTCATAAGTAATAATTTGGAGGTAAAAAAATGATTCGTGCACATGTGTTGATCTGCGGCGGTACCGGCTGTACCTCTTCGGGAAGCCACGATATTCAAAAGGCATTTGCCGAGAATATTGAAAGCTGCGGACTTGCGGACGAGGTAAAGCTCGTACAGACAGGCTGTTTCGGTCTCTGCGCTTTGGGACCGGTTGTTATCGTTTATCCCGACGGTACTTTCTACAGCAGAGTAACCCCCGAGGACGTTAAGGAAATTGTTGAGGAACACCTGCTTAAAGGACGTATTGTTGAGCGTTTGGTTTATAACGATACAGGCAACGTGGCTGATGAAATTGAGGGTAACGTGTCCTTGGGTGACACCGCTTTCTATAAATCGCAGAACCGCGTGGTTCTTCGTAACTGCGGCGTTATAAACCCCGAAAATATTGACGAATACATAGCTATGGACGGCTACGCCGCTCTCGGTAAGGTTTTAACCGAAATGACCCCCGAGGACGTTATTAAGTGCGTTACCGATTCGGGTCTTCGCGGCAGAGGCGGCGGCGGCTTCCCTACGGGCAGAAAGTGGGCTTTGTGCGCACCGAATAAGGCTCCGCAGAAGTATGTTGTATGTAATGCGGACGAGGGCGACCCCGGCGCGTTTATGGACCGCTCGGTATTAGAGGGCGACCCGCACTCTGTAATTGAGGCTATGGCTATTGCGGGCTATGCGATAGGTGCTACAGAAGGCTATGTTTATGTTCGTGCAGAGTACCCGATAGCAGTTCACCGTTTACAGATAGCTATCGATCAGGCGCGTGAATACGGTCTTTTGGGCAAGGATATCTTCGGTTCGGGCTTTGATTTTGATTTGCATATCCGTCTTGGTGCCGGCGCGTTCGTTTGCGGCGAGGAAACCGCGCTTATGACCTCAATCGAGGGTAACCGCGGCGAGCCGAGACCCCGCCCGCCGTATCCTGCGGTTAAGGGTCTTTACAATTCGCCCACGGTTGAAAACAACGTTGAAACCTTTGCAAATATTCCGCAGATTATTCTTCGCGGTGCCGAGTGGTTTGCTTCAATGGGAACAGAGCGCTCAAAGGGTACAAAGGTATTCGCTTTAGGCGGTAAGATCAAGCACACGGGTCTTGTTGAAATTCCCATGGGTACGACTCTTCGCCACATAATTGAAGATATAGGCGGCGGTATTCCGAACGGCAAGAAGTTCAAAGCCGCGCAGACAGGCGGACCTTCGGGCGGATGTATTCCTGCAAGCCTTATTGATACCGAGGTTGATTACGATAACCTGACCGCTATCGGCTGTATGATGGGCTCTGGCGGACTTATTGTTATGGACGAAGATACCTGTATGGTTGATATGGCTAAATTCTTCCTTGAATTTACGGTTGATGAGTCCTGCGGTAAGTGCACACCCTGCCGCGTAGGTACAAAGAGGCTGCTTGAACTCCTTGATAAAATCACCAAGGGCAACGGCACGCTTGAAGACCTTGACAGAATGGAAGGGCTTTGCCACTACATTAAGCAAAACTCGCTTTGCGGTCTTGGTCAGACTGCGCCTAACCCCGTGCTTGCAACCCTTAAATTCTTCCGTGACGAATATGTGGCTCACGTTACCGATAAGGTATGTCCTGCCGGTGTATGTAAGGATCTTGTTTCTTACTCGATTATTGCCGATAAATGTAAGGGCTGCACAAAGTGCGCCCGTAACTGCCCTGTGGGCGCTATCAGCGGAACTATTAAAAATCCGCACGAAATCAATCAGACCGCTTGTATCAAGTGCGGCGCTTGTATTGCTAACTGCCCGTTCGGTGCAATAATTAAAAAGTAAGAAAGGAGCCTTAAATAATGAATATGTTAAATGTTAAAATAAACGGTATTTCGGTAAGCGTAGAAAAAGGCTCTACCATATTGGACGCTGCGCGAGCTGCGGGCGTTGAAATTCCCACCCTTTGCTTTATGAAGGAGAAAAACGAGATAGGCGCTTGCCGTATCTGCGTTGTTGAGGCTAACGAGGGCAGGGGTTTCCGCATTGTTACCGCCTGCGTTTACCCCGTAAGCGAGGGTATGGAGGTTCTTACCAACACCGAAAAAATTCAGAAAGCAAGAAGGACTACTTTGGAGCTAATTCTTTCAACTCATGAGAAGAAGTGTCTTTCCTGCGTTCGCTCCACAAACTGCGAGCTGCAAAAGCTCTGCCGCGACTACGGTGTAGAGGAGTCCGCTTTTGAGGGCTTTAAGCCGACTTACGAGCTTGATACTTCAACTCCTCACCTTGTAAGGGATAACAATAAATGCGTGCTTTGCCGCCGCTGCGTTGCAGCCTGCAACGAGCAGTATGTCGGCGTTATAGGCGCTAACAACCGCGGTATTGATACGGCAATAGGCACTCCGTTTGAGGTTGGTCTTTCAAATGTTCCGTGTATTTCCTGCGGTCAGTGCACCGTTGTATGTCCTACAGGCGCATTGGTTGAAAAGGACGATACCGATAAAATTTGGGCGGCGCTTGCCGACCCCGATAAGCACGTTGTGGTTCAAACCGCTCCGTCTATCCGTGCAACCTTGGGCGAATGCTTCGGTATGCCCATAGGTACAAATGTTGAGGGCAAAATGGTTGCGGCTCTGCGCCGTCTCGGGTTCGATAAAATTTTCGATACCGATTTTGCCGCCGACCTTACAATAGTGGAAGAGGCTAACGAGCTTGTCGAACGCATAAAAAATAACGGCACACTCCCGATGATAACCTCCTGCTCGCCCGGTTGGGTCAAGTTCTGCGAGTATTATTATCCCGATATGTTAGAGCATCTTTCTACCTGCAAATCACCGCAGCAAATGGCGGGCGCGGTTATTAAGACCTACTATGCCGATAAAATGGGCATCGACCCGAAGGACATAGTTTCCGTTTCGGTAATGCCCTGCACCGCAAAGAAATTTGAAATAGGCAGGGAAGACCAAAGCGCGGCGGGCGTGCCCGATGTCGATATTGCCATTACCACCCGCGAGCTTTCGCGTATGATAATGCGCGCAGGTATCAACTTTGCGTATCTGCCCGATGAGGAATTTGACTCTCCGCTCGGCGAAGATACGGGCGCGGCGGTTATATTCGGTGCTACGGGCGGCGTTATGGAAGCGGCTCTCAGAACCGCTAACGACTGGCTTACAGGTAAGGATAACACCGATATCGACTTTACCGCAGTGCGCGGCACACAGGGTCTTAAACAGGCAACTGTGAATATTAACGGCAGCGATATAAAGGTTGCCGTAGCCTCGGGCGCGGCGGCTGCCAAGTGCGTTATGGACAGAATGAAGAACGGCAACCCCGACGGCTGGGCGTTTGTTGAAATAATGGGCTGCCCCGGCGGCTGCGTAAACGGCGGCGGTCAGCCGATTCAGCCGCAGTATGTAAGAGATACTGTTGACTTAAAGGCTGTAAGGGCTAAGGCGCTTTACGATCAGGATGCTTCAATGGCGCTGCGTAAATCGCACGAATCCCCTGTTGTAAAGGCGCTTTACAGCGAGTGGTACGATGGTTTCGGCGGTCACAAGGCTCACCATGATCTGCACACAAGCTATGTTCCGAGAAAAAAATATTCAAAATAATCCGTTTTTTGATTTACAATAACGGAAAAGCGGCAGCCGTAAAATTTGCGGCTGCCGCAGTTTGTCAATAAACTCAAAATTTGTTTTTGCGGCGATATCGCCGCATTTTTCGTTTTTCCCCATGCCTGTGCGACGGAAAAACACCTTGTAAGCGAAAAACCGCTGAATAAGCGTTTTTTCAAGGGCAC
>URNB01000042.1 GCA_900549055.1 uncultured Oscillospiraceae bacterium
GCTTACCTATAAATTCATCGGAAAATCCGAGCTTTTTGGCGGTATACAGCGTGTCGGTATCGCCTATATGCTCGCGCAGTTTATTCTCGGTTTTTACGATATTCTTTATCTTTTCAAGGAAAAGCATATCTATTTTTGTGGCGTTGCAAATCATGCCTATATCGGTCTTTCGGCGCAAAAGCTCTGCAATCGCATAAATGCGGTCGTCGGTGCCGTCCTTTATATAATTTAACATTTCGTCGTCCGAAAAAGTTTCAAACTTTTTCATATAAAGGTGGTTTACGCCTATTTCAAGCGACCTTGCGGCTTTAAGCAGGCTTTCCTCAATCGTTCTGCCCACGCTCATAACCTCGCCCGTGGCTTTCATCTGTGTGGAGAGCTTATTGTTAGCCGATGAGAATTTATCAAACGGGAAGCGCGGCATTTTGGTAACGACATAATCGAGCGCGGGTTCAAAGGAGGCGGGGGTGTTGGCTATCATAATTTCATCAAGCCGCATACCTACCGATATTTTGGCGCTGACTCGCGCTATCGGGTAGCCGCTTGCCTTGCTTGCAAGGGCGGAGGAGCGCGAAACGCGGGGGTTTACCTCAATAAGATAGTAGTTAAATGAAAGCGGGTCAAGCGCAAACTGCACGTTGCAGCCGCCCTCAATTTTAAGGGCGCGTATGATTTTAAGGGCGCTGTCGCGCAGCATATGGTACTCCTTGTTGGTAAGTGTCTGCGAGGGGCAAACCACAATTGAGTCGCCCGTGTGAATGCCCACGGGGTCAACGTTTTCCATATTGCAAATGGTAATCGCGGTGTCGTTATTATCGCGCATTACCTCGTATTCGATTTCCTTATAGCCCTTTATGCTTTTTTCCACCAGCACCTGATGAACGGGGGAAAGCTCTAAAGCACCCCTCAATATTTCGGCGCATTCTTCTGCGTTATCGGCAAAGCCGCCGCCCGTGCCGCCCAATGTAAAGGCGGGGCGCAAGACTACGGGATAGCCTATTTCCTCTGCAGCCGCAAGACCGTCTTCAAGGCTTTCGGCTATTACCGACTGTAAAACAGGCTCGCCTATTTCTTCGCAAAGCTCTTTAAAAAGCTCTCTGTCCTCGGCGCGCTCAATGCTGCGGCTTGAGGTTCCCAAAAGCTCTACGTTGCACTCGCGCAAAACGCCCTTTTTCTCAAGCTGCATGGCTAGATTCAGCCCCGTTTGCCCGCCTATGCCCGGCAGTACCGCGTCGGGACGCTCGTAGCGTATTACCTTTGCCAAATATTCAAGGGTTAAAGGCTCCATATATACCTTATCGGCAATAGATGTATCGGTCATAATGGTTGCGGGGTTTGAGTTGCAAAGAACAACCTCGTAGCCCTCCTCCTTAAGTGCCAGGCAAGCCTGTGTGCCCGCATAGTCGAACTCTGCCGCCTGACCTATTACAATAGGGCCTGAGCCAATTACAAGTATCTTTTTTATGTCGGTTCTTTTAGGCATTTTTGTTTTCCTCCATAAGAGACGTGAATTTATCGAATAAATAGGCGCTGTCCTGCGGGCCGGGCGCGCTTTCGGGGTGGTACTGCACGCTGAACATCTTTGATTTCTCGTCACTTACGCCCTCTACCGTGTTATCGAGCAGATTTATGTGGGTGACTTTAAGTCCCGTGTTTTCAAGGCTCTTTTCGTTTACGGCGTAGCTGTGGTTTTGCGAGGTTATTTCAATTTTTCCCGTTTCAAGGTTTTTAACGGGGTGGTTTCCGCCGCGGTGACCGAATTTTAATTTGTAGGTTTCGGCTCCGCAGGCAAGGCATATCATCTGATGCCCCAGGCAAATACCGAATATCGGGTACTTGCCCCTTAATTTCTTTACAAGATCGATTACCGGAATAACATCCTCGGGGTCGCCCGGGCCGTTTGAGAGGAATATGCCGTCGGGCTTCATTTTTTCAACCTCCGCGGCAGAGGTGTTGTAGGGCATTACCGTAACATTGCACCCGCGCGCGTTTAATGAGCGGATGATGTTAAGCTTTATGCCGCAGTCAATCGCCACAACGCTGTATTTGGCGTTTGCCGTTCTCGAGTAGCGGCGCTTTTTGCAGCTGACATGCGCTACCGCGTCATGCGGAACAGGGGTACTCTTAATTTTTTCCAATGCATCGTCTGTCGGTGTATCGGCGTTTGTTATAATTCCGCGGCGCGAGCCTAAATCGCGTATGCTGCGGGTCAGTTTCCTTGTATCAATTCCCGCAAGTCCCGGTATTTTATATTCCTCCATCACCTCGGACAGGGTCTTTGTATAGCGGAAGTTGGATGGCAGGTCGTTATACTCCCTTACAATCAGCCCGCCTATTGTGGGTATTTTGGTTTCGTAGTCCTCATCCGCCGTGCCGTAATTGCCTATGAGCGGGTAGGTCATAACCACCGCCTGATAGGTGTAGGAGGGGTCGGATATTATTTCCTGATACCCCACCATAGAGGTATTGAAAACTATTTCGCATACCGCGTCGCCCGTGTAGCCGAAGCCCGTGCCGTAATATTCAGCACCGTCTTCAAGCACTAATTTTCTGTTATATTCCATACTGCTTTACCTCCGCATATTGTAAGTAGATTTTTGCCCGATACTGTCATGCCGTCAAACGGCGTGCTTTTGCCCTTGCTTTTAAATTCGCAGGGGTCAATTTTATATTCGCTTTGCAAATCGTAAACGCAAATATCGTCTGTGCTCTGTAATCCGAACCGTCTTCGCGGATTTATCGCCGTCAGCTCAATAAGCCTTTCAAGCGTTATTATACCTTTCTTCACAAGATAAGTATACATCACCGGGAAGGCGGTTTCAAGCCCCACAACACCCATAAGGCTGTTTTCAAGACCCCGCGATTTTTCATCATAACCGTGCGGCGCGTGGTCGGTGGCTATCATATCAATTGTGCCGTCACGAATGCCCTCAATCAGCGCCTGCCTGTCCTCTTCGCTTCGTATCGGCGGGTTCATTTTAAAGCTGCCGCTTTCCTTTAAATCCATATCGTTAAATATTAAATAGTGCGGCGCGGTCTCACATGTTACGTCCACGCCCTCTGCCTTAGCGCGGCGTATCAGCTCCACGCTCTCCTTGCAGGAAATATGGCAGACATGGTATTTGCAGCCCGTTTCCTTTGCAAGCCTTAAATCTCTTTCAATGGGTTTCCACTCGCTCTCCGCACATATGCCCTTGTGACCGTGCAGGCGGGCGTATTCGCCTTTGTGAATGTATCCGCCGCAAAGCAGCGAGTTATCCTCGCAGTGGGCGGCTATAATTTTTCCGAGAACTTTCGCTTTAAGCATAGCCGAGCGCATCATAGCTTCGCTTTGCACGCCCTTACCGTCGTCCGAAAAGGCTATACAGTATGGGGATAAGGCTTTCATATCGGTAAGCATTTCGCCCTTTTCGCCTACGGTTATCGCCGCATACGGGTGAACGCGCACCGCCGCGTCCTTTTCGATAATTTCTATCTGCTTTTTTATATTTTCCACGCTGTCGGGTACGGGATTCAGATTCGGCATTGTGCAGACATCGGTATATCCGCCGCGCGCCGCCGCAAGCGAGCCGGTCTTTATTGTCTCCTTATAAGAAAATCCCGGCTCTCTGAAATGCACATGCACATCACAGAATGCCGGGAAAATGCAAAGCTTATTAAAATCGGAAAGAAAGCCGACGCCGCCGACCTTTAATTCGTAATTTTGCTGTTCCATCCTACCGTTTCGGTAAACAAAAGCGTTGTTCAGTATCATAATTTGCTCCCGGTTTTATTTGAATTTTTGCGGTGTCCTTGCCTCCCTCATCAGAGAGAGCCTAAGCCGCAACAAAAAAGACCCGCTTTTTCAAGCAGGTCGTAAGCACAGCAAAACAGACCGATACATTCATCGGAGCTTTTACGGTTTACAATCTTGCCGGCGTCACAGCACCCTGCTTAAAGATCTTGTTTGAAGTTATAATACCACATACCGCCGCCGAAGTCAAGAGCTATTGCTATATTTTTTACCGTGCGCCGCCGCCAATAAATTCTTGAAGTATTAAGAAGAATATGATATAATACTTTATTATGGAATAGTAAAGGTGGGCGGACAGTGCGTATTTTGGGAATAGACCCCGGCTATGCCACAATAGGCTACGGAATAATAGATTATTCTCACGGCAGATTTTCGGTCGCAGGCTTCGGGGCGATAACCACAAAGGCGGGTCTGCCGTTTGAAACAAGGCTTCGCGATATATATGACGATATGAACACGGTAATAGAAAAATACAAGCCCGATGATATGTCGATAGAAAAGCTTTATTTCAACACCAACACTACAACCGCAATAGATGTTGCGCAGGCAAGGGGAGTAATAGTGCTTTCCGCCGCGCAGAACGGGCTTAATATATCGGAGTACACCCCCTTGCAGGTAAAGCAGGCTATAACCGGCTACGGCAGGGCGGAAAAACGGCAGGGTATGGAAATGATTAAGAGCTTTTTAAACCTCGAAAAGGTACCGAAGCCCGACGACACCGCCGACGCGCTGGCACTTGCGGTTTGCCATGCAAATTATTCGGGTACCGATTATTCACGATTATATAAGGAGGCGGGCAGATGATTGCGTCTTTAAGAGGAAAGCTGATATATACCGATAATACCTCGGCGGTGGTAGAGTGCGGCGGCGTGGGTCTGCGCTGCACCGTTACGAAAAACACGCTTTACCGTCTGCCGCAAAAGGGCAGCGAGGTATTTTTATACACGCATTTGGCGGTGCGCGAGGATTCGCTCGACCTTTACGGCTTTGAAAGCGAAGCGGAGCTTAACGCCTTTAAGCTGATAACCTCGGTAAACGGGGTGGGCGCAAAGCTGGGCATTGCCATTCTCTCGGAATTTGAGGCTGACAGGCTCACCGTTTACATTGCAAGCGGCGACGCAAAGGCGCTTACCGCGGCATCGGGCGTCGGCATAAAATTAGCGCAGAGAATAGTGCTTGAATTAAAGGATAAGGTGGGCGCCATTGCCGAAGACGGTGAGGATATAAAGGCGATAGGCAACGCCACGGCGCACACAAACTCATCAGAGGCGGTGGCGGCGCTTGTGTCCCTCGGGTATTCGCAGGGCGAGGCATCCCTTGCCGTGGGCAGGCTCGACCAAACCTTGTCCGCTGAAGAACTTATAAAGCAGGCGCTTAAATCCCTTGCAAGGAGGATATAACCCTTGATAGAACAGGAAATGGATTTTGAAAACCGCATTGTAGCCCCCGAGTACGATTATAAAGAGGACGAGGCGGAATTATCCCTGCGCCCTAAAACCCTTAACGAATATATAGGGCAGAAAAAGGCCAAGGAAAATTTGAGCATATACATTAAAGCGGCGCTCGGCAGGCACGAATCGCTCGACCATGTGCTGCTTTACGGCCCGCCGGGACTCGGTAAAACCACCCTCTCGGGCATTATTGCAAAGGAAATGGGAGTAAATCTGCGCGTGACCTCGGGCCCCGCAATAGAAAAGCAGGGCGATTTAGTAGCTATACTGACATCTCTCAACGAGGGCGACGTGCTTTTTATAGACGAAATCCACCGACTGCCGCGGAATGTTGAAGAAATACTTTACCCCGCAATGGAGGATTTCTCGCTCGATATCATCCTCGGCAAGGGCCCCTCGGCGCGGTCTATAAGGCTTGACGTACCGCACTTCACCCTTGTGGGCGCCACCACGCGTTCGGGACAGCTTACCGCCCCTTTGCGCGACCGTTTCGGCGTGCTTTTGCGCTTGGAGCTTTACACCCCCGAGGAACTGGCGCAGATAATAACCCGCTCGGCGGGAATTTTGGGAATCGCGATTGAAAAGGACGGCGCGCTCGAAATAGCCTCGCGCTCGCGCGGAACGCCGCGTATTGCAAACCGTCTGCTTAAGCGTGTGCGGGATATTGCGCAGGTGGAATTTCAGGGCGATATTACCGAAGAAGTGGCGCGCGCCGCCCTTGCAAGGTTTGAAATTGACGAATTGGGTCTTGACGATTTCGACCGTAAAATGCTCACAACCATAATAACCAACTACTCGGGCGGCCCTGTGGGGCTTGATACCCTTGCCGCCGCGGTGGGGGAAGAGGCAGTAACCATTGAAGATGTTTACGAGCCTTATTTAATGCAGATAGGCTTTTTAACGCGAACCGCCAGAGGCAGGTGCGTTACCGCCTTGGCATATGACCATTTAGGAATACGGCGGAGTGAAAACGCCGCGCAGCAATCAATTTTTTAAATTTTTTAAGGAGATTTATCAATGGGAAGATTATTCGGAACAGACGGCGCAAGAGGTATTGCAAATAAGGAGCTTGACTGCGAGCTTGCCATGAACATAGGCAGGGCGGCGGCTTATGTGCTTACCGAAAAAACCACCGAAAAACCAAAGGTGTTAATAGGTAAAGACACCCGCGTTTCTTCAAATATGCTTGAAATGGCGCTGGCGGCGGGGCTTTGCTCTGTCGGGGCGGACGTTGTGCTTGTGGGCTTTGTGCCTACCCCCGCAATCGCCTACCTTGTAAAGGATAGGGAGGCGGACGCGGGAATTATGATTTCCGCTTCGCACAATCCCTGCGAATACAACGGAATAAAAATATTCGACTGCAACGGCTTCAAATTGCCCGACGCCCTCGAAGAAGAAATTGAGGCGCTCGTGCTTGATGATATGAGCCCCGTTGAATTCCCCGTAGGCGGAGATGTGGGCAGCGTTTTTGCGCGCTACGATTATGTTGATTTATATATCGACCATCTGGTAAGGTCTGTAAGAGCCGACCTCACGGGAATGAAAATAGCCATTGACTGTGCAAACGGCTGCGCCTCCTACACCGCCGAAAAATTCTTTAAAAAGCTGGGCGCAGACGTGCATATGATGCACGATAACCCCAACGGCGTTAACATAAACGCCCGCTGCGGCTCAACCCATATGGAGGATCTTATAGACTATGTGAACGGTCACAGCGTTGATTTGGGACTGGCTTTTGACGGTGACTCCGACCGCTGCTTGGCGGTAGACGAAAACGGCAAGCTGATAGACGGCGACCGCATGATAGCCGTTTTTGCGCTTGATATGAAAAACAAGGGCATTTTAAAGGACGATACCGCCGTTGTAACGGTCATGACGAATATGGGCTTTAAGCGCTTTGCCGAGGCTAACGGAATTACCGTTCTCGAAACCAAGGTGGGCGACCGCTATGTGCTTGAAGAAATGCTGAAGCACGATTACAAGATAGGCGGTGAGCAATCGGGACACATCATATTCAAAAATTTCGCAACCACGGGCGACGGTCAGTTATCGGGCGCAATGCTCGCGTCAATCATATCATCCTCGGGCAAGTCGGCTTCCGAAATAGCATCGGTTATGACGGTACTGCCGCAGACCCTTGTAAATATTACCGCGTCACCTGAACTTAAGGCAAAGCTTAATACGGATAAAGATATTATCGGTGCTATTGACGAGGTTAAAAAGACCCTCGGCAAGCGCGGCAGAATACTCGTGCGCGCCTCGGGCACCGAGCCGCTTATCCGCGTAATGCTTGAGGGCGACGACATTGTGGAAATTAAGCGCCTTGCAAAACAGGTTGCGAAAGTAATTGAGGGAAAAGCATAAATGAGAACTGTCTCGGGATTTGACGATTACGAGCTTATTGACGCGGACGCGGGCGAACGCCTTGAACGCTGGGGCGATATTATTCTTATCCGCCCCGATCCGCAGATAATATGGTCGGGAAATCGTTCGGATAAGCGCTGGAAAAATGCGGACGCAATATATCACCGCTCAAAAAGCGGCGGCGGATATTGGGAAACGCTGAAAAAAGTGCCCGATGTCTGGAGTATTAAATATAAGGAGCTCACCTTCCGATTAAAGCCTATGGGCTTTAAGCACACGGGGCTGTTCCCCGAGCAGGCGGTAAACTGGGATTTAGCGGCTGAGCTCATTAAAAACGCCGACCGTCAGCTGTCTGTCTTAAACCTTTTTGCATACACGGGGGGCGCTACAGTCGCCTGCCTTAAGGCGGGGGCGAAAGTTACCCATGTGGACGCTTCAAAGGGTATGGTGCAGTGGGCAAAGGAAAATGCGGCGGCAAGCGGACTTTCCGATAACCCTGTGCGCTGGCTTGTGGACGATTGCCTTAAATTTGTAAAGCGCGAGGTGCGCCGCGGCAATAAGTACGACGCGGTTATAATGGACCCTCCCTCCTACGGCAGAGGACCCGACGGCGAGGTTTGGAAGCTGGAGCAGCAGCTTGAGGAGCTTTTAACCGAGACCGGCAAGCTGTTATCCGATAACGCGGTGTTCTTCCTGCTTAATTCCTACACGGGCGGGCTTTCACCCTCGATACTCAATTACATGGTAAGCCGCTATGTAATAAAAAACCGCCCTGGCGCGGTTGCAACCGATGAAATAGGGCTTTACGTAACCGATAAAAAAATCAGCCTGCCTGCCGGAAATACTACTGTTTGGATAAGAGAAAATGGATAATATATTAGAAGTTAAAAATGTTACCTATGAATATACCGATGAGGAAAAAACCTTTGCCGCGGTAAAGAATTTATCGCTTAATATAGAGCGCGGCAGCTTTACGGTAATTTTGGGACACAACGGCTCGGGAAAATCCACCCTTGCGAAAATGCTCAACGGCTTAAATAAGCCGACCTCGGGCGATGTTTTTGCAGACGGCATTAACACAAAGGACGAGGAGACTGAAATTGAGGTAAAGCGCAAGGTGGGCATGGTCTTCCAAAACCCCGATAATCAGATAATCGCCTCGATTGTTGAGGAGGATGTGGCTTTCGGCCCCGAAAACCTCGGCATACCGCCTAAGGAAATAGAGAAAAGGGTAGAGGACGCGCTTAAAGCCGTTGATATGTGGGAGTTCAGAAAATCCACCCCACACCATTTATCGGGCGGGCAAAAGCAGCGAATCGCCATTGCGGGAATAATTGCGATGCAGCCCGAGTGCTTGGTGCTGGACGAGCCTACCGCAATGTTAGACCCCAAGGGCAGGGCGGAGATAATATCAACTCTCCACCGTTTGAACCGGGACAAGGGGATAACCGTGGTGCTTATAACCCACTATATGGAGGAGGCGGAAAACGCCGACCGCGTTATAGTGATGAACGACGGCGAAATTATAGCCGACGATAAACCCAAGGTTATTTTTTCGGATGTCGAGCGCTTAAAAAAAGTGGGACTCGATGTTCCGCAGACCGCCGAGCTTTTGTATAATTTAAAGAAAAACGGCTTTGCCGTTGATACCCACGCGCTTTCTATTAAAGAAGCAGCCGAGCAGATAATATCGGCGCTTCATTCGGAGGAAAAGTAGTTTGTCAGTTTTAGAGGTAAAAAATCTTACCCACACCTATGACGGAAATACACCGTTTGTAAATGATGCGGTAAAGGGCGTATCGTTTGCCGCCGAAAAAGGCGAAATAATAGGTATTATCGGTCATACGGGGTCGGGCAAATCAACCCTTGTGCAGCACCTTAACGGACTGCTGAAGCCCACTTCGGGCGAGATACTGGTTGATGATAAAAACATATGGGAAAACCCGAAAGAAATACGCAAAATCCGTTCAAAGGTGGGGCTTGTATTCCAGTACCCCGAATATCAGCTTTTTGAAGAGACCGTGTTTAAGGACGTAGCTTTCGGACCCTCAAATATGGGGCTTTCGGGGGATGAGCTGAACACCAGAGTGCTCGATACCTGCCGTCTTGTGGGTATCCGCGACGAATATCTTGAAAAATCCCCATTCGATTTATCGGGCGGGGAAAAGCGGCGCGTGGCTATTGCGGGCGTTATGGCAATGCGCCCCGAAATAATCGTGTTTGACGAGCCTACAGCGGGGCTTGACCCTAAAGGGCGCGAGGATGTTATGAAAATAATATTCGATTACCGCTTGGCAACATCTGCCACCGTTATTGTAATATCCCACAGCATGGAGGATATGGCGGTACTGGCTGATAAGCTGCTGGTTATGAACAAGGGCAGCCTGTTTATGTTTGATACTACGGAAAACGTATTTAAAAACGGCGATAAGCTGCGCGAAATAGGCTTGAATGTTCCGATCGTCACCCGCGTTTTTTACGAGCTTAAGGATGCGGGGCTTTGCGTTCCCGATGATGTTTTCACGGTGGAGCGCGCCGTAAGGGTGCTGACTGATATGAAAGCGAGGGCGCGCAATGCTTAAGGATATTACCTTCGGTCAGTATTATGAGGGGCGCTCGGTTATTCACAAGACCGACCCGCGCGTTAAAATTATCCTTATGATACTGTTTATAGTATTTGTGTTTTTGGCAAAAAATACCTTTGCACTCATCTTTGCGGGGGTATCTGTGCTTGCGGTTATGCTTATTTCCCGCGTACCGCTGCGGCTTTACCTTAAAAATATTAAGGCAATTTTGCCCGTGCTTATTTTCACGGCAATTATCAATGTTTTCTACGGCGAGGGCGAAACGCTCATACGCCTTTGGAAGCTTACGATTACCACCGGCGGCGTTTACCGCGCGCTGTTTATGGCGGCGCGAATCATAATGCTTATATTTATAAGCGGCGCGCTTACCTACACCACAACGCCGAACGATCTGACCGACGCTATCGAAAGCCTGCTGTCGCCTCTTAAATTTATAGGTCTTAAAAATGCGGTGCATACGCTTGCAATGATGATGACCATTGCCTTAAGATTTATACCCACGCTTATAGAAGAGGCGGAAAAGATAATGAACGCGCAAAAGGCGAGGGGGGCGGACCTTGAAAACGGAGGCCTCAAGGACAGGGTAAAGGCGCTTATACCTATTTTAATTCCGCTTTTAATATCGGCGGTGCGCAGGGCTTACGAGCTTGCAGAGGCTATGGAATGCCGCTGCTACAGCGGCGGCGAGGGCAGAACCCGCATGAAGCAAATGCACCTTAAAGCCCGCGATCTTTGGGTATCGCTTGTGTCCGCCGCAATGTGCGGCGGGGTAATCGCGCTTAACATACTTTTTTAAAGGGGGACGCTGCTTGTGAAACGGATGCTGCTTACAATTGCATATGACGGCACCGCGTTTCACGGCTGGCAGGTGCAGCCCAACGGCATAACCGTGCAGGAAACGCTGCAGAATGCGCTTGAACGGCTGCTCGGCACACGCCCGGCGGTCACGGGCTGCAGCCGCACCGACGCGGGCGTACATGCGCGGGAGTTTTGCTGCCACTTCGACTGCGAGGAAAAATTCCCCGAAAGTGCCTTTTTAAGAGGGCTTGATTCTCTTTTGCCGCCTGATATTGCGGTCAAGGGCGTAAAAAAAGTTGCAAACGATTTCCACGCGCGTTATAATGCATGCGGTAAGACCTATGCTTATTATATTTCAAACAGCCGTTTCAGAGATCCATTTTTATCGCGCTATTCCTGGCAGATCGAAAGACCGCTTGATTTAGAGAAGATAAACCGCTTTTGCGAACAGATTACCGGTGAGCATGATTTTTATGCCTTTTCTTCCTCGGGCAGATCGGTCGAGGATACCGTGCGGCGCGTCAGCCTTTGCAGGGCGGAGCGGCAGGGGGATATGATAATTCTTAAAATCACCGCGAACGGCTTTCTTTACAATATGGTGAGAATAATTGTCGGAACGGCGGCTGCAATATCCGACGGGCGATGTCTGTTACCGTCGGAAAATCACATATTTGAAGAAAAAAAGCGCACGCTCGCGGGCGAGACCGCACCGCCGCAGGGTCTGTTTCTAGAAAAAGTCATATATCCGGGGGATGAAAATGCCTGATTATAAAAAGAAACGCATAAATCGCTTTAAGCCGGCGCCGCGCCGCAAAAGGGCGCTTCCGACAGATGAAGATATTAAAATGACCCCGGCGGATAAACGCCGCAAAAAATCGGAGAAGCCCGAAAAAACGCCGGAAATGCCGCTGCGTGTGGTAAACGGCAAGAAGCTCGAAAGGCGAAGAAAAACCGGGATGTTTTTTTCCGTTGCGCTGATTATCGCACTTATTCTGACTGTATTTCAGCTTATTTTACCGGCAGGAATCGCCGAATATGCGGAAAATCTGATTTCGCTTATCGGCAAGGGCTCGTACCCTATAAGCCTTGAAAGCACCGAAACGCAAAGCGCCGTATCCCGCGGCTCGTATTATTATGTTTTAACAGACACACGCCTAAACGCCTTTGCAAACGGCGGAAAAGAGATATATTCGCATTCTCACGGCTTTGAAAACCCCGTAATGAAGACCTCGGCCACCAGGGCGCTGGTTTTCGATCAGGGCGGAAATGAGGCGTACATTTATAATCTGCACGAGCTGAAAAGCAGCATAAGCAGCGATGCGGAAATAATAAACGCCGCAGTGTCCGATTCGGGAGTATACGCTGTGGTTACCCGCTCCGAATCCTATGCCTCGGTCGTAACCGTTTACTCAAAAAGAGGCAAAAAGATATACACCTGGTATTCATCGGCAGATACGGTTAACAATGTCGCTGTAGCGCCGAACGGTAAAAAAATCGCGGTTTCCACATTCAACTCAACAAACGGAAAATTCGTATCAAAGATCTGCATTTTGAATTTTGATTCGGCAAATCCGATTTCCTCAGTAGATGTTGAGGGCGGGCCTGTAATAACTCTTAACTCCTTTCACTGCACGGGATTTATCGCCGCGACCGAAAACAAGCTTTATTTTATCAATTGGTCGGGGAAAAACAATACCGAATATAAAAACGATTACACCTTATCGAGGCTTTCTGCGGGTACGGGCGGCACGGTTGCCGTTTTTAACCGTGAAAATGACCGGGCCGATAACCGAATAGTGCTTTTCGGAACAAACGGTCAGCTGAAAAAGGAATTTGAATTTAAGGGTACCGTCGGTGATATTGCGGTATCGGGCGGGCATATTTATTGTATCAGTGATACCGAGGTTTTTCTTTACGGCAGCGACGGAAAGCTCCTGCGAAAAGCCGAATGCGGCTTCGGCGGCGTGAAGATAGCGCCGCTCGGCAGAACCCATGCGGCGGTAATTACCGACAACCGTATCGATAAAATTAAATTTGAATAAAATAAACAGGAGGCAAACAGCATGAACTATTTACTCGATCTTATCGTAATCGCAATCATCGCCGCGGTGGCTTTGATTTCGGCAAGGCGCGGCTTTGTGCGCGTGGCTATTGAATTGGCGGGATTTATTGCCGCAATCTTCATAACGTTAACAATAAGTACACCATTGGCAAGCCTTACATATGATAAAATAATAGAGCCGCCTATTGTTTCCTCGGTAAGCAAGGCGACAGGGGACAGCGTTACACAGATTACAGACGATACCTGGAACGCTTTGCCGGAATTTATAAGAAAATATTCCGAAAACGCCGGCTTTTCAAAGGAAAACATAAATAAAAGCATTAACGAGAATATGGGGAACGGTGCCGTAAGCGCGGCAAAAGCCGCCTCGCAGGGCGTTGTAAAGCCGATTGTTTCCCGCTTGCTGACTCTTATTTATGCGCTGCTGATCATGATAATACTTATTGTTTTGGTGAAGCTGCTTGCCAAATTCCTGAACGGTATTTTTTCATTCAGCATTATCGGAAAGCTCAACAGAATACTCGGCGGTATTGCAGGCATTCCGAAGGGAATAATAATCGCAATGCTTTTCTGCATGATTATTTCGCTGATAGTGTCGCTCACCCCCGGCGGATTCCTGATTTTTAAAACCGAGGCAATGGAAAAATCGTGGTTTTTTACGCATTTTTCTTTAAATTTGTTTAAATAACGAAACGGAGATAAAACATGAAGCTTTGTTCAAGATGTAAAAAACGCCCGGCGGTCGTATTTGTCGCCAACGCGGCGGACACCAATTCCGAGCCGGACGGACTTTGCCTGGTTTGCGCAAAGGAGCTAGGCATAAAGCCGATTGACGATATGCTGAAAAAAATGAATATAACCGATGATGACATCGAGCTTATGAGCGACCAGTTTATGGATTTAATGTCGCCCGACGGCGGTGATATCGATGATGAGTCACTCAACGACGATACCTTCGATTTGGGCACAGCCCCCGCAATTCCGCTTATGAATAAGATATTCGGCTTTTCGGGCGGAGAGGATAAAAAGGCGGAGGATAAGGGTGCCGGCGTTAAGGACGGAAACGATAAGAAACCGAAGAAAAAGCGCCGCCGCTTTACCGAGCAATACTGCACCAATCTTACCGAACGCGCGCGTGAAGGAAAACTCGACAGAATCATCGGCAGAGATAAGGAGCTTTACCGCACAATTCAGATTTTATCCCGCCGCACTAAAAACAACCCCTGCCTGATAGGCGAGCCGGGCGTGGGAAAAACCGCCATTGCCGAGGGGCTTGCAATCAAAATTTCCGAGGGCAGCGCCCCCGCAAGACTTTTGGATAAGGAAATTTATCTGCTCGATTTAACGGGACTTGTAGCCGGCACCCAGTTCAGGGGTCAGTTTGAAAGCCGCGTTAAGGGCTTGGTGGATGAAATCAAGGACGCGGGAAATATTATCCTGTTTATTGATGAAATTCATAATCTGGTGGGCGCGGGCGACTCTGCCGAAGGCTCAATGAACGCCGCCAATATTCTAAAGCCCGCGCTTTCCCGCGGTGAAATTCAGGTTATAGGCGCAACCACCTTTAAGGAGTACCGCAAGTATATCGAAAAGGACGCAGCGCTCGAGCGCCGCTTTCAGCCCGTTACGGTCGAAGAACCGTCTGTCGCCGAAACCGAAAAGGTGCTTATGGGTGTTAAAGGCTATTACGAGGGCTTTCACAGCGTAAAAATACCCGATGAAATTATCAAAAAAGCCGTGCTTTTATCCGAGCGCTACGTTACCGACAGATACCTGCCCGATAAGGCAATAGACCTTTTGGATGAAGCGTGCGCCTGCGCCAGCCTTGCAAATAAGGCGGTAGACGAGCTTTACAACGCAAACAAAAAGCTTGCCGAGTATAACGACCAATTGGAAGAGCTTGAAAGCGACGTTGAACACCCAGACTATGAAAAACAGGCAATGGTAAGGGTGGAAATAGAAAAATACAAAAATATAGCGGCGGGGCTTTACGAGCCCGCGTCCGATTGCACCGTAACCGATGCTG
>URNB01000043.1 GCA_900549055.1 uncultured Oscillospiraceae bacterium
GCAGCTTTTCGGCAACAGCTCCGAAATAATGGCGGAGGCGGCAAGGGCTGCCTTGCGCTTTAATCCCGATTTTATTGATATAAATATGGGCTGTCCCGCACCGAAGGTAGCTTCAAACGGCGGAGGCAGCGCACTTATGAAGGAGCCGCTTTCGGCGGGAAAAATAGTGGCGGCGGTTGTGAAGGCAGTGAATATTCCCGTAACCGTGAAAATGCGGACGGGCTATGATAATGAGAACATAAACGCTGTGTATTTGGCGCAAATATGCGAAGACGCGGGAGCGGCGGCAATAACCGTTCACGGCAGAACCCGCCCGCAGATGTACGCCCCGGGAATAGATTATAAAACCATAGCCGAGGTTAAAAAAGCTGTAAAAATCCCCGTTATTGCAAACGGCGATGTAACGGGCGGCAAAAGTGCGGAGTATATGTATTCGGCGACCGGGTGCGATATGGTGTCTGTCGGGCGGGCGGCAGAGGGCAACCCTTTTATTTTTGCGGAAATAAATGCGTATTTTGAAAAAAAGCCCTATCAAGAGCCGCCGCTTTTTAAGCGCCTTGAGGTGCTGAAAAAGCAGGTTGCGCTTATGAGCGAATATAAAGACCCGCATATAGCCATGCTTGAGGCGAGAAAGCACGCCGCTTGGTATATGCAGGGCTTGAACGGCGCTGCGGCATTAAGAAGACTGTGCGGAGAGATAAGCAGCATGGCGGATATTGAACGAATCTGCGAAAAAGCACTTGAACAGAACGGGAATATGTGATAATATAATAAGCGCGTCGAAAAAGTCGACACGCTTTTGGACGGGAATGCCGTTCGCTCGAAAATCAAAGATTTTCGGACTGCACTCTATCCCCGTGGGTACTCACCCCAGTGTTCTTGAAAAATAGCTTTTAAAGCTATTTTTCGCTTACAAGGTGTTTTTCCGCCGCGCATGTCAGCGGAAAAACGTAAATGCGGCGTAAACGCCGCAGGAATAGACTATGGGGTTTATCAACAGACTGAATATAATATGGTTATACTGAAAGGAAGCGTTACAATGTCAGGACATTCCAAATGGAACAATATTAAACGCAAGAAGGAGAAGACCGATGCGGCAAAGGCTAAAGTTTTTACAAAAATAGGCCGCGAAATTTCGGTTATAGTTAAAACCGGCGGTGCAAACCCCAATGAAAACAGTAAGCTGAAGGACGCAATAGCAAAGGCAAAGGCGGCGAATGTGCCCAATGAAAATATTGAGAGAATAATCAAAAAAGCGGCGGGAGACGGCGAGGCCAACAACTATGAGGAACTGATATACGAGGGCTACGGTCCCTCGGGCGTGGCAGTGGTTGTTGAGACCCTTACCGATAACCGCAACAGGACTGCGGGTGAGATGCGCCATTATTTCGATAAATGCGGCGGAAATTTAGGGCAGAGCGGCTCGGTAATGTTTATGTTCGACCGCAAGGGCATTATTCAAATCGAGGCGGAAGGGCTCGATGAGGACACCGTTATGGAGGCGGCTCTTGAAGCGGGAGCGGACGACTTTAATTTTGACGGCGATGTTTTTGAAATCTCTACCGATCCGAACGAGCTCGGCACGGTTCGTGACGCGCTTGAAAAGGCGGGTTACAGCTTTTTATCCGCCGAGGTCGAATATGTTCCGCAGACTATGTCGACAATAGAGGATGAGGAAACCGCGGCAAAAATGGAAAAGCTTATTGATATGCTTGAAGAAAACGACGATGTTCAGGCGGTATGGCACAACTGGGATATGCCCGAGGAATAAGAAATAAAGTCAACAAAGGAATAACAAAATCACAAGCTTATTAATTTTTTCGCATTCTCCAAAAATAAATAAGGTGCGGTGAGACGAATGAAAAAATATTTAGCGATAATTCTTGCAATTTTGACCTTTGCGGCGGCATTTCCGCCGATAGTCGGCTCGGCTGCGGATGAGCCTGTTCCCGTGGAGATTTCGGCGCGCGCCGAGAAGGAGCTGATTGAAAATTTCGATCTTATGCTCAACCGGGACGGTAACGGAAACGAATATTATAATTATAATATAAATGACGCAAATCCCATGATAACCGTCAAATACAGCAATGGTACCGAAACGGAAAAATCCCTTGCGGATTGGCAGTCGGAAGGCGTTATGTTTTATTACTTACCCGTTTTTGCGGAGGGCGAAAATCTCTGGAAGGCGGGCAGTCATAAATATCTGCTTACCTATCTTCCCGTCAACCTTACCTGCTATATGGATGTCACCGTTGTCAAAAACCCGGTTGACAGCATTTCCGCGGTTATAACGGGAAAAAATTCATTCTATGAAAATACGCACGGTTATATCAATAAGGATGAAAACGGCGAGGAATACTACTATTACTCTGCGGATTGGATAATGAGAGAAATATTCATGCCGACCCTGACCGTGAATTATAATGACGGCAGAGGCTCTGTAACGGTAAAGTATGGCGATTGGGACAGCTTTCAAGAGCAAACCGGCTATCATATAGAAATTTCCGATTCACAGTATACGAAGCATTGGACTCTCGGCGAAAATACCCTGACATTGAGCTGTTTGGGAATAGAGTGCGAGCTGCCGTTTACAATCAAGGAATTCCCGATAAAATCGATAAGCGCCGCCGCCACCGCAACGATTGCGGAGGGCGACACATACACTCGGCATATAACCTATGAAGACGGAAGCGAAATCAGCTATGAGTATTACGAGCCGGAGCTTACGCATCCCACAATAACGCTCACCTTGGCGGATAACACCACCGAGGTATACGAATGGGGAAATTATTATAATATTTACGAGAAATACGGCTTATCCCTTTATTTTAAAAGCGAGCAGAGCGCCGATGTCAAATGGGGAGCGGGCGTTCACACCGCGACGGTCTGCCTCGGTAATCTGACTGCGGATTTTGAGGTTGAGATCATCGGAAATCCGATTGAAAGCTTTTCCGTAATACCTACAAAGAAGCTTATAGAAAACATAAACGGTATTAAGGAAGAAGATGAAAACGGAAATTCATATTTTAATTACTATATTTTTGATACTCAACCTCGATACATTATAAAGCTTAAAAACGAGAATGAGCCGCGGATATATGAGTCTTGGCAGAGCTATCAAATTTATCAGGATTTCGGAACATCGGTTTCCATTATTGATAACCAGTCCTACAATAATCAGTTCAAATTGGGTAAAAACACTTTGGAAGCCAAATTTATGGGGCTTACAACAGATTATGTTTTTGAAATTACGGAAAATCCGATATCCGAGATTACGGTGAAGCCGAACGGTGCTTTGTATTTGGGCTGCAATAAAACCGTGGATATAAATAACAAAGAAATATATGACCTTTATTCAATCGAATATACCGTTACCGTTAAATACAAGGATAAAAGTACCGCAGTATACAGTTCACTTTCCGATTTGTACGCTGAAACCGGATATTCGCTTGTGTTTGATACGGATAATCAGATTGAAAGCCCATGGAATGAAGCCGGAATATATACTGTTAAGGCATCACTTTTGGGCATTGAAACAAGCTTTCAAATAGAAATGCGCGAGCCGCCTTATGTCGGTATTCTGATAAGCGAGGTTGGCAATAAGCTTACAATTACCCTTACTCGCAACGACAATCAAAAAGAAGAATATTCGGTATTATCACTTGAAACAAACGGCGGAGACTTCGATATGCGCCTCGGCACCGTTATTACAGACAGCGAAAAGCTTTATAATGTGAAATTCCGTTACGATACAGAGCTTGTAGGCAGCAAAGACAACGGGATATATAAAGAAAATTTCGGAAAAGGTCTTTATATAGAGTATCTGAACCTTACGAGCAATAAAATCGATTCAAAATGGTTTGAAGCATATATGGAATTAGACAATATTGCTTTAGTCTATGCGAATATCGATTCCTACTCCGGTTTCAGAGGAAGAGTTACCGCCGACAGGCTTGACGATATGCTCCATCTTGCGGCATATATCGATCAGGATTTTACCATAGACTGCCTTCTTAACGGTAAGACCGTTCCGGGCGACAGCGATTATTTCAGCAATTATAAGGTTTCTGCGAAGGAGGCTGCGGCGCTTCTTGAAAAGCATTTCGGAACGGGCAGCGCGGATATTGCTCTTTCAAAGAACTATAATCCCGATGACAATACCGTCATAATTAAAAACAAAGCGCTTTTTGAGCTTAGTCACAGAGATATCTGCGTTTTCAATCCCGATAATAAGGAATGGACATACAGAAACGGAGCAATCACTATTACCCGCGGAGCCGAGGATACCTCCTTCAAGGCGGGCGTTACGGGCGATGTGGATCTTAACGGCAGCGTTGATGTTCTTGACCTTATAAAGCTCAAAAAGGCGGCTGCCGAGGCAAACACGGCTTATAATGCGTTTTACGATGTTGACGGCGACGGCAGTATAACAGCGGCGGATATCGCTTATATCAAGCTCTTTATGTTTGAAATTCCTGCAAGAGAAAATGGCGATGTAAACGGCGACGGCTCTGTCGATAAGGCGGATACCGCAACGCTTATATTGCTTATCAACGGTAGAACCGAGGCAGAATACGCACCCTATGCCGATATAAACCGCGACGGATATATCAATGAAGAGGATATTTCGGCACTGGAGGCAATTATTAAAGAGTCTGTAAAGAAAAATACTTGACATACCGATAAATATATGATATAATCTCACCTGTAAAGCTCTGAACTTTACAGGTGAGGTGCTTTTATGGAAAAAAATTTGCATATTTCCGCTTTGCTGGATGTTTACGGCGCGTTTTTGGGTGAAAAGCAGAGAAAGCTGACTGCCTATTATTATAACGATGATTTGTCGCTTTCCGAAATTGCCGAAAACGAGGGCATAACCCGCCAGGGCGTAAACGACCAGATAAAGCGCGCGGTTAAAAGCCTTAACGCGTTTGAAGAGGAATGTCGCTACTGCGAGCGCTTTGAAGAGCTGCGCGCCGTACTTTCCGATTTAAAGGCGGGGGATAAAAAAGCGGCGGAAAAGGCTGCCGAAATTATAGAAAAGCTTTAGGAGTGTGTGTAAATGGCGTTTGATAATTTATCCGATAAGCTGTCAGGCGTGTTCAAGCGCCTGCGTTCCAAAGGAAAATTAAGCGAGGCGGATGTTAAGACCGCAATGCGTGAGGTGCGTTTGGCGCTTTTGGAGGCGGATGTTAACTATAAGGTTGCAAAGGACTTTACGAATGCCGTCACCGAAAAGTGCATAGGCGAAAATGTCATGGAAAGCCTTACCGCTCCGCAGACAGTCGTTAAGATCGTTAAGGAAGAGCTTACCGCACTTATGGGCAGCGAGCAGGCAAGGCTTAAAATATCAAATAAAATTCCCACCGTCATTATGATGTGCGGTCTTCAGGGCTCGGGTAAAACCACCCATTCCGCAAAGCTTGCGAAGTATTTAAAGGCGCAGGGGCACAGACCGTTGCTTGTCGCCTGCGATATTTACCGTCCCGCGGCTATTGAACAGCTGAAGGTGGTAGGTAAGGCGGTTGATACCCCGGTATTTGAAATGGGGACCGAAAAGCCCGAAAAAACCGCGGTAAAGGCGGTAGCCCACGCGCGGGATTACGGTTATGATTTCGTAATACTTGATACGGCGGGCAGACTTCATATAGACGACGAGCTTATGGCGGAGCTTAAGCGCATAACCGAAGCGGTTGAGGTAAATGACATACTGCTTGTTATCGACTCAATGGTCGGTCAGGACGCGGTAAACATTGCCAAGGCGTTTAACGATATCCTTGAAATCGACGGCGTTATTTTAACCAAGCTTGACGGTGATACGCGCGGCGGCGCGGCGCTCTCTGTAAGAGCGGTTACGGGCAAGCCGATAATGTTTACGGGCGTAGGCGAAAAGCTCGATGAGCTTGATGAATTCCACCCCGACAGAATGGCGTCGCGAATACTCGGAATGGGTGATGTACTCTCGCTTATAGAGCGTGTGGAAAGCGAAATGGATCAGAAAAAGGCGGAAGAGGCAGCAAGAAAGCTTGAAGAAAACCGCTTTGATATGAACGATCTTTTGGAGCAGTTCCGTCAGATAAAGAAAATGGGCTCTTTAAAGAGCATACTTTCAATGCTGCCGGGAATGGATAAACAGCTGCGCGATGTTGATATTGACGACCGTCAGCTGCTCCGCATTGAGGCAATCATAAAGTCCATGACAAAAAAAGAGCGTGAAAAGCCCGATATTATAAACGCCTCCCGCCGCAGGCGAATAGCCGCGGGCTCGGGTATGAGGGTAGAGGATGTCAATAAGCTTTTGCGCCAGTACGAGCAGATGAAAAAGATGTTCAAGCAAATGAACACCAAGGGCGGTAAGCGCCGAATGATGCATAACCTGAGAACATCGGGCAAAAACGGAATGGGTCTTTAGAATAGGTGTTGCTCCAAATAGGCTGAAACACATATTTTAAACATAGATATTATGAATACGGAGGTGTAATACCATGGCAGTAAAGATCAGACTTCGCCGCATGGGCGCAAAAAGGGCTCCCTTTTACCGCGTTGTTGTGGCTGATTCCAGATATCCGCGCGACGGCCGCTTTATCGAAGAGATAGGCACCTACGATCCCACAAAGGATCCGGCAGTCGTTAACATCGATGCCGAGAAGGCTAAAAAATGGATATCCAACGGAGCTCAGCCCACAGATACCGTAAAGGCGCTGCTTAAAAAGAACGGCGTTCTCTAATATTCTTGTGAGGTAGAACAATGAAAGAGCTTCTTATTTCCATTGCCTCGGGGCTTGTTGAAAAGCCCGAAGAGGTAAACGTTACTGTTGATGAGCCGAATGAGGAGGGCGTTACCGTTTATCATCTTCATGTTGCTGAAAATGATATGGGCCGCGTTATCGGCAAGCAGGGCAGAATTGCCAAGGCTATACGTGTTGTAATGCGCGCCGCCGCCAACAGGGAAAACGGCAGAATATCGGTTGAAATAGACTGATTACCAAGGGGTCGGACAGCGCTTGTCCGGCTCTTTTTCTTTCGGAGGATTTATGATTAAAAAATATCTTGAAACGGGTAAAATTGTAGGCACGCACGGGGTCAGAGGTATGGTCAGAATACAGCCGTGGGCTGATTCGGGCGAATTTCTTACGCGCTTTAAAAAACTGTATCTTGATGAAAACGGTGAAAACAGCGTGACCGTTTTAAAAGCGCAGCCGCACGGCGGCGTTGTAATTGCAAGCTTTAAAAATACCGAAACTATCGAGCAGGCGGAGAAACTGCGCGGAAAAACGGTCTATATCGACCGCGAGGACGCTTGTCTCCCCGAGGGCAGATATTTCGTTGAAGATATAATAGGCTGCACCGCGTATGACGCGGACAGCGAAAAAGAATACGGCACGGTGACGGACGTTTCGGTTACCGGCGCTAACGATGTATGGCATATAACCAAAAACAATAAGGAATACCTTATTCCCGCAATTGGCGAGGTTATAGTATCAGCCGAGCCTGAAAACGGGCGGGTTATTATTCGCCCGATGAAAGGAATTTTTGACGATGAGGATTGATATTCTTACCCTTTTCCCCGAAATGTGCGAAACGGTTATGAGCGAAAGCATAATCGGCAGGGCGCGCAGATCCGAAAAGGTTGAAATAGTTTGCACGAATATACGTAATTTTGCGGGTAACAAGCACAATAAGGTGGACGATATGCCATACGGCGGCGGAATGGGAATGATAATGGCGGCAGACCCAATTTACAATTGCTACAAAAGTCTTGTTTCCGAAACCGAGGAAAAGCCGCGCGTTATATATATGTCGCCCAAGGGCGAAAAATTCACCCAGGAAAAGGCAAGGGAATTATCCCGTCTTGATCGCGTAATGCTGATTTGCGGGCATTACGAGGGGGTTGACGAGCGCGTTATTGAAGAAATAGTGGATGAGGAAATTTCCATAGGCGATTATGTTTTAACAGGCGGCGAGCTGCCCGCGCTCACGTTGGCGGACGCGGTTTGCAGAATGTTGCCGGGCGTTTTATCGGATGATATTTGCTTTGAAGAGGAAAGCCATTTTTCGGGGCTGCTTGAATACCCGCAGTATACCCGCCCCGCCGTGTGGCACGAAAAAGAAGTGCCCGAGGTGCTGCTTTCGGGCAATCACGCGAAAATTGCCGAATGGCGCAGGATAAAATCGCTGCTTATAACAAAGGAGCGCCGCCCCGATATTTATAACCCCACCGCAGAGGATATAAAAATCCTCAAAAAGGCAGGATATAAGGAGGAAACCGAAATATGAAAATACTGATAATCCGCCACGGCGACCCCGATTATGAAATTGATTCGGTTACCGAAAAGGGTAAGCGCGAGGTTATGCTTTTAAGAGACAGGCTTTTAAAGCAGAATATAGGCGATATTTACTGCTCGCCCTTAGGCAGAGCCAAAGCCACCGCCGAGCCTACATTGAAAGCCCTCGGCAAAACCGCCGAAATATGCGATTGGCTAAGGGAATTTGACGGGTATATAATCGACCCCGATACGGGCAACAAGCGTATTCCGTGGGATTTATTGCCGAGCTTTTGGGTGACTGAAAACGATTATTACGATAATAAAAAATGGCTTAAAACGCCGCTTATGCAAAGCGGAAATGTTGAGGAAAAATACAAGGCTGTTTGCGGCGGGATTGACGAAATAACAAAAAAGAACGGATATGTGCGGAACGGTAATATATATAAGGTAGAGAGCGAGAGCCGCGAGACGGTAGCGCTTTTCTGCCATTTCGGGGTTGAATGTGTAATTCTTTCGCATCTGCTCGGAATTTCGCCTGTGGTGCTGTGGCATAATTTCTGCGCGCTGCCGAGCTCGGTTACTACCCTTGTAACCGAAGAGCGCGAGCAGGGCAAGGCGGCTTTCCGTATGTGCGGTTTCGGGGATATATCCCATTTATACGCGGGAAACGAAGAACCGTCCTTTCAGGCGCGCTTTTGTGAGACCTACTCAAATTTTGAAGAACGGCACTGATTATGAAAAACGATGTAATTATTATAGGCGGCGGTGCTGCGGGGCTTTGCGCGGCGGTTGCGCTTAAAAAGCGAAACGGCAATTTAAGCGTAAGACTTTTAGAGGCAATGCCGCGCGTGGGCAAAAAGCTTGCCGCAACGGGTAACGGCAGGGGTAACATAACCAATAGGAATATTGATATTTCCCGCTACCACGGCAAGCGCCCCGATTTTGCCGAATATGCGCTTACACGCTTTGACAGAGCGGTTTGCGAGGAATTTTTTAAGGAAATCGGCGTGGATTTTGTGTTTGAGGGGGATAAGGCTTACCCCGCGTCGCTCCAGGCAGCTTCGGTTGTTGATTGTCTGCGCTTTGCGGCGGAGGAGTCGGGCGTTACGGTATGCACCGAAACGGCGGTTACCAATATTCAGGTTCAGGGCGGGCTTTACAAGGTAATTGCGGGAAATATGAGCTTTCTGGCAAAGAACATAATAATCGCGGCGGGACTGCTTTCGGGCGGCGAAAAATACGGCTGCACAGGCTCTGTTTTGCAAATTATGAAAAAAGCGGGGTTTGATACGGTGGAAACACTGCCCGCAATTGTTCAGCTTAAAACCCCTACTGATATTGTAAAGCAGCTAAAAGGCATAAAAATCAACGCGGACGTTTCTTTGCTCAAAGGCGGAAAGGTAATGCGCAAAGAGTACGGCGAGGTGCTTTTCTGCGATTACGGGCTTTCAGGTCCGCCTGTGTTGCAGCTTTCGGGCACAGCGGAGAGAAACGGCGGCTGCGAAATATCGCTTGATATTATGTCTGCCATAGATTTTTCCGCGCTTGAAGCAGAGCTTGATATAAGAGCCGAAAGGCTTAAAGAGCGCAGACTGGACGAATTTTTCACGGGTATGCTTAATAAGCGGCTCGGGCAGATAATTATAAAGAGCGCGGGTCTTGGCTTATCAAATTCAGTAGGCACTCTCACAAAGCAGGATATAAAGCGGATAACCGCGCTTTTAAAGGATATGCGCTTTAAAATTACGGGCACTACCGGCTTTGCCAATTCGCAGGTGACAGCGGGCGGACTTGATACGGCACAGTTTAATTGCAAAACAATGGAAAGCCGCGATAATAAGGGGCTTTATGCAATAGGCGAGATATTGGATATTGACGGCGATTGCGGCGGCTTTAATTTGCAGTGGGCGTGGTCGAGTGCGCTTTGCGCCGCGGAAAATATTGCGGGAGCGAATAACAAATGCTGATAATAAATAGTGTAAAGCTGCCGCTTGATTACGATTTTTCCGATTTGACACATGCTGCGGCAAGGGCACTTAAAACCGACAGAAAAAATATAAAAAGTGCGTCGCTTTTCCGTAAATCGGTGGACGCACGGCATAAAAACGATGTTCATTTTTGCTGCTCGCTGCTTGTTTCCACCGAAAATGACAAAAGGTTTGAAAAAAACGGCGCGCAACTATATAGTGACACAGAGTACATATGGAAAAAAGCAGGCAATACCGATATACGCCCTGTGGTTGCAGGGTTCGGCCCTGCGGGAATGTTTGCCGCTTTAGCGCTGGCGCGCGCAGGTATGCGCCCCTTGGTGCTTGAACGCGGGCAGGATGTTGACACCCGCATACGCGATGTTGAAAGCTTTTTTGCGGGCGGGGCTTTAAATACCGAATCAAACGTTCAGTTCGGCGAGGGCGGCGCGGGTACTTTTTCGGACGGAAAGCTGAACACGGGAATAAAGGACAGCCGCTGCCGTGAAATATTAAAGGTATTCGTAAGCCACGGTGCGCCCGAAAAAATATTGACCGACGCAAAGCCGCATATCGGAACGGATATATTGTCGGGCGTGGTTAAAAGTATACGAAACGAGATAACGGCGCTTGGCGGCGAGGTGCGTTTCGGTACGCGGCTCGATAAGATAAACCGCAAAAACGGCGGTATTTATTCAGTTACCGCCGACGGCAATGAAATTCCCTGCGATGCGCTGATACTTGCAACGGGTCATTCCGCAAGGGACACCTTTAATATGCTCATAGCCGAGGAATTTGAGCTTATAAGAAAGCCGTTTTCCGTAGGGGTAAGAATAGAGCATCTGCAAAGCGATATAAACCGCGCTCTGTACGGTGATTTTGCAGACCACCCCGCGCTTTCGGCAGCGGATTACAAGCTTTCCGCTCACCCCGATAACAGGGGAGTATACACCTTTTGTATGTGCCCCGGGGGCGAGGTTATAAACGCCTCGAGTGGAAACGGCGGCATTGCCGTAAACGGTATGAGCCGCAGCCGCCGCGACGGAGTAAACGCAAACAGCGCGCTTTTGGTAAGTGTGCTGCCCGAGGATATTGAGGGCAGCGGCGTTTTGGGCGGCTGCGAGTTTCAAAGAAAAATAGAGCAAGCGGCATATAATATTGCGGGCGGCGGCGTGCCTGTAAGCACGGTTGGGGCGTTTGTTTTCGGCGAAAAGGCGGAATTTACGCGCGTTAAACCCACCGTAAAGCCGAACCCGGTTATATCCGATTTCGGCGGTATTTTCCCCGAATTTGTACTGCCGGGGCTTAAAAACGGAATTATGCTTTTTGACCGCAAAATAAAGGGCTTTGCAGATAAATCGGCGGTGCTTACCGCCCCCGAAACAAGGTCTTCTTCCCCTGTAAGAATAGTAAGGAACGAAGAGCTTTGCAGCGTTTCCTGCCGCGGCGTTTACCCCTGCGGCGAGGGAGCGGGATATGCCGGCGGAATAATGTCCGCCGCGGCGGACGGGCTTAAAACTGCCGAAAAAATAATAGAAAACAGCAACAGGTGACAAAATGGATATACTAAAAGCATTAACAGAGGAATTTTCGCTTAAACCCTTTCAGGTTGAAAACACGGTAAAGCTGATAGACGAGGGCAACACAATACCCTTTATCGCGCGCTACCGCAAGGAGGCCACAGGCTCGCTTGATGACCAGGTCTTGCGTGAGTTTGACGAAAGGCTTAAATACCTGCGCAATATGGACGAAACGCGGGAAAAGATAAAGGCGGCGATTGAGGAGCAGGGCGCTTTAACGGATGAATTATCCGTCGCAATCGATAGCGCAAAGACACTTACCGAGCTTGACGATATTTACAGACCCTACAAGAAAAAGCGCAAAACGCGGGCGAGCGTTGCAAAGGAAAAAGGGCTTGAGCCCTTGGCAGACCTGATTTATGCGCAAAGCCCCACGACCCCTGAGCCGATAGCACTGGCCGCCGACTACATAAACGAGGAAAAGGGCGTTGAAACGGCGGAGGACGCGCTTGCGGGCGCTATGGATATAATTGCCGAGAAAATATCGGACGATGCGGATATAAGAAAGCGGCTGCGTTTTGTATGCTCGGTGCACGGCATTTTAAATGTAAAGGCGGCGGCAGAGGACACCGGCGTTTACGAAATGTATAAGGATTATTCCGAATCGGTCGCTAAAATTCCCGACCACCGCGTGCTTGCAATTAACCGCGGCGAAAAAGAGGGAATTTTAAAGGTATCGCTTGAGCTTGACAGCGATAAAGCAATGTTTATTATAGGTAAAAATCATATAAAAGAAGGCTCGCCCGCCACCGAGACCGTAAGGGCGGCGGCGACCGACGCGTATAACCGACTTATTTTCCCATCGGTCGAAAGGGAAATAAGGGCGGCTTTAACCGAAAAGGCAAGCAATTCGGCAATAAAGGTATTTTCCACCAATCTTCGCCAGCTGCTTATGCAGCCGCCGGTTAAGGATAAGGTGACTATAGGGCTTGACCCAGGCTACAGAACAGGCTGCAAGGTGGCGGTTGTGGACGGCACGGGCAAGGTGCTCGATACGGGAGTTATATATCCCGTTCCGCCGAAAAACAAGGTTGAAGAAGCAAAGGCGATAATTAAGGCGCTTGTTAAAAAGCATGCCGTTCGGGTTTTTGCAATAGGCAACGGAACGGCAAGCCACGAAACCGAGGTTTTCGCCGCAGAGGTTATAAAGGAATTAAACGACGGGCTTTCGTATATGGTAGTGTCCGAGGCGGGCGCGAGCGTTTATTCCGCCTCAAAGCTGGCGGCGGAGGAATTCCCCGATTACGACGTTTCCCTGCGCAGCGCCGTTTCCATTGCGCGAAGATTGCAGGATCCGTTAGCAGAGCTTGTTAAAATCGACCCCAAGGCAATAGGCGTTGGGCAGTATCAGCACGATATGCCGCCCGCGCAATTAGGCAGCGCGCTTGACGGCGTGGTGGAAGATTGCGTAAACTCCGTGGGGGTTGACCTTAATACCGCTTCCGCTCCGCTTTTATCCCGCGTGGCGGGTCTCGGTGCTGCGGTTGCCAAAAATATTGTGACCTATAGGGAAGAAAACGGCAAATTCACCTCGCGCGCGCAGCTTAAAAAGGTGCCGAAATTAGGGCCCAAAGCCTTTGAGCAATGCGCGGGATTTTTACGCATAACAGGCGGAAAACAGCCGCTTGATAACACGGGGGTTCACCCCGAAAGCTACGCGGCAGCCGAAAAGCTTTTAAAGCTGTGCAATTATTCGGAAAGCGATGTTAAAAACGGCAGCGCCGTTGGTTTAGCCGAAAAGGTAGAGGCAAAGGGTGCGGAGGAAACCGCACGCGAGCTTGAAATAGGCGTGCCTACACTTAACGATATTGTAAAGGAGCTTGAGCGCCCCGGCAGAGACCCGCGCGACGAGCTGCCCGCGCCTATGTTAAGGCAGGACATTATGTCCATGGAAGACCTGAAGCCCGGAATGGAATTAAAGGGCACGGTGCGCAATGTAATAGATTTCGGCGCGTTTATTGATATAGGCGTGCATCAGGACGGACTTGTGCACATATCGCAGATAACAAACCGCTTTATAAAGCACCCCTCCGAGGTTTTAAAGGTCGGGGATGTGGTCAAGGTTTGGGTGCTTAGCGTTGATGTGCCTAAAAAACGAATATCCCTCACGATGAGAAAAGAGAAGCTGAACAATGAAGAAAAATAATTTAAAGGGAAGCTTAATACTTTGTCTGACTGCCCTTATATGGGGCTTGGCTTTTGTGGCGCAATCGGACGGCGGCGAGCTTGTACCTCCGCTTACCTTTAACGCGCTGCGTTCTTTAATAGCCGCGGCGGCGCTCTATATATTTTACAAGGTTACTTCCTTTAAAAAAGAAAAGCACTTTTTCCCGCAGGATAAAGCGCTTAAAAAACAGTATATTACGGCAGGCGCAGTTTGCGGCGCAATGCTTGCAATATCGGTCAATTTTCAGCAGTTCGGAATAAGCGCATATCCCGCAGGCGCTGCGGCAGAGGCGCGCAGCGGGTTTATAACCGCGCTTTATGTTGTGTTTGTGCCGCTGCTTTCCTTCTTCTTCGGCAAAAAGGTAAGCCCGGTTATTTGGGCGAGCGTTGCCGTTGCGGTGGTAGGGTTTTATATGCTCTGCTTATCGGGAGGAATAAGCGGAATTTATACCGCCGATATATTGGTATTTATCTGCGCGTTTTGCTTTGCGGGGCAGATTATATCGGTTGATAAATTTGTGGGGCTTACTGGCGGCGTAAAGCTTTCCGTAATGCAGTTTACCGTTGCGGGAGCTTTATCGGCTGTGTTCGCGGTAATTTTTGAGCGCCCGACAATGGAAAATATCATTGCCGCCGCCCCGCAGATACTTTACCTCGGCATAGTTTCAAGCGGTGTTGGCTATACCCTGCAAATCGTTGGACAGAAGTACGCCGAGCCTTCGGTCGCTTCACTTTCTATGAGCCTTGAAAGCGTGTTTGCGGCACTTGGCGGTTGGCTGATTTCGGGTAATACGCTCCCCGTCAGGGAATTTATCGGCTGTGCGCTTGTATTTGCGGCAATAGTCGTGGCGCAAATTCCCGAAATGACGGGAAAGACAAGGAAGCAGAGCGCTTCGCAGCAGTGAGCAGGGCTTAATTTAATGTCTACTGAATAATTGCATTAGCAAATGCAATTATATAAAATCGAGTTAA
>URNB01000044.1 GCA_900549055.1 uncultured Oscillospiraceae bacterium
GTTATCCTCAAGGTCGTGCATTTGCTCAAGCATATTTGAGGGGACCTCCCTTGCCTGAACGATAAAGAACTGGCTGCCGTTTGTATCGGGCCCCGAATTTGCCATGGAAAGCGCACCGCGCAGATTGTGGAGCTCGGGATCAAATTCATCGGAAAAGCTGCCGCCCCAAATAGATTCGCCGCCCGTGCCGTTGCCGCGCGGATCGCCGCCCTGAATCATAAAATCGTTTATAACGCGGTGGAATTTAAGCCCGTTATAATACCCGTTTTTGGAGTGGGTCACAAAGTTTTCCACCGTTTTGGGCGCTTTTTCGGGGAACAGCTTAATTTTAATATCCCCCATATTTGTGTGCATAACCGCCAAAGTGTCTCCTTTTTGCGGCGCTGATAACTGAATTGCTGCCATAATTGCTTTACCTCCGATTGATTTTTTGCTTTTAATACTTGTATTTTACTACTATATATTGTATAATACAAGTACTTTTTAAATTAAGAGGAGTAGTTTTTTATGAAATGTCCTTTTTGCAGCTTTGAGGAAAGCAAGGTGATTGATTCCCGCCCGACCGATGAGGGTCAGAGAATCCGCCGCCGCAGGGAGTGTTTAAGCTGCGGTAAGCGCTTTACTACCTACGAAATTATTGAAAGCCTGCCGATAATCGTTATAAAAAAGGATAAATCGCGCGAAACCTTTAACAGGGACAAGCTTATGACGGGACTTTTGCGCGCCTGCGAAAAACGTCCGGTATCAATTGACACGCTTGACAATATGATTGACGAAATTGAAACCACCCTGCAAAACTCGCTTGACAGAGAGGTTAGCAGCGAAAAAATAGGTCAGCTTGTTATGGAAAAGCTTAAAAAGATAGACGAGGTGGCGTATGTTCGCTTTGCCTCTGTTTACCGCCAGTTTAAGGATATCAACACATTTATGCGCGAATTAAATAAGCTGCTTTCAAGCGATTAACGGAGAGTATTCTATGAATGAAAACGAAAGAATGGCGGAGCTGCTGCTCCCCAATATAACCAAAACCCCCGATTATTACGAGGAATTATATAAACCGAGGAATTTACCCGAGGGCGCGCGCGTTACCCGCGTAGCGCCGAGCCCCACGGGATATTTACACCTCGGCACGCTTTTCACCGCGCTTGTAAACCGCATTACCGCGACATCAAGCGGCGGAATTTTCTACACCCGAATTGAGGATACCGATAAAAAGCGCGAGGTTGAGGGCGGTATTGACGATATTATAGGCGGGCTTGACCGTTTCGGAATAAAAATTGACGAGGGCTTTATAAGCGGTGATAAACAGACAGGCGATTACGCGCCCTATAAGCAGAGCGAGCGCGCCGAAATCTATCAGACCTACGCTAAAAGCCTTATAAAACAGGGGCTTGCTTACCCCTGCTTCTGCACGCCCGAAGAGCTTGAGGAAACGCGCCGCGTGCAGGAGGAGCAAAAGGTACGCACCGGCTACCACGGCGAGTGGGCAAAGCACAGGAATATAACCGCAGATGAGGCAGCCGCACTTATAGCCGAGGGCAAGCCGTATGTTGTGCGCCTGCGCTCACCCGGTAACGAAGAAAATAAAATTGTATTTGACGATTGCATTAAGGGCAAAATAGAAATGCCCGAGAATGACGAAGACTTTGTAATTTTAAAATCCGACGGAATACCCACCTACCACTTTGCGCACGCGGTGGACGACCACTTAATGCGCACTACACACGTTTTGCGCGGGGATGAATGGATATCCTCTGTGCCGAAGCACATTCAGCTCTTTAAGCTCTTAGGCTTTAAGGTGCCGAAATACGGTCATATTTCCCCCATTATGAAGCTTGAAAACGGCGCAAAGCGCAAAATTTCAAAGCGCAAGGACCCCGAGGCTGCAGTTCATTTCTTCGCTGAAGAAGGCTATGACCCGAACGGAGTTATAGAGTATCTTATGACGGTGGCGGCTTCTGATTTTGAGGACTGGCGCAGAGCCAATCCCGAAAAACCGTATACCGAATTTAAGTTTAACCTTAAAAAAATGAGCGTTTCAGGCGCGCTTTTCGATAACGATAAGCTGAACGACGTAAGCAAGACCTATATATCAAAGCTTTCGGGAGATACGGTTTATGACCGCCTGACAGAGTGGGCGCGCGAATTTGATACGGAATTTTACTCTCTCTTAATACGCGATCCCGATTACACCAAGGCTATGCTTTCAATAGACCGCGACGTTCCCAAGCCCCGCAAGGATATTGCGAAGTGGAACGAAGCGAAAAACTATTTCTCCTACTTTTTTGCAGAGCTTTACGAGGAAAATTTAGCGCTGCCCGAGAATATAGAACCTGCAGACGCAAAGGCTTTCCTGCAAAAATACAAAACTCTTTACAACACATCGGACGACCGACAGCAATGGTTCAATGTTATTAAAAACATTGCGCCCGAAATCGGCTTTGCCGCAGAAACAAAGCAGTATAAGGCAGACCCTGCAAGCTTTAAGGGTCACGCCGGTGATTTAAGCACGGTTTTACGCATTGCAATAACCGGAAGGCGCAACACCCCCGACCTATGCAGCATTATGCAGGTTTTGGGATATGATACCTGTATTGCCCGCATTGACAAGGCGATAAATACGCTTTAGAAGGAGTTTTTAAATTGTCAGAAGAAATTAAAACGGCTGAAAATGCAACAGCCTCCAATTTTATACATGATTTTATAGACGAGGACCTGAAAGAGGGGGTATACACCCATGTTCAGACCCGTTTCCCGCCCGAGCCTAACGGATATTTGCATATCGGTCATGCAAAGGCTATCTGCATAGATTTTTCAACCGCCGAAAAATACGGCGGCATTTGCAACCTGCGCTTTGACGATACAAACCCCGTTAAGGAAGACGTTGAGTATGTTGACGCTATAGAGCGCGATATTAAATGGCTCGGCTTTAACTGGGCTAATGTTTACTATGCGTCGGATTATTTTGATTTTCTTTACGAGTGCGCCCTAAAGCTTATTGATAAAGGGCTTGCCTATGTTGACGAGGCTTCGGCCGATGAAATACGCGAAATGCGCGGAACACTTACAGAGCCGGGCACCGAAAGTCCTTACCGCAACCGCCCGATTGAAGAAACCAAAGAGCTATTCCGCCGTATGACCGACGGTGAATTCCCCGACGGTGCAATGGTGCTGCGGGCTAAAATCGATATGTCGTCATCAAACCTTAATATGCGCGACCCGATTATTTACCGCATTATGAAAGCCACCCACCACCGCACGGGGGATAAATGGTGCGTATACCCGATGTATGACTTTGCGCACCCGTTAAGTGATGCTAAAGAGGGGGTTACGCACTCGCTCTGCTCGCTCGAATTTGAAAATCACCGCCCGCTTTACAACTGGTTTTTAGAGGCGCTTGATATTCCCACCCCGCCGCGCCAGATAGAGTTTGCGCGCATGAACTTAAACTACACCCTTACCAGCAAGCGCAAATGCTTAAAGCTTGTAAACGACGGCTTGGTAAGCGGTTGGGACGACCCCAGAATGGCTACCATATGCGGTATGCGCCGCCGCGGCTACCCCGCCGCAGCTATACGCGCGTTTGTTGATAAAATAGGCGTTTCAAAGGCATACAGCGTTATTGATTACGCGCTGCTTGAATCCTGCGTGCGTGATAACCTGAATGAGAATGCCGACCGCGCAATGGCGGTTTTGCGCCCCTTAAAAATAATAATCGACAATTACCCCGAAAACAAGACCGAAGAAATTGAAATTGACGTAAACCCCGGTAAGCCCGAAAAAGGCAAGCGCAGCGTTACATTTTCGCGTGAGATATTTATTGAGCAGGACGATTTTATGCTTGACCCACCCGGTAAATATTTCAGGCTTTGCCCCGCAAAAGAGGTTCGCCTAAAGGGCGCTTACTACATTAAGTACGCATCCCACGAAGCAGATGAAAACGGTAATATAACCGCCGTTCACTGCACCTATGACCCCGAAAGCTACGGCGGCGAAACGCCCGACGGCAGAAAGGTAAAGGGCACGCTGCACTGGGTAAGCGCGGATAATTCGGTTGAAGCCGAGGTAAGGCTTTATGAGCGGCTGTTTAATGTGCCGAACCCGAGCGATGAGGAGGGCGTATCCTCCTTTGCGGATAATATAAATCCCGAATCGCTCACGGTGCTTGAAGGCTGCCGAATTGATAAATCGCTGGCAGGCGTTAAACCGGGGGATACCTTCCAGTTTATGCGCCAGGGCTATTTCTGCACCGATACCGATTCTTCGCCCGAGCGACTTGTATTCAACCGCACCGTTGCACTTAAGGACTCGTTTGCTAAAAAGGCGTAAGCTATGACTGTAAACGATATTTTTGAATTTCTGAACGGTATAGCGCCTGTAAACACCGCCTGCGATTTTGATAATGCGGGCATATTAGTCGGAGACCCGTCAGCCGAGGTGAGCGGCGCGGTTGTGGCGCTTGACTGCACCGCGTCCGCTATAAAAACGGCAATAAAAAATAACTGTGAATTGATTATAACCCACCACCCTGTTATATTCGACCCGCTGAAAACCGTGCTTACGGGCAGTACCGTTTTCGAGCTCATAAAAAGCGGTATTTCGGTTATATCAATGCACACAAACCTTGATATTGCCGTATCGGGCGTTAACGATTGCTTATGCCGCGTGCTTGGATTCGATAATTTTGAAAAAAGACCCTCAAGCGACGGATATCTGCTGAATTTTGCAGAGCTTGATACTCCGCTATCGGCAGATGAATTGGCGCGGCATATTAAAGAAAAGCTCGGCGGAAGCGTTAAATTTACCGACAGCGGCAAAAGCATAAAAAAAGTCGCCCTCTGCTCGGGCAGCGGCGGCGGATATGCTTTTGACACTGCGGTATCATGCTGCGACGCGCTTATAACGGCGGATGTTAAGCACAGTATTTTCATAGACACAGAGCGCCTCGGAATTTCTGTGTTTGACGCGGGGCATTTTAACACCGAGGATGTGGTTACAGAACCACTGAAAGGCCTGCTTTCGGAGAAATTTAAAACCGTAAGCTTTTATACCGATCATCACTCGGAAATTAAATATGTATAACAAATGCCGCTGCAGCTTATAAGGCCGCAGCGGCAAAATTATTTATCTGTTTTAAAGCGATGCATCTTCAAAAATTATATCGGAAGAAATTATATTGAAGCCGAATGCCGAATTTTCATTTTTCACGAAAAGTGTTGAAGCCTTGGCGGTTTCCGCTTCACTGTCATGCGAGAAAATTTGAACCACGGTCACAACTGTATAGCTGCCGTCCTCATTCTCGGTGATGACGGGATTTGAATGCTTATAAACCGAGAAGCCGCGCGGAATAACATACACATAATTTTCACGCTGCGGGAAATCCTTTGTGACGGCGGCAAAATCGACACCTTCCACACCGTACATATTGTAAAGGTAACCGGAAATCACGCCACTCGAAATATAGCCGTTCTCCGCCCTGTCAAGCAAAGCAACCTCGGAGCATGCGGTCATTTCATAAACACTGTCAAACGCGTCATTATAAACGAAATTATGATTAAGCATATTGAGAAAGCGCGCACTCAAAATCTTTTCCTGTGAAACTGCCGGCGCTGACGGTTTTTCGGTAGCGGTCGCCGCGGGCTTAACCGAAAGTGAAGAAAAAGAAATCAGCAAAACAAATGCCAGTGCTGCAATGCTTAAAATTCCCTTTTTCATACTACCGCCTCCAAGCTTTTCTTCTGTTTATAATTATATACCGAATTTTCAAAAAGTACAAAAACAATTCGGTTACAAATGGTATCAAAGCTGTTACATTTAAACGCCCCCTGTCAACCGTTCGGCTGACAGGGGGCGTGTGTTAATGCTCCTGATTCGTTAAATCAAATAACCCTTACTCTTATAACCCCGGAAATAGCGCCGATCTTATCGGCAACATCCGAAACATCTGCCTTACTGACATCAAGCATTGTATATGCATAATCCCCGCGGGATTTATTAAGCAGGTTTTCAATGTTTACATTATCCCCCGCGAATATCCCCGTAATGGCGGTAAGCATATTCGGGATATTTTTGTGTATAACGCAGATTCTGCTTTCCCCGCTGCGCGGCATTACAATTTCCGGCAGGTTTACGGAGTTGACGATATTGCCGTTTTCAATGTAATCTATAAGCTCTTTAGCAGCCATTCCCGCGCAGTTATCCTCCGATTCGGGGGTCGAAGCGCCGAGGTGCGGTATTGCAATAACGCCCTGCGCGCCCAAAATATCGTCGGACGGGAAATCGGTAACATAGGAAGCAACCTTGCCCGCTTCGAGCGCTGCCAAAAGGTCTTCGCTGTTTACAAGTCCGCCGCGCGCGAAATTGAGAATACGCACGCCGTCCTTCATTTTAGCAATAGCCGCAGCGTTTATAAGGTTTTTGGTGGAATCGGTCAGCGGCACATGCACGGTAATATAATCGCACTTTTCAAAAATTTCGTTTATATCGAAAATATGGACCGCATTGTGGGTCAAATTCCATGCGGATTTAACCGAGAGGTACGGGTCGTAGCCGAAAACCTTCATACCGAGGGCGTTTGCGGCGTTCGCCACCATAACGCCTATAGCACCGAGACCTATAACACCCAGGGTCTTGCCCTTAATTTCAGGGCCGGCAAAAGCGCCTTTGCCCTTTTCTACCTCTTTGCCTACCTCTGCGCCGTCGCCCTTAAGGGTCTTAGCCCACTCAATGCCCGAAACCACGCGGCGCGAGCTGATAAGCAAACCCGCTATAACCAGCTCCTTAACAGCATTGGCATTTGCTCCCGGAGTGTTGAAAACAACTATTCCCTGCTCGGAGCAGCGGTCAATCGGTATATTATTTGTTCCCGCTCCCGCGCGCGCTATGGCTTTAAGGCTTGCGGGAAACTCCTCATCATGCAGCGCGGCAGATCGCACAATAGCACCGTCGGCATTTTCCACTTCATCGCCTACCGTATATTTATCATCAAAGGCTTCAAGACCGATTTTGGAGATTTTATTGTAGGTTTTAATTTTATACATTACGCGTTCTCCTCCTCAAACTTCTTCATAAACTCAACCAGCTTTTCAACGCCCTCTATCGGCATTGCATTATAAATTGAAGCGCGCATGCCGCCTACAGACCTGTGACCCTTAATGTTCACAAAGCCCGCCTTTTTAGCCTCAACTACAAACTTAGCGTCCAATTCCTCGCTGCCGGTTACAAACGGTACATTCATAAGCGAGCGATCCTCGGGAACGACAGTACCCTTGAAAAGCTTGCTGTTATCAAGAAAATCATAAAGAATCTTCGCTTTTTTCTCGTTGATTTTCTTCATTTCCTCAAGTCCGCCTATTTTCTTTATCCACTTAAAGGTAAGTCCCGCAATATAAATTGCATAGCAGGGCGGAGTGTTGAACATTGAGCCGTTATCGGCATGGGTCGCGTAATTGAGCATTGTGGGGGTGATATCCATAGCGTGACCGATTAAATCCTTGCGGATTATAACGATGGTAACGCCTGCGGGAGCAACATTTTTCTGCGCGCCCGCATACAAAACGCCGAACTTCGTAACATCGATAGGCTCTGACAGTATGCAGCTTGAAATATCGGCCACAAGCGGAACATCGCCCGTATCGGGCAGCTCGTGGTATTTTGTGCCGTAAATGGTGTTGTTCATGCAGATGTGAACATAATCCGCCTCGGGGTCGAAATCGGCACGGGTGGTTTTCGGGATATAAGAAAAGGTCTTATCCGCACTTGAAGCCACGGCTCTTGCCTTGCCGTAGCGCGCCGCCTCTTTGTAAGCCTTGTTAGCCCACTGACCTGTTATAATATAATCCGCCTTGCCGTTTTTGGTCATAAGGTTCAGCGGCACCATTGCAAACTGGGTCGAAGCGCCGCCCTGTAAAAACAGCACATCATAATTATCGGGAATATTCATAATTTCGCGGAGGTTCTTCTCCGTCTCGTCAAATATTGCCTGATATTCCTTTGAGCGGTGGGACATCTCCATAACCGACTGACCCGTCTCGCCGTATTCCATCATTTCCGCAGCAGCGGTCTTCAAAACATCCTCGGGCAGCATTGAAGGGCCTGCGCTGAAATTATAAACTCTTGCCATATTATTTTCCTCCGTAAAAGCGTGATCTTTAAGCCGGGCGCCGCACAGCTTTGCTCCCCTCGGCTTTACATTGAGTACATTATATTACCATTTTATTCATTTGTCAATGGGATTGTTAAAAATATATCAATATTTTTTCATTTTATTTTAATTCGTTAAAAAAGATTGTTAATTATTTGACAATATTCCCGTTCTTGACTTTTCTCTACTTATATAATACCTCTGTGTAATTCGGGATTTGAAAATTAATATATGTGTTACAAACAGCCAAAGGCTTTCCGATATTCTGTGAGCCTTCGGTTTGTTCGGAAGCTGTAATTTTTTCTGCCGCATATCAAAAAAATCCCCGATGCATAACATCGGGGATTTGCCGTCACAGCAGGAATTTTCCTTTATGCTGCGGCTTTATTTGCCCTTATGGCAGGAGCCTGCCATAGCACAGTGGGCACAATTGCAGCCGCAGGAGGATTTACCCTTTTTCTTATTCCGCACAAGGCTCACTATAATAGCGGCGACAACGGCAATAAGCACAAGGCATATAATTACGGTAGCAATATTTGTTTTTAACCACAACAACATACAGAAGACTCCTTTCAAAGAATAAGTGTCTGAATTATACTCTTACCTTTGCGGTAAGCTTTGTAGCCTCTTTATAGGGGCGGAACAGCATATAAACTATAAGTACCAGTGCCGCAACCGCGAAGATAAGACCCAAAACGTTTACATTGCCGGTGAAGAGACCGCCGAACTGATTTATCATAAGAGCTATGAGGTAAGCGAATCCGCACTGATAGCCGATTGCAAACCAGGTCCACTTCTGGCTGTTCATTTCACGCTTGATAGCGCCGATAGCCGCAAAGCAGGGTGCGCAAAGCAGGTTGAACACAAGGAACGAATACGCGGTGATTCCGGTGAACGCAGCAGCGATATTGTGGTAAACGCTTGCGTCTCCGCCACCGTAAAGTATACCGAGAGTACCGACAATGTTTTCTTTTGCAACAAGACCGGTAATGGAAGCCACAACCGCTTTCCAGTTGCCCCAGCCGAGAGGAGCGAATATCCAGGCGATAGCGCCGCCGATTTTAGCAAGGATAGAAGAGCTTATCTGATCTTCCTCTAACATTCCGAATGAGCCGTCTGCCCAGCCGAAGTAGGTGGTGAACCAAACGAGTATGGTGGAAAGAAGGATTATTGTTCCTGCCTTCTTTATGAAGGACCAGCCGCGCTCCCACATTGAGCGAAGAACATTGCCGAGGGTCGGCCAGTGGTAAGCCGGCAGCTCCATAACGAACGGAGCGGGATCGCCCGAGAACATCTTTGTTTTCTTAAGCATAATGCCCGAAACGACTATTGCAGCCATACCTATGAAGTAAGCCGAGGTTGCAACAAGTGCAGAGCCGCCGAAGATAGCGCCCGCTATCATTGCAATAAACGGAACCTTGGCGCCGCAGGGGATAAATGTAGTTGTCATAATGGTCATGCGGCGGTCGCGCTCATTTTCAATGGTACGCGAAGCCATAATTCCGGGGATTCCGCAGCCTGTGCCTATAAGCATAGGTATGAACGATTTACCCGAAAGACCGAACTTGCGGAAGATACGGTCAAGAACGAATGCGATACGGGACATATAACCGCACGCCTCAAGGAATGCAAGGAGTAAGAACAGAACGAGCATCTGCGGAACAAAGCCGAGTACCGCGCCTACGCCGGCTACGATACCGTCATTAATAAGACCCGAAAGCCAATCGGCAGCGCCTGCTTTATCAAGTCCGTCGCCTACGAGCACCGGTATACCGGGAACCCATACGCCGTAATCGGCAGGATCGGGCTCATCAAAGCCGTTTTTCTCGAAGTATTTAACAGCGTCCGTATAAGACATTGCAACCGTTTCCTCTTCCTCCGCCTTTGAAAGGTCTGAAGGAACTTCGGAGAAGTAAGCCGTCATTGTGTTTACCGCCAAGGTTTCCTCATCCTCAACATCAACAGTGGCGGTTTTTGAGTCGGTGGTAAAGCTCTTTATTTCATCGAGAGCCTTGTCAGCGTCAAAATCATCAGCGCCTACTTCAATTTCGGTGAACGCCTGAACAGCCTGGGAAGCCGCGGTGAAATCGTCCGCGTCAGCGCTGTACGCCTTAGAGCCTATGCCCAAAAGGTGCCAGCCGTCGCCGAAGAGTCCGTCATTTGCCCAGTCGGTAGCGGCAGAGCCTACGGTTACCATTGATATGTAATAAACAAGGAACATTACAAGCGCGAATATAGGAAGACCGAGCCAACGGTTTGTAACCACACGGTCGATCTTATCCGAGGCGGATAACTGACCGACATTTTTCTTCTTGTAGCACGCCTTGATAATGGAAGCTATATAGAGGTAACGCTCGTTTGTGATAATGCTCTCTGCGTCATCGTCGCATTCCTTTTCGGCAGCCTTGATATCGTTTTCGATATGAGCCAAAACAGTGCCGTCAAGCTTTAATTGATCCAAAACCTTATCGTCGCGCTCAAAGATCTTTATTGCGTACCAACGCTGCTGCTCCTCGGGCATATTGTGAACCGCTGCTTCCTCAATGTGAGCGATAGCATGCTCAACAATGCCTGAAAAGCTGTGTTGCGGGATGGTCTTGGTGTGCTCCGCCGCGTCTATTGCAGCCTCGGCAGCCTCTTTGATTCCGGTACCCTTAAGGGCGGAAATTTCAACTATTTTGCAGCCGAGCTGGCGGGAAAGCTCCTCGGTGTTTATCTTATCGCCGTTCTTGCGAACAACATCCATCATGTTGATGGCGATAACAACCGGTATGCCGAGCTCCACAAGCTGTGTGGTCAAATAAAGGTTTCTTTCCAGGTTTGTTCCGTCGATAATGTTCAGTATCGCGTCGGGACGCTCGGAAATGAGGTAATTTCTTGCAACAACCTCTTCAAGCGTGTATGGCGACAGGGAGTAAATACCCGGAAGGTCGGTGATTATAACGCCGTCGTGCTTTTTAAGCTTACCTTCCTTTTTCTCTACCGTAACGCCCGGCCAGTTACCTACAAACTGGTTGGAGCCGGTAAGTGCGTTGAACAGGGTAGTTTTACCGCAGTTCGGGTTGCCCGCGAGGGCAATTCTGATACTCATAGCTTTTCCTCTCTCTTTCTTTAATTAGCTCTTGCTAACCTTAAAGCTTAAAATATGGGGAAATCCGACTTCCCCGGGAACGGTTTATTCAACCTCGATCATTTCCGCGTCGGCTTTTCTGAGCGACAGCTCATAGCCGCGAACGGTAACTTCAACCGGGTCGCCTAAAGGCGCTACCTTACGGATATGTACTTCAACACCCTTGGTAATGCCCATATCCATAATTCTGCGCTTTACAGCGCCTTCGCCCGTAAGCTTTACGACCTTTACGGTCTCGCCTACCCTTGCATCCTTCAAAGTTTTCATTAATTTACCCTCCTTAAATTAAATCATTATTTTTTGTGCCATTTCGCGGCTTACCGCAACGCGGGTCTCCTTAACATTGACGATAAGATTTCCGCCCATGGTATTAACGATTTTTACGCTGCCCCCAACGACAAAGCCGAGGTTTTCAAGATGCTGCTTGACCTCGGGACTGCCGCCTATCTTCTTTATAATATTTTCTTCTCCGACATTTGCTAATATCAGCGGCATCATTTCACATATCTCCCATCACACAATAATTAGCAACAGCTAACTTTTGCTCGGTTAAATAGGTTAGCTCTCGCTAACCTTGTTAACATTTTATATCTTTCAAAGCATTATGTCAATAGCTTTTTAAACTTTTTTTGTTTTTCGGCGTATTGTAAAATCTGCCGCCCGCTTTTTCGGTCTTACTGTGCAAATTCACAATTTGTTAAAAAAGTCCTGTCGAATCATGTCCGAAAGCGAAGTATTGCATCACACCGCACACGATCTGCGGCGGAAGCTCATCCGTAAGGACACGGTACGACAGGCTGAAAATAGGTCTTAAGCTTTTTTTCGCTCGAACCGTTTGTAAATTTTATCCACAAGGAAGCAGGCGAAAATACCGATAAACACGCCGAGCAGCGCGCCTGCCAAAACATCGGTGGGATAATGCACATAAAGATACAGGCGTGAAAGAGCTATAAGTATCGCCAGTACCAGCGCGGGAATACCGAAACACTTATCCCTTATCATCAGCACGGTCGCCGCCTCAAAGGAAGCGAGCGTATGCCCGGATGGGAACGAAAAGTCCGAAAGCGTCTTTACAAGCAGCTCCGCCTGCATTGCGGTGTTTACATCATAGGGTCTTGTTCGCGCAACGGCGTTTTTGAGAATCAGATTTCCGATTATAAGCCCCAAAAGCAGCGCCGTGCCCATCATAACGCCCGTTTTGCGGGTCTTTTTTATTATTATGAGAAGCAGCGCCGCAGCGATCCAAAAAATACCCTTATCGCCGAAAAGGGTTATTATCGGCATGACCCTATCGAGAAACGGGCAGGCAAAGGTATCGTGAATAAAATTAAGTATGCCTATTTCAAAATCATTCATCTTTTTTATCCCCCGTGTTCTGCATATCAAGTACCTTATATGTATCGCCGTCGCGGCGGAGGTAAACATATTTATCAAATTTATCCTGATATTTTTCGCCCTTTCGGGTCAGCTCGTTTATAAGGGTTACGCGGCAGCTGAAAAGATTATCGCTGTATTTATGAAAATCGGTGCTCTTAACGTCTTTTATCACATGCTTTTCATGGTCGAGCGCGAATATTACAAGACTTGTGCGGAGGTTTTTATAAAACTTTGTGTCGGTGTCCATATATTTGCGGATCTGCCCCATTGAGGAATCGTTCTGCATATATTCCGCGTAAACGCTTGCCGCCTTGCCCGCAAGCTTTCCGACCGCTTCCTTCTCCGCAAATTCCTGAACTACATTGTAAACCGTGCCGTTTTTCTCGACCGGCAGCGCCGTGCTGCCCGATTTTGCCGTTATCTGCGGCTCATCGTTCAGCATATTGTCAAGCGAAATTATCTGCTTGTTTATAATGCTGCCGCTTTTTGTGAGCGCGGAATCGATATCCGGCAGCTCTTCGTTTTTGCGATCACCGTCTTCAACAATAATGCCGTTTACCGATATTTCCGCGTCGGAGGTGGCGGAAATTTTATAGGATTTATAAAGCTTTTTATCAAAATCTATTCCCGAAATCGAATAACGCTTTTTGCTGTCGCGCTTTAAATAAACGCTCATAAGCTTGCTGTCGCCCGATTTAACCGAGTAGGCAAGATCGCAGCCCTCGGGCTTTATGGCAGAGGTGGCAAAGGTTAGCTCCTTACCCTTTGTGGCCGCCGTGAAGGCTTTATCGATGCTGTCGTTTGTTTCGTATTTTGAAACACTTATGTGATATTTATCCTTAACGGCGGAAATTTTGCCGCCCTTTACATCGTTATTCATAAAAGCCGACATTATCTGCTCGGGCTGTGCGGCCTCGTAAGCCTTAAGCCAACCGCCGAATGCGAAAAGAAATACTGTAAGCCCTACGGCAAAAAGCGCAACGGCGGAAAAGTAAATTTTATAAAACAGGGAATGTGTTTTCATTTCTTTTCCTCCGATACGATGAAGTATGTCGGTATTCTGCGCGGATTGGTAAACGCCTTGTATCTGTTTACAAGCCCTTTAAGCTGATATGAATCAAGCTGCGATTTATCAATCGAATACTTATCAAAGTAATTGCGGTAGTACATCATTGCGGATGATCCGCCGTCAAGCATTCCGGCATTTACCGCGCCGTAGGAGACCATGAGGTCTATAACATCGTTTCTTGTGGCGCCGATGCTGTCAACCGTTACCACACCCGCAGCGTCGGGACAGTTGCGCAGAATATGGCGGAAGGCTACCTTTAAAGCCGCTCCCTTGCCGTGATTCTGCCTTCTGTGTATCACTGTTATATTTTCATCCGAATGCGGAAAATTTTCAAGATGCTCATTATCGCTGCCGTCGTTTACTATGATGATTCTTTCAAAGCCTGCGTCCAGCATTCCGCGAACCGTGTTTTTAAGCTTTTCGTCCGGGTTGAGCGAGGGGATTATCACATAGATATTATTCGCCACATTTTTCACTCCCAAAATATTCGACAATATTAATATTATAATCCCTGTTAACCGGCATTACAAGTAACAAAAAAGAAACAAAATTTGTCATGTCACGGAATAAACATCCTCTGTGCAGCTTCCGAAGCGCTCGGTCAGAAAAGCGTCAACATAGGCGTTATGCTCGGGAACTACGATATAGCTGTATCCCGCAACCGCAGCCGATAAATCGGGATTGCTGCTTTCAATGCGCGCAACCTTCCCCGTTTTGAATACATACCTTGAAAGGAAATATCTGTATCCCTCCTTATCAAACTGCCATATGACGGCATAAGAGCCGTTGGGTGCATTGTTTGCAGTATATTTTTCCGCAATCGTATCGAGTATTTGTCGGTCGCTGCCCTCGTATGCTTCCTTTTTGAAATAATCGAGGTGCGGCGTTGCGGAAAACCAAATAGCACAGGCAGCGGCTGCGGCATATACCGCGCTTAAAGCCGCGGCTTTTACACCTCTGCATTTGTATGATAAGCCGAACGACTGAAAGACC
>URNB01000045.1 GCA_900549055.1 uncultured Oscillospiraceae bacterium
GTCTTCTTACAAACAGGCGCGGCGGGAAAATATATATTTCGTCAAGCGGCTTAAATGCCGCGCTCACCGCATAAATCGTAGGCAAAAGCATAAATAACGCACCGGCGAAAAGAAAAATGAATATAACCGCTGTGCCGCCGAATGAACGGTTAAGCCGCTTATGAAAACGCTTTTTCACTGAATGCTTTCACTCCCCCGTTACCGACCTATACGTCGGATGATATGCGATACCACAAAATTTGTAAACATCATCATAACAAACAGAAACACCGCAATAGCCGACGCATATCCCATTTCAAAACGTACCGTTCCCACATCAAGCATATATGTAAGCAGCGTATCCGCGCTGTATTGCGTTGTGGGAAAGCCCGCAAGCGACTGCACAAGCGCGCCCACACCGAAGCATGCCGCTATCTGCATTACCGCGCTGAAAAGCAGCTGCGGCGCCATTGAGGGCAGCGTAATATACCAAAGCTCCTGCCAGCGGTTTTTTATACCGTCTATTCCGCCTGCCTCCGCAAGGCTTTTATCCATGCTCTGAAAGCCGGCTATGAACGTAAGAAAGCCCACGCCGAAGCTTGCCCAAAGCTGAACCGTTATAAGCGCGCCGAGCATTGTTTTTGGGTCGCTCAGCCACTGCTGCGGCTCGGAAATTACGCCAAGCTGCATAAGCACGCTGTTGGCTATGCCGTATTGGTCGCCCGAAAGTATCATAGCCCATATGGCATAAAGATTTCCGCAAAGCGCCGGTGCGTAAAAGCAAAAGGTCATAACCGTTCTGACGGCTCTGCCCATTTCATTTATCAGCCACGCCGAAACGAATGAAATAAGATAGCTGAGAGGCCCTGTTATAATTGCGAAAACAAGCGTGTTTTTTAAAACCTGCGGGAAAATCTCGTCATCCAAAAACAGTCTTTCGTAATTCAGGAGACCTGTAAATTTAGGCGGTTCAAGCATATTGAAATAGGTGAAGGAAAGGCATATTGCCGCAATAACCGGAATTACCGTAAGTAAAATGAATACGATCATATACGGAGCCATCATAGCATAGCTCACCGCACTCTTTTTAAGACGGGACGCAAGCCCGTATTCTTTACGTTTCACAAATTTCACCCGCCAAGCTCCGTTATTTTTCTTTTTATTTCCCTATCGATTGCAGCGTTTGCATTTTCTAAAGCAACTCTTGTGTTACCGTGCTGATACAGCACCTCTCTGAAAGCGTTATCTATACACCTCGAGGTATAATATCCGCCGGGTATTTCGGGAATTTCTTTAACACACGCCCGCTGCCCGTTTAATATTTCAAGCTCCGCGCGAGTCCAGTTAAGGTTGCCGAATGCTTCAAGATTAGCCGTTGCGTGCCTTGCTGCCGCACCCAAAAGGTTTTCTGCGGCTGTGCCGTAATCGGTCTGAACGTCGGCAGAGGTAAGCCACTGCATAAAGCGCCAGCAGTTTTCCTTATTGCGCGCGTTTTTAAACATTACAACCGCCGTGCCCGAGGCTCCGCCCGAGCGGTCAATCCCGCCGTTTTTCTCTATTCCCGGCATAAGCTCCATTTTCCAAAGCCCGCGTATTTCGGGGGCGGCGCTCATAAGCGTGCCGTACATACCGTAGGACGCTACGGCAATGGGCATTTCGCCCGTTCTGAACCGCGTATTGAAATCATAGCTCAATTCAAAGCTGTACTGCGTGTAAAACTTTGTCCACAGTTCAAAAGCTGCAAGCGCCGCACTGTCGGAAAGGGCTGCGCCGGTAAGCGTTTTATTGTAAAAGCTGCCGCCGCACTGCATTAAAAGCGTAGGGAACAGATCCTTTGCGCCAAGTCCTAAATCCACCGCGCCCGACGCCGTAACAGCCGTATACGGCAGCCCCACGGTCATATTATTACGCTGCAGCCTTGCGGTTGCGTCAAGCAGCTCGTTCCAGGTTTGCGGTACAGATATTTTAAGCTCGTTCAGTATGTCCGTCCGCACAAACATTACAAGATATACCTGCGTAAGCGGCAGCGCATACACTCCGTTTTTTCGGGTGTAGGGCACAAGCGCGTCGTCCGTAAAGCGTTTCGCCGTTTCGTCAAAGCCTTTATATCCTTTAAGGTCTTCAAGTGCATTGCGGCTTGCAAGATTTATCGGCTGCCCGCGTGATACGCCTACCGCCACATCGGGGTTATTCCCCGTGAGCGCCGATTCCGTAAGCCCGCCCTGCACTAAATTAACGTTTACGGGTATTTTGGTTTCTTCGGTAAAATCCGATATAAGATTTTTAAGTATCTGCGCCTGGTCGCGTCCGTCGTTCAGCCATACGTTAACCGCCTCTGCGTCGTCATACTCGCTCATTGAGTCGTAATCATCGGAAAATGCGGAAATAAATCTTTTAAAAGAAAACACTGCGTTGCTTATAATATTTCCCTTAGCCGACGGCAGCCGATAGCCCTCTCCGTGAAATATAAGGTAATCCAGCTCCATAGGCTGATTTTTTGCGGAGACCGCAAAATCCGAAAGCAGCGATATATTACTTCTGAATGAGGAAAGCCGCGCCGGAATTTCCGACGGTTTTTTTGCAAACTCGCCCAGCTGCTCCGCCACGCGCTTAAGCCCTGACGAGCCGCCTGTTTTACCGCCGTTTGCCTTTTCATACATTTCCGCCGCGCTTGTCAAAGCCGTGGAAAGAGCGGAAAACCTCTCCCCTATATCGGGTATTTCACGTTCGAGGTAGTAGTCTCTGTACAAATCGGGGCTTGTGCTTGTAATCATTATTATTCTTCTGTAAAGGCTGTTCATTTCGCGGCTTACCGCGTCCACACGGTTAAGAGCCTCGGCAAAGCCGTCCGCCGTAACTTCAAGGCTTACGGTATTCTTGCCTTTTTTAAGCGGTATTAGGCAGACGCCGCCGTTTTCATCGGCAACCGTTTTATTTCTCCACCCGGAAGAATAGGGAAAGCTTACCGAGGAAAGCTCTTTATATGGTATTTCGCCGTTAATATAAATATTTCGCAGTACAGACATACCTATCTCGGTGTTTTGCCTGTATTTAAGAGTAAGGAAATAAAGTCCGTCCCGCGGGGCGTTCACCGTGTAGGTTATATACATCCCGGGCTTTGACCAGCCCGCGCCGCCGATTATATTGCGTTTCAAAGCATATGGGCTGTTCGGACTGGTTGCGGAATTTGAACGGTCGTAAACCGGGTAGAGCGTTCTGTCCGATTTATAAGACGCGTCCTCCGCCTCTATGTAAATAAAAGTATCGTCCTTTATTATTTCCTTTCCCTGTTCCTCGTAATTTTTTATCGCTTCGTTTTTATTTTTAAGATCTTGCGGCGGCAAAAGGCGCAGATCGCCGAAAATTATACCGTCCGAAAGCGCGTTAAAGCGCAGCACATTTTTGCCGCTTTCAAGCTTTACAATAAACGGTGAAGTGCTGTATCCCGAATAATCGGTTATTCCGCACTCCTGCCACACCGCAACCTGCTTTTGCTTTTGTATCAGGTCGTTACCGAGACCGTCGGTTTTCATATCGCCGTCGTTTTCCCATACTCTTCTGAGGGTGCAGGAGCCCGCCTCCTCAAAGGGCTTTTCGCCGTTGAGCTCAAACGAAAACGCAAGCTCGCTAACCTTAGTGGTGTCGGTAAGGTAGGAATATTTAAGCGATATATAATAAAGCGCGGTTTTCGGAATATCAAGCGTGTATTCCGCATATCCGCCCTCCGAAACCGAAAGACCCGTGTTTTCGCCCGGTGTGACGGTTTCAGCGTTTACCGCCGCGGAAAGAACGCCGCGGCACTCGCCGTCGGCGCAAGCCGTATTTTCGTTTTTCAGCAAATATCGGTAATAGGAGCCTTCCGCGAAGAGTGCTGCCCCCTCTTTACTCTCTGCCGCCGCGCCGTTTGAATACAGTGCCGCGCCTGCGGTAATAACCGCCAGCAAAACCGAAAGAGCTTTTAAAAATACTTTTTTCTTTTTCATAGCGCTACTTCCCATCCGACTGAGGTTCTTGTGCCTGTTCGTTAATAAATGTCACGGGAGAACAGCCCATTGTACGCCTGAACGCCTTATTGAAGGTCTGAAGATCCGAGTAACCGAGCTTCAGCGCCGCCTTTGTCTCGCTTATTTTACCGTACTGCATCATTTCTATTGCCTTTTGCATTTTAAGATTATTTATATATTTTTGCACGGTAAGCCCGGTTGCCTTTTTGAACGTATTGGATATGTATGATGGCGTGTAGCCCAATTCCTCGCACATCTGCCCGATTTTTATTTTTTCGTAAATATGCTCCGCAATGTAGTTTGCCGCTGTTGAAAAGGCGCGCGAGGATGAATCTGGGTTTATAACATTGAAATAAGTAGCCGTTTTGGTTTGCGTAAAAGCGCGGTAAACCGTAATAAGCATCTGCTTGATATATGCCGCTACCATGGAATTATAGAATTCGCCCCTGTTATATATCTCATCAAGATTTTTGGTGAGCGGCGCTAAAAGCTCACGGCAGTTTCCTGCGGAAAAAACCTTTGTGCTTTCATAAAACCTTTTAAGCGCCACTATATCCGCGTCATGGGTAGTGCTGTCAAAATCAAAGCCGATATAGCCGTACCGCAGGTCGGAACCGGTGGTCTGAATTGCGTGCATAGAGCCTGCGGGCGAAAAATGAACGTAGCCCTCCATCAAAAGCTCGGTTTCGTTGTTTGTGGTAAAAAGCCCCTCGCCGCTTATAACATAGCTTATTTCGTGGCACCACTGCTTATGCAGCGGGACCTGATAACCCGAAAGACAGCTCAGATCACCGAGCTGGTAGAGCGTTATGCCGGAAAAATTAACCGCTGTTCCCTCAGTATTATCTTTAAAAAGCTTATCAAAATGAAACTGCCTTCCCTGCACCTGCATTCAGCGCTCGCCCCTTAATTTATTTTTTCTTTTTGCTTTTCGCAATAAGCACGGCACACACGGCTGCTGCCGCCGCTACTACTGCCGCAGACGCCGCAGCAATAAGCACGGTCACGGTATTTTTGCCGCTTTCCGATTGCGGCTTATCGGTATCGGACTGTGTACTGCTGCTTGAAGAGCCGTTTGTATCCGTGCTTTCTTCCTTTTCGGACTCTGACGCTTCTTCTGTGCCGTATTTGACCGTTACGGTATTAAGCACAGTGTTCCAAACGCAGCTGTCCTTTACGGTAAAAGGGTTTATCTGTATTTTTATAAACTTACAGCCCGGTTCTATTTTATCGCGGTTGGTAACCGAAGACATCATCCAATACGCCATTTCCTCATTTATGTAAAGGTTTTCGTCAAATGTCTGCGGTGTGGTTTTGATCTTAACCTGTTTCCAATCTCTGTTGTTTTCGGAAACGAAAACGCTTATATCGGTATCAGCGTCGCCCAAACCGTTTACGTGCATACAGTCTATTTTAAACGAAATTATATCGTCGTCCATTTTGTAAACCACATATTCCGTTCCGCCGACATCCCCGTTTTCGGAATACTTTTCGTAAAAGGTCTCGCCTGTATCCTTGTTCTTTTCGTAACGCATTTTATCCGATTTTTCAAAGCAAAGCGGGTAATTATCCTCTAATGTATCCTTAAATTCGCCGACTTCGGCGTTTGCGGTAATACACGGTACGGCAAATACCGAAATTACACACATAATAACCGTAAAAAACTTTAACAGAGCTTTCATAAAGAAATTCCTTTCCGAATCAGATTTTTCTATATTTATATTATACACGTTTTTTAAATTTTTTAAATGGTTTTATTTTTAGTATATTTGTGTCATAATTTATTTATATTAGTCTAAAAACACCATTTTTTTATCATATTGCAGTTTTTTAGTATATTCATTGACCTAATAATGTTGTCTGTTTTTGCTTTTTTAAGCAAAAACAGGCTGCCGCTGTTGTAAAGGGCGGCAGCCTGTTCGGATATTTATTATGCTGTTTTTAAGAGCTTTTTACGCATATTGATAAGATCGTTTCCGTCAAGCTTTCCGTCATGATTAAAGTCGCATGCCGGTATTTTCTTATCGGCTGCTTCCGCAACGGTCTTTTTCAAATATACAAAATCCAATATATTTAATACGCCGTCGCCGTTGGCGTCGCCGGTGGTGTATACATCGTTGAAAACATAGACTTTATCGATTATAGCCGTATAATTGGTGTAATTTTTACCGTTGGGGTCAAGGGTTATTATAACCGCGTCGGTATTGAAAGGCAGATTATTACAAAGCAGCTTATAGCGGTAAACGCTGTACGCTCCGTTATCATTTACAATGTTGCATTTTGTAAAATCAAACGCAAGCGGTGTGAGGGTATCGCCCGAAACGGCGGTTAAGGATACACTGTCCTTTATATCCTTGAAAAATGCGTCCATAATAAGCATTTCCATATAAACCGATGTGATTTCCTTCCCGCTTTGCGCCGCGTAGCGTATAACCCCTGCGGCGTCATTAGCATCCTTGGTAACTCCGTGATATGTGTTTGCGCCGAAGGTTTCGCTGCGGGTCTTTACATTGCTGCTTTCAGACGTTTTTTCAAGAGTGTCAAGCTCATCAATCATAACCTTTGCGGAAACAAGCTCGGCGCTTATCTCGTCAAGTCTTAAGGTATAGCCCACCCCGCCTGCGGCAAAATTATCTGCGGCATGGGGTGCCAATGAAATGCGAAGTGCGGTTGTTTTATCGGGCAGTGCGGAGGCGTTCGAAATCAAAGCCCTCGAATAGGTTTCCTTACCTGCTACCGTTTCACGACTGTTTATTGTAAGCGGCACTTCGGTAAATAAGTCCGAGCCATCTGTCAATGCCTCAAGCTTTATAAGGTAATCACAGGAATAGTTCTGCACAAACGCGTCCATTAAATAAAGAGCGGCGTTAAATTTTGTTATATATTTATCCGTAAAATCATAACGTAAAACACCGGTTTTACTTCCGTCCGTTCTTTGCGCCGCAAATATATATTTTTCACCGAATATATCGTAGGTCTTTTCCATATTATCCGAGGAGAAGGTTACTCCCTCGGTTTCGTTAAACAGGGTCGGGTGCTCGCCGTTTGAAGTAGTGTAGCTGTATGTCTCGGTGTAGCCCGAGAAAACACCGTCAAACGCCTCGGTCGTAAAGCTTGCCGTTAAGGGTTCGCTTTCCAGTCCGAACGACTCCGCCGCCTTAACCGAAACCGTATATTCGGTATTAACCGAAAGTCCCGAAACCGTAAAGCTTTGCTGCGGCTTCATATTGTTTATGTCAATATAATAATCGGTTATATACGTCTCGCTGAAATCGCAGTTGCCCGTTTTATTGTTTGTTAAGGTTACATTATAGCTGTGAACATAGTCGCTGTGAGCAGCCGACGGAAAAGCTATCCCGGCAGAATCGGCACTGACGTTGCTGACGGTTATTTCCGCATTTTCGGGAAATACCGGGGCGGTTCTGTCGTTTATTCGCGCGTCGGTATATACAAAGCTTTCTGTACTAAGCGGAAGGCTTAATACCCAAGGTGCTTTTGCATCCTTTACCGTTTTCGGGGATACGTCGTTATTTATACGTTTACGGTTTACGGTTATTTTCCCCGCGCTTTCGTCTACATTCACAAGAAGACTGCCCTGTGCCTGATAAGCGTCGCTCGGGTTTACATCCGGCTCTAACGAAACGTACTGCATTGAGGTGCAGTCTATACAGGTGAATTCTCCCTGCCAAATGCAGCGTTCGTTTTCGCAGGGTCTGTGTGAATGACCGCTGAAATATACCACCTGCGGATAATTTTTAAGCAGCTCCTTTAAAAGCTTTGTATTGCCCGCGCCGTGACCGCTGCCGTAGGTGGTTACAAATATCGGCTGATGACAGCCCACAAATATAGGTGCGTCGGGGTCTTCCGCCGCTGCTGCGTCAAGCTGCGCTTTAAGCCATGAAACGGTGGTTTCGGTATATCTTCCGTCAATTGCAGCGCTTTCGCTGTTAATGCCTATAAAATGGTAACCGTTCACTTTAACGTTGAAATTAAGCGTATCGTATCCGTAAGCGGTCATATACCTCTGCTGCGCGTCCGCCACAGTTTCCCGCTTATAATAGGCATTTTCAAATTCGTGGTTGCCCATAATCACAAGCCGCTTCGGTGCCGATTCCGCATCGGTAAAGACAGAATCCCATGCGGTTGTGAATTTGGCAAACTGGGTTTCCTTGGCACTGTTCGCCACATCACCCAAAACAAGTATCGCGTCAACATTCTGTTCCTTGTAGTAATTCAGCATGGTATAAATATTACTGTCTATTCCGGTAGTACCGTCATGAAAATGAAGGTCGCTCATGACCCCGAATTTTACGCCGCCGCTGCCCTCTGCGGAGACAGGCACAAAAACAAGCGATGTGAAAATAACAGATAGTGCAAAGAAACAACTCAGAAACCCGGTAAAAGCTTTTTTCATAAACCATAACCCTTTCGTATTTTATTTCGCACAGCCAGATATACAGTGTTGCATAATCTGTATTATCTTTCGATTATATTTTACAATATTTTGTGGATTATAACAATGTCTGAATTTTGCGGGTTATGTGTCTTAATTTATCTTTATCGTGTTTTATAAAACATCATCCTGAAAAATTTTATCATTTCCTTTGCGGTAATTATGCCGAACATTGACGCCTGTGCGCCGAAAACAAGATTGTTTTAGATATACTTCCCGAAAGATACAAACCGTATTTAACAACATATTTCGGTAAATATCCAAAGGAAGAGCGGGAAAAGGTGAGATATTTTGCTTCGGATATACGGCAGACTTATTATGATACCGCATGTATATGGTTTAAAAACGCATTACGGATAGCGGATAAGTACCATTGGATAAGACAGGTTATGTAGGTTCTTCTTCAAATTATGCATAAAGTCCAAAGCACGGTATAAAAAAGCGAAAAATGAATGGCGTGTAAAAGGCGGCTGCTGCGGCAGCCGTTCATTCACCCTTTACATGGCTGTGAATTTCTGCTGCTTTGCAACCTGTCGGCAAAAAAATCTCAAACTGAGAATAAATCTCACCCGATACCTGCGCCTGCCGGTCCGGCTTCTTGTAATGTCTGCCTTAGTTGAGCAGGCTGTCATCGTTCGGAAATACCGACCTGTTTTTTGAGACCTTCCGCAGCTGCATGTTAAAATTTTCAATGGAATTCATGGTGTAAATCAGCCTTCTTACCGATTGCTATGTATACGGCTTTCTTTACGATTCTGTCCTCACAGCGGACATTGCAAAGATCTTTTCTTCAATATCCCGGCTTATTGATGTTGCGTTTTTTCTGATGCTATGCGGTTCAAATTCGGATTTTCTGGCTCGCGGAACGGCCGTTTTCACTTCGCCCACACTTGTTTTAACGGTCTTTACGCCATGACCGTTTCGACTGTTATCGGTGTCTTTATTCCGGTAATCGTACTTGGTATAGCCGACTTGCCTTATAAAGACGACAAATGGAAATAAGCCGAAAATGCGCCGTTTTTGGCGGGTTCGGATTATTTTCGCTTGCCTATCGTCAAGCTATGCTTCAAGTCCGTTTTCGAGAACCCCTCCAACCATTTCTTTAAATACGGATTTCAGGTCTCGGAGGTTTACACAATATCTAAAGAAGTCTCCAATTTTTTCATCCGCCTTTCACTTCGCCTAAGGCTCGTTTCAGGGCGGATGAAAACATAATACCATCCATTTTCTTCTTTTTTTAAAGAAAATAGGTCATATCTCTTTACAACGCAGACAATTTACTGATTTTTTAACATTTTTATTGACTTGGCGGAATTATTATGATATACTGTAGATGCTTTGAGGCATAATAAGTTAAATTTAAGACATTGTATTCCTGTGTTTATTCTCGTTCATGCAAGTGAACCCGGGTAAACAAACGAAAACAAAGAATCAAATTTAATCTATTAGGTCTGACAAGGCTTCTTCGCGTACGGGAGAAGTGTATCTGTCGGACTTTTATTATGCCTTTTGGTAATTTATTTACTGAAAGGATTTTTTATTATGGACAGAGATTTAGGATTTAAAATGGTTCAAGGTCAAATAGGATACACCTTTAAAAATATTGATCTGCTGAACCAAGCATTTACACGCCGCTCTTATTCGGAAGAAAACGGCGGCGAAAACAACGAGATTCTCGAATTTATCGGAGATAAAGCGCTTGATTTGGCGGTTATAAAAATTTTGACCGCTAAATTCGGCAAGATGAAAAACGGCGAACCGGCAGACGGAACAAAGCTCTCATATTTTGAAAAAGAAATGCGTCGCCAAAAGGGATTGGATAAATGTGATGGCGCAAATGAATTTATCTGCGATTATTCAGAGGGTGAGCTTACAAAGCTGAAAAGCCGTATGGTTGAGAAAAAGACTCTTGCTCACAGAATAGATGAACTTGGATTTGCAGAACTGCTGCTCATGGGAAACAGTGATATTAAAAACAATGTTTCAAGCGAAAAATCTGTAAAAGAGGATCTTTTCGAGGCAATTTTAGGGGCAGTAACAATAGACAGCGGATGGGATTTTCCTGTAATTCAATCGGTTGTTGAGGCAATGCTGATACCTGAAAATTTTATCGAAAACGATATTGAAGATAACTATGTCAGAATGATTTACGATTGGGAAAGAGATGTAAATCATGTGCTTCCTTGGTTTTGGTTTAAGGAAAAACCGTACACTTCCACATGGTATATGAAAGAGGATAATGTAATATATCAAAGTTTTCCGCTCGAATATAATTATTCAAGGTTAAAGTATCATTGTGAATTAAAGCTTTTGGACGATTTACCGGTTTTTTGCGGTTTCGGTGCCTCAAAAAGCGAGGCAAGAATGAATGTCTGCAAATTTGCTTATGAGTATTTGGAAAAAAACGGATATATTCAATATATGACAATGCGGGATGAAATTGACGAGCCGAACAAGGATGACGCTATAAACCAGCTTGAAATTCTTGCACGCAGAGACTATTTTTCCATACCCACATACGAATTTGAAGAAGCGCACGATGATAACGGTAATCCTATTTGGAGAAGCAGATGCAGGATAAAAGAATATGATAAATCTTTTTCATCGAAATCAATGTCAAAAAAAGAAGCAAAAAAACTTTCGGCTTTGAAAATGCTTAAATATGTTATTGAGGAGGACGAAAAGAATGTCTAAATGGTGCTTTAATTATGAAACCGGCGATTATGAGGATATAGACCGTGACGGATTCAGCTACACCACAGGCAAATACACTAATAATTGGGACGACGGCGAATATCGACAAGAAGAGGAGGAAGAACAAAATCCGGAAGGCAATGACTGGTAAAAATAGGCTCTTTGTTAATAGTTATGGTAAAGAGATAAAATGAGAAAGCTGCAGCGTAAAATTATTCGTCTCATTCCCCTGTATCTTTTTTAATAAATTCCATCATAAAAGCAATACCCCTCCGGCTCTTGCAAAGCAGCAGATAACAGTATTCCACAATCAATTCGCAAAAAACTGGATATAATGTGTTGATTCATACATACAGCAGCAAAATGTAGCATTTCCTGTTGACATGGGACACAATATATTGTATTATTATACCTGTCTAAAGCAAAGGTGGTATGATACAAATGACACATAAAAATTGGGAAGGCTTTACAGGCGGCGCATGGCAGGAGGAAATCGATGTTCGCGATTTTATTCAAAAGAATTATTGCGAATATAAGGGTGACGACAGCTTTTTAAGCACTGCAACAAAGCGTACAAAGGAGCTTATGAAACGGGTAAATACCCTTTTCGAGGTTGAAAAGCAGTTCGGCGGCGTGCTTGATGTCGATACCGAAACAATATCTACCGTTACCGCTTACGCCCCGGGATATATCGAAAAGGACAGCGAAATAATCGTAGGCATGCAGACCAACCGCCCGCTCAAGAGGGGCGTTAATCCCTTCGGCGGCATTCGTATGGCGCGCGGCGCCTGCGAAGCGTACGGCTATAAATTAAGCGATGAAATAGAAAAGAAATTCAAATACCGTACAACGCATAACGACGGTGTTTTCAAGGCATACACCGATGAAATGCGTAAGGCACGCCACTCGCACCTTATAACGGGTCTGCCCGACGCCTACGGCAGAGGCAGGATCATCGGCGATTACCGCCGCGTTGCGCTTTACGGAATTGACAGACTGATTGAGGAAAAGAAAAAGGACAAGGCGGCTCTTTCGGGCGTTAATTTTGATGAGGAGCATATCCGTTTATCCGAAGAGCTTTCAAATCAGATATCGGCGCTTTCCGATATTAAAAAAATGGCGGAAAGCTACGGCTTTGATATAAGCGCGCCCGCAGGCAATACGCGCGAAGCCGTTCAGTGGACTTATTTTGCCTATCTTGCCGCAATAAAGGAGCAGAACGGCGCGGCAATGTCGCTCGGAAGGGTCAGCACTTTTCTCGATATTTTTATTGAGCGTGACCTGAAAAGCAATCAGCTGACCGAGCGCCAGGCGCAGGAGCTTATAGACGACTTTGTAATGAAGCTTCGCATTGCGCGGCATTTGCGCACACCCGAATATAACGAGCTTTTCGGCGGTGACCCCATGTGGATAACCGAAAGCGTCGGCGGCATGGGCGAGGACGGCAGAACCCTCGTTACCAAGAACAGCTTCCGCATGCTCAACACACTGTATACGCTCGGCTCCTCCCCCGAGCCCAACCTTACCGTGCTTTGGTCGCAAAAGCTGCCCGAGGGCTTCAAGCGCTTCTGCGCCAAGGTCTCGTGCGATACCGATTCAATACAGTACGAAAACGATGACATTATGCGCCCGATCTACGGTGACGATTATGCAATCGCCTGCTGCGTTTCCGCCATGAAGATCGGCAAGCAAATGCAGTTCTTCGGCGCGCGCTGCAATCTCGCAAAGCTTCTGCTGTTATCGCTCAACGGCGGTTATGACACCTCAAGCGGAATCAATGTCGGCCCGCAGATGAAGCCGTTTGAGGACGAGGTGCTTTCATTCGATAAGGTTTACGAAAGGTTTAACGAATACGCCGCATGGCTTTTAAACCTTTATGTCAACACCATGAACGTCATTCATTATATGCATGACAAATATGCCTATGAAAAGGCGCAAATGGCCTTGCACGATACCGCCGTGCACCGCTTTATGGCGTTCGGTATTGCCGGGCTCTCGGTTATAACCGACTCATTTTCGGCAATCAAATACGCCCGCGTTACGCCGATAAGGGACGAAAACGGCTATATAACCGATTTTAAGACCGAGGGTGATTTCCCGAAATTCGGCAACGATGACGACCGCGTTGATATGATTGCGAAGGAGCTTACGCATTCGGTTATAACCGAGCTTCGCAAAACGCCCACCTACCGCAATGCGGAGCATACACTTTCGGTGCTTACCATCACTTCAAATGTTATGTACGGCAAGCATACCGGCGCTACTCCCGACGGCAGAAAAGCAGGCACTCCGTTCGCACCGGGCGCAAACCCGATGCACAACCGCGAGGAAAACGGTGCTTTGGCGTCGCTTAATTCGGTAGCAAAGCTCTCCTATGACGATTGCCGCGACGGTATTTCCAATACATTTTCAATAACCCCCGAGGCTCTCGGCAGAACCGGCGAAGAACGCGTTAAGAATCTGGTAGCGGTATTGGACGGCTATTTTGCCAAAAAGGCGCACCATATCAATGTTAATGTATTGAACAGGCAAACCCTTATTGAAGCGTATAACGACCCCTCGGCATACCCCAACCTTACGATACGCGTTTCGGGCTATGCGGTAAACTTCCACAAGCTTTCCCGCGAGCAGCAGCGTGAGGTAATAAGCCGCACCTTCCACGAGGCTATGTAATAATGGCAGAGGTAATCGGAAGAATCAGCTCCTTTCAAAGCATGGGCACGCTTGACGGTCCCGGTGTTCGCTTTGTCGTGTTCACACAGGGCTGTCCCCTTCGCTGCGCCTGCTGCCACAATCCCGAAACATGGAGTGTTAGCGGCGGCAAAATCTACACGGCGGAGCAGGTGGCTGAACACGCGCTTAAATATAAGGAGTATTTCGGCGAAACGGGCGGAATAACCGTTTCAGGCGGAGAGCCGCTTTTGCAGCCCGAATTTACGGCAGAAATATTTAAGCTGTGCCATGCATACGAAATAAACACATGCCTTGATACAAGCGGGTGCATAAGCAATGCCGACAGCGTATTGGATTTCACCGATTACTGTCTGCTCGATATTAAATATACCGCCGATGAGCAATATAAAAAATATGTCGGCTGCGGACTTTCGCAACCGATGGAGTTTTTAAAGCAGCTTAATAAAAAAAATATCCCCACACGGATAAGGCAGGTAATAATCAAAGGTCTGAACGACAGTGAGGAAGGCATAAAAAAGCTCAAGGCCCTCGTTTCGCCTTATGACTGCGTTAAGGAAATCGAGCTTTTGCCGTTCAGAAGTCTTTGCGTTTCCAAATACGACAGCATGAATTTAACCTTCCCTTTAAGAAATACCCCCGAAACGACTCAGGCGGAAATTGATTCACTGAAGCGTTTTTTATAAAACTACGGTAATTGACAAAAATCGCCCCTCCGCAGCATACTGTACGGTATGCTGCGGA
>URNB01000046.1 GCA_900549055.1 uncultured Oscillospiraceae bacterium
CGCCTCCGTACCCAAATCATCGTAGGCTATAACCTCGGCTTCTTTAATATGGCCGGCTATAAGGGCCGCCGCTCCGCCCGTTGCGGCGAAATAAACCGCACCGTATTTTTTCATGGCGCTCTTTACGGCGTCATTCCTTTTGCCCTTGCCTATCATACCCGTAAGGCCGAGCTCCATCATTTTAGGCGCATATGCGTCCATTCTGCCCGACGTTGTAGGGCCGGCGGAGCCTATGACCTGTCCCGGCTTGGCGGGGGTAGGGCCTACGTAATAGATTATCTGGTTTTTGGGGTCGAAGGGGAGCTTTTCGCCCTTTGCTGCGGCCTCCGTCATACGCTTATGCGCCGCATCCCTTGCGGTATAAATATAACCTGTAATTTTGACGATGTCGCCCGCCTTTAGTTCCCTTGCGGCCTCCTCCGTCAGCGGTGTTAATAAATTCATAATAAATCCTCCTTAAAGCCTGCCCTCATTAAAATTTCCAGACGGAGATAATTACCTATAAATGCGTTTGCGGGGGCGATTTCCGGATAATCGGTATTGCGGTTTCGCTCCGGGCCGAATTTATGAAGCAGTGTTTCAAGCAGCTCGCCGTCGCGCTCGGGCGACGCAACACCGAAAAAGAAAGCGTAATACTGGCATACCTCTGTTGCGTCGGGCTTTGCCTTAAGTATTCCGTTTTCCCGAACTGCATGATCACGGAAAAATTTACCGTCGAATGATTGGCAGTAAACGGTTTTGCGTATTTTTTCGGCTTTTACGGAAAGCTCGGGCAGATTATAAAGCTCTGAAATTGCCGAAAGCATTGCGGAATAAAGCATATTAGACGGGTAATTGACACCATCGGTCAAATCGTTTGCCCGCGACCATTCCACAAAAACCCAGCTTTCAAGATTTTCAAGCAGACCGTCGCTGTTTTCAAAGCGGCTGAAGTATTTAAGGAGTCCTAAAGCCTTTGCCCTGAATCGTTCAACCAGTTCACGGTCTCCCGAGCGGTCAAGATATTCGCGCAGCTCCAAAAACAGCCACATAGCCCAGTTAGGTATAAAGGAATTCGGCGTATGATCCGCCGGGTAGCACATCGGGATCATGCCGTCGGGAATATTCACATAGCTTTCTTCGCAAAGAAAATTTTCCAAAAAATCGTGTTCAACTAAAGTCTCGCCGCAAAGCAGATATTCGGTTCTTCCCGAAAAAAAGCTGTCGCAAAGCCAGCCGGCGCGCTCACGCGAGGGGCAGTCCATAAACAGATCAACACTTCCCTGGCGGAAGGTTTCAACAGCCGCGTCCGCGATTTTGCAAATCTCCGCATCATCGAATTTCATGCTGTATTTAAGCGGTGGATGCTTATATTCGGTCATAAAAAGCTCTGCTTCCGCATCCCCGCCATATACCGCCGCCTGCAGATATTTGCAGGTATAAGCCTCAAAAAAGCGGAGGGTTTTTCCCCCTGCGGGCAGATCAAAAATTGCCGCATTGCAGCAGCCCCCGCGCAGATAATCAACACGGTCTGTATCGCTCAATATTTCATCAAACATAATATACAGCCTTATCGGGCGCTGTGTTTTTATATGTATTCCTATCATCCCGGTTGCGTTATACGGCAGCTCATAAATACCGTATGTGCCGTCCGAAAGCGCTTTGTCTTCGTTTGAAACAGGAGCTGAAAGCTGCAGCTTTTCGCATTCCTCGGTAATCATTAAATCGGGATTCTCAAAAAGATACTCGGATTGCTCGGGTTTTGCTACCAACGCGTCAAAGGCACCGTTTCGCCAATATTCATCGCGCTCCGAAAAAGAAAAGGTGCCGCCTAAAATTCTTTTTGCCCCGGTTTTTTCATATAGCGAGTACGGTGTACTTCTCTTTAAATATTTCGGTTGCGGCAAATATGAAAGCGGCTCTGTACCCTGCACGGCATCAGTAAAATATGTATCGCCCTCTATAATGCGGTATGACTCCGCAAACGGGCGCTGAAAGCTGTAGCGCTGTATTTTTTTTATATATTCGGGATTGATACGCGCCGTGAAATTATTGCCGGTGTACGCCTCAACGCGTCCGTCTGCCGACAGCTCCGCCGTCAAAAATGAATCCTGCTTTATAAGGTAATAGCTGCGCGCATTATAACCGCAGACCTCTATAATTACCGTATTCTGTTCTTGGTCGGCAAACGGGGTCAGATCGATTTCATCCACACGAAAAAAACCGCGCCCTGCCCTCGCGGGGCCGTAGCAGACAAATTTACCGTTCACCGACATGTGATAGATACCCGAGGTCGCAATTTTTGCGATAATGGCCTTACCCTTTCCCACAACCGTTTTAAACTGTACCCTCAGGTTCATTTCCTTTTCTCTGCCCGTCACCCAAACGGGCACTGCTTTTTCAAAAAAAACGTTCATTTTTTTGTCTCCCTGAAATTATTGCTCGGAATACATTTCCCTGTACCTTCCCGGTGTTATGCCGCTGTAACGCTTAAAAATTCTGATAAAGGTATTGGGGTTTTCATAGCCTGTAAGATATGTTACCTCCTGCACCGATTTTCCGCCGACCGTCAGCAATTCCTTTGCCTTTTCAATGCGCACCTTATGGATATAATCAAGCAGACCGTTGCCTGTCTTTTTTATAAATTTGGCAGAAAGCGTGCGCGGATTCTGCTGCATCATATCGGCAATAAACGAAACCGACAAATCGGGATTGGCATATTCGCGCTCCACGATTGCGGCAATCTCATCCACAAAATCGGTCGTATTTTCACTACTTTTTCCGAGCGTGATTATTTGCTCGAGCGTCTCGTAAAATTGCCGCCGCAAAACAGCAGGATCTCTGCAATAAAGAATATAATCTATGCGATCGCTCATTGCGTCAATCAAACCGTTTTTATCGGAATCGGCAAAATATTCCCCGCAGGTTCTCAAAAGCTCATAGCACTGAAGTGAAATAAACTCCGCCGAGATCCTGCTCCCGTGGCTTTTTTTATCGAATATCCAATCTATTGATTTACGGGCGCCGTCATAATCCTTGGCTTTTATCAAATTTAAGAAATGGAATTTTGATTCAATAATACGCGCGTATTCCGACTGCTCATTGTGTTTACCCGAAATATCCTTGAACAAGCATGCGGATTCCGATGAATCAAGCGCAAAGTCCAAAGCGGCGCAGGCGCGATAGTATGAACGCGAAACCGCCGTAAGTCCGAGACTGACACTGCCTATTCCGGCGCATACCGTGTGTCCAAATTCCTTTTTGCTTACATCTGTAATCTTTTGTACGGGCAGCAGCATATCCTGCGCTTCAAGTGCGGAATCGGTTGAAAATAAGCATACTATTCTGTCATTCAGCCGGGTTGAGACGCAATCGCCGTAATCGCACAAAATATTTTCTGTAACAAACTGCATAAGCGCATATTCCTGCTCGTTCTGCGCATTTGCGTCTGAATCTTTTAAGTCGCATATTTCAAAATCAATTACAATAAAGCACCTATTTTCAACCGGAATACCCACGCGCTCCAGTTGCGCGGTTTCCGCCTTTGCGTCGATAGGAGCACGCGCGGTAAGCAGATCGTTTAAAAGCTTTCGCCGCATAACGGTGCGTTGATCGTCGTTTTGCTGCTTTAACTGATTTACATAAATTAACTGACGCGATACAATTCCCTCTATCGAGGAGGAATCGTTTATAATTATTCGGTTGAGATTTCCGTCGTCCGGTCGCTCCAATATATTTTTAACATTATGCAGTGTGCGGTTTTGGAAAAACAGGATCCACACCAAATACAAAAGCAGCAGCACGCATATAATTATAATTGCAATTATAAGCGTTATACCCGAGCCGAACTGTGAAAAAAAGCTGCCGGATTTTTTCCCCGAAAGGAACAGCCTGTACGGGCGCTCGGTGATTCTTGAACCGTAAATTTCCAGTTGTTCGCCGTCGCTTGAAGCAAATTCGTTTCCGTTATAGCCGAAGGTAAGTGCAGTAAAGCGGATATTTGCAGCCTTCATATCGTTTTTTGCACAAAAAACATATTCGTTTTCGCGGTTTATGACGGTTATGTTTTCATCCGGCGGAAGATTTGTAACCCCAAGCATGGTGCGCAGCACAGGACGCTTGAAATTAATAAACATCAGACCGAGCGGCGTTCCGTTTTTGGTTGAAACGATTTGACGGACATAGCAAAAATCATCGATTCCCCTCATAAGACTCGAGGAACCCGGTTTATTAAGCACCGACAGCATATACATATCGGCATTGTTTTCAAAAAGCTTTAAATAGCCGCCGTAATCAGTGGTAAGGCAAGCCTTGAAAAGCTCTGTATTCATTTCCCTGCGTGAGCATACAGAAAGTACGCGGTCACCTGAGGCGGTCATTAAAATCACATTGTCAACAACCGGGAATGAAGAAGTGTATGAGGTAAGCAGCTCCTCGCACTGCTGTGCTTTACCGTCGCGCAACAGACCCATCTGGTAGGCGGCGTCCTTAGCATAAAACATTAGGGCAAGCTCTGATGCGCTGTCAATCATTTTATCAAACGAGTTTGCAATGCTTGTTACCGTATCGGTTCTTTGCTCGCGCTCTCGGCGTTCATAGCTTGCAGAAACGGAACGGGCGATAATTACAAAAACAAGAAAAAGCAGCAAAACAATACTTGCGGCAACGGAAATCAACCGGACCGCGGATTGATTGAACGGAATGGCGCGCAGCTTTTTGCTCAGTTGCTTCTGCAATTTTCTCACTTCCTTAAAACAAGCAATGTGCCCGATAAACTATTATTATTTTAACCTACAATGCCTGATCTTTCAATCCCCTCGGTAAACTTTTTTTGAACAAAGAAATAAATGAGCATAGGCGGAAGAATGACAAGCAGGCAGCCCGCCTGAACACGGATCATAATAAGCTGCTGGTCGCTTAAGGAAACAAACTCGCCTATAGCCATTGAAAGATGCGATAACGCAACCGTAAGAGTCGAATGCTTATCGGCAAACATTGTATTAAGATAGTAGTCGTTATAATACCACACGCCCGAAAAAATAAGTCCGGTAAGTAAAATGGTTTTGGCATTCGGCAGCATTATTGAAAAATAGGTTTTAAAGGCGCCGCAGCCGTCTATCATAGCCGCTTCCTCAAGCTCCTTAGGCATATTACGGAAAAACTGGCGGAAAATATAAATAAACAGTCCGCTTCTTATTCCCATTCCGAACATTGCCGGCAGCCAAAACGCAAAGGGCGTGTTTAAAATGCTGATATTTATATCGGTACCGGATATAAGACGAACAAGCTTCATAATACCGAGCACATCAAAATTTGAAAAACTGACAAACATCGGTATTATAGTAGTCTGCGCCGGAACGATTATTGTAAAAAGAGCTATTGCAAACAAAACTCCCCTGCCCTTGAACTTAAAGCGGGCAAAGCCGTAGCCCACAAAAGCGGTTACCGCAATTTGCAAAACCGCCGAAACAATATTATAAAACACTGTGTACCAAAGCGAACGCGGATAATTAAGCGAGACAAAAGCCTGCTTTATATTGTTTAAAACGAAATGCTTCGGAATCCACACAATACTGGTGTCCAAAATATCGGCGTCACTGCGGAAAGCTGTGCTGAGCATATAAAGAATCGGGTAAAGAATAACATATGAAAGCCCTATAAACAACCCCAGCCTGAAAAGTGCAAGCGCAATTCTTTCAAGCCTGCGCACCGCGGCGCGGCGGTTCAGAGGCTCACTTGTGTACCCTTTTAATTTTGATAAAACAGAATTCATAACGGCACCTCCCCCGCTTAATCGTTCATATAAAATACTTTCCTTGAAAACAGCCCGATCACAACAAACAAAATCACGCTTATAACAACGAAATATATCCATGTCACAGCCGATGAAAACGAGTAATGCAGGTTTGACGCCTGAGAGGTCACAAATTCCATTACACCGTTTGAATAGCTTGTAAACGTGTCAATTACGGTAAAAGCAATGTTTACCAATATCATGGGGCTTATCATAGGAACTGTGATTTTCCAAAAATATTCCCAGGCGGTAGCTCCCTCAACGCTTGCCGCCTCTTTAAGTGAGGGCGGTATTGACTGAAGCGCTGCAAGGAACAGAATTATCTGTACGCCTGATTGCCAGGTCATTGTGAAAATACTGTCAATAACCGAAGTAAGATATTTTATAAGCCCATCGGGCAGCCCCGCCTGTGTTAAAATATCGCCGACAGAAAAGCTTGAAACCATAAAAACCGAGGAAGATCCCGTTACGTCTCCGCTGTAGCTGTCGCTGTTGATAATGGAAAGCAAAACGCTAGACGACAGCATAAGCGGAAGAAAGAAAATGCTTCTGACAAGTCCTCTGCCGTAAAATTCCGCGTTCAGCATTACCGAAATAAAAAGTGCAAATATAATTATTATTGGCACCTGAATTGCAATTTCCTTTAACGCCGCAACTAAAAGCGGGATAAACCGTTCATCGGAAAACAGGGCGTTTTTATAGTAAGAAAGCCCCGCAAACCGTGTATTTACACCGCCCTGAACGATAGTTACATGCGAAAATGAGTACATAAGCGAGGTTAAAATTGGTACGGCAAAGAAAAACAGAAGCCCCAAAAGCCACGGCAGTATAAAAATATATCCGGTGCGGGCGCGTTTTTGCTCTAAAGACAGCCTTTTGTTCATTTATATTCCCCCTGCCGAATCAATTTGTAATTCATTGCCGAAGCCTTTATGCCCTGCATATCATAATCCGAATTTGTATAATTGGTAATTACCTGCGCTCCGTTTTCAAATGCTGAGCAGTATACGCCTTCGGCAAGCTGCTTGTGATGAACCAGCGCCGTGCCGCCTGTTGCCGCGAATATTTCCGAAAGCCGCTTATATTGCTCTGAGGCGGTTGATAGCCAATCTTTATAATCGGAATTGTAAAGCTTTGAAAGATATGTCCCTTCGGTTTTTTCGCCGTTTTGCGCGGTAAAGGAAAAATTCAGTGCGCTGCCGGTTTCCGCCGCCTTTAAAAACGCCTTTTCGGAATCGCCCGAAAGGTTCACAGGTTCTGTGGAATAGCTGCGATAACCGCTCAAAACCAACTGATAAAAAGGAACGCTGCGGTCGGTAATATCATAGCCGCTGTCCGATGTGGGGGCAGAAATAATATAATCCGAGGCTGCGGCGGCATAACCGAACGCACCCGCCGTCAATAGCTCTTTTCCCTGCTCTGCGGCATATTTCAACGCCTTTTCAGCGTAATTCAGTGCCTGATCCCTATCCGTTGAGCCTTTATGATGATCCGAATAAAGCGTGCTTCCGAGCTCGCGCAGCGAAATGCCTGAAAAAGCCGAGGTGTTATATTTTTTAAAATATTTTTTCAAAACCGCGCCGTATTTTTTCGGAGCCAAAAGGCAATAAGGCGTCAGATTCACATTTTTCAACCCGCTTGAAAGGCTATACGAATATTGCGGACCCGGCGTCCCGTCCAAGGTGGCGGCGGAGGCGTTATTTTTTGTAAAACCGTTTCCGTTTTGCATAAGGCGCACCGTGTTGACCTCGGGCAGAAATGTAATGCCGTTGTTATTCGCATATTCAGCCAGCCGTATAAATTCCTTTTTCCCGCCGAGCTTGCCCTCGTATTTTCCGGCGGTAGGCATTTTGCCCGATACTCCGCCTTTTTCCCAGCCGACATACGAAAAAATCAAATTTGATATTCCCGCATTTTCAATATCGGTTATCATCCTCCGCGCCTGAGAATAGGTAGTAAGCGGAACGGTTACCGTCATAGGAATAAAGCATACCGTTCCCTTGCGGCGCAGCGCCCCGTAAGCGGTAAAATAAAACGGTAATTCCCCCGGTTTTTCTTTGGCCTTAAAATTTTGTTCCTTTTCAAGATAGGCTCTGTAGGTCTCCGCCGCCGAGTTATAATCCCCCGGTGCGGCAGTCATGTAATAACGCATACAAAAATCGGTTGAAATGGCTTGCTCTGAAATTTTGCGCACCGTTTTTGCATTTTTAGAGGAGCCATCCAATACAACCGTTCCCGTAGAACGGTATTCAAACGAAAAGTAAGCGCAGTTATAATTCTTTTTCATTCCCGCGGTATATGCGTTTATGTAAGAAGACCCGTCTCCGCTTTCAACCAACGCAAGCAAGCCGTTTCCGTTTTTGCCGATTCCGAAAACCGGGAACTGCATATTTTTCCGTTCTGTAACCAAACGGTCGGGAGACGCAACAACATCATCACCGTAAATTCGCTCGTGAATTGCGCTGCCCGAGGATTTACCGTTGTTCATTTCAATAACCGTACCGCAGCCGTCGGGCAGCAAAATAGTGCCGCTGTCATCAAAGCTGCCGCAGCCGAAGTATGGCAAAACCGAGATTTCAAGCAGGCGGTTTTCCCCGCTTTCGGATATGCCGTTTTTAGGGACTTTCACCGAAAGATACGAGTTGCTCAATTCGTATTCCAGCGTTACCTTTATGCCGTCCTCGGGGAAATTGTAAACAAACCTGCAACCTTTTTCGGTTTTTGAAAACGAAAGACCGCCCTTTGCAACAGAAGCCACGGCAGAGTTTCTTTCCTGAGGAGAATTTTTTGTATCGTAATATAATATTTCAAGCTGAGCGCCCATAAGCCGCTTCTGCCCGTTGCCTAAGCGCTCGTCGGCATCGGAAAAATCGGGATTTGATTTCCAGCTTATTCCGCTTTTGGTATTTATTAAAGCAACTTCTCCGTTTTCGGCATTTGCATAAAACGACAAATCCCCTTTTGTAAGAACACTCGTCATACCGTCGGCGGTAGCTTCAGCTGCCGAGACACGGCTGTACGGTGTGAAAATTAAAACCGCCAGCAAAACAAAAATTGACGCAAAAGCCGAATACCGTTTCATAAATTGCCTCCCTTAAGCCATACGGCTTTATTAAAGTCTGAATGACATTTCATTGAAAACCGTTACGCAAAACACATAAACGTTATGTAACAAAGTAAAAAACAACAATAAAAGAAAAATAACAATCACAATGCCGATTGCGGTGAAAAAAAGTGTTACAATGTTTTTAAATATTGTAAATTGATGTACGCTCATTGTGCCTATAAAAAGCAGCAGCCCGCTCCATGCATAAAGCAGGAACATCATTACATAGTAAAAGAACGCTTCCTCATTTGTAAACAAATGCCCTGCCAGTGTAAGCGGAATTGATACCATGGCATACGGCAGCATAGAGTAGCACGAAACAATCCATATTTCGGAAAAACGCCCTTTTCCGTCCAAAAGCGTGCAGAAAAGCCAATTTGACAGTGAGAAAAGCAAAAGCAGCCCTATACAGCCCGCAAGCGACCATAAAAGATTGACATCTTCCGTTTTTCCTTTTCTGAAAAGAAAAGCCGAAAGCACCTGATTAACCACTACCGCCGCGCAAAAGAGAACGCAAACCGCATTTGCAAGCTTTAAAGAGCCCTTGCGGTTGAATTTCATCTCTTCAAAACCGGTCACGGGGTGAAATAATATATAAAACAAATATCTTGTCGGCGACATTTCACCGTACTTCATCCCTGTTTCCCCCTCTTTTCGGAACGGATATGCCGATATACGGCCTTACCGATTTTTTTAAACATGCCCGACTTTATACCGAACACCGCGATAACCGCAACGACAAGCGCCGATGTGAAATAAAGTCCTATATTCTTTTTAAGCTTCTCGTTTCGGTACTCCTTGTACGCCTCGGAATAATGCGCGCGGTCGCCCGAAAGTTCAAAATACTCCATTGCCTGCTTATATTCCCCGAATTGATAAAGCGCTTTACCGTAGCCGAGGTTGGCAAGATAGCTGCCTGCGTCATACCGAAGCACCTCCTGCCACAGAGGCAGGGATTCCGAAAAGCGACCGTCCATATATACGTCTATTGCGTTGTACAAAGCAGCTCCGTATTCCGTAAGAGTGAAAACCGTGAGGCAGCCTTTTTTTCCGTCCAACACAACAATATCGCTGCCGTTGAATGTCAGCGCAACAGGATCTGCAAAACAGCCCTTAAAGCTGCCATGACCGCCGAAAACCGAAAGCAGGTCTCCCTCGCGGCTGTAAAGAAACACCTTTGCGTCTGTTCTGTCCAATGCGGCAAATACCGTTTTTTCGCAAACCGAAATAGATTCAAGCGAGGAATAGCGGCTTTTACCGTTATATTCATAAGGCTCATAATCGCCGAAAAAGAGCTCTTTGCCGTCGGTTCCGTTTAAAATATTGTTTCCCAGAGGATTCAGCTTTTTTATTCTTCCGCCGGGGGATTTTGAGGAGGCAACGCAGGTGTAAACAAAATCCTCCTCATCAATATCAAGCGATGAATACTGCACCGGAACATAGCGCGACATTTTTGAGCGCTGTTCCTTTGTGGCGAGCTTTTTCCAAAGATTCTCCGTTATGATCTTAAGCGTAGGCTCAACGGTATTGCTGCCGTAAAATCCGGTGAAATTCAAATCCTCGTCAAAAACAACCGCGCCCTGATAAATCCCGTCGCAAAGGACATACAGCACTCCCGTGCCCGTAACAACCAGATCTTCAGGTAAAAATTCCTTATCCTGCGGGAAAAGCTCGGATTCGGGCTTTGTCAATATCCGCCCTATTTCTCCGCCGTTATCGCAAACCAAAATCCGTCTGTTTCCGTTATCGGAAATATAGAGCGTTCCGTCGGCCGATACAAAAACATTTGTCGGGGAATTTAAGGTCTGCCTTTTGCCCTCAAATGAAAATTCCGTATAGACATGTACCGTGCGGTACTCGGAATCCAGCTTTATAATACGGTTATTTTTACAATCGGTAATATAAATATTCCCGTCATTTCCGCTTGTAATATCCGTCGGAGAATTCAGTTCTCCCGTTCCTAAGGCTTTTCCGTCAGATGTGAACGATGCGGTGTAAACATCCGGTGAATCCGTCGGCTCGTTATATGCGTTGTATGTATATGTGCGGTATGCACGGGCGCTTACGGAAAGGCTGCCCGCAACGGCAATAAGAGCTGCAATAATGCAAACAATTCGTTTCAAAGCATTTCCCCCCGTCAGTCCTTCATTCCGGAATGGGACATAGTTTCCAAAATCTGCGACTGCGAGCAGACGAAGATCAGAATCGGCGGAATCATAAGTATTACCGCCGCCGCGGAAGCTTCTCCCATACGGACAATACCGCCGTCGCTTATTTGGTGCAGCATGGTCGGTAAAACCTTGAGCGATTCATCGTAAATATAGTTTGAGCCTTCATCGTTCCAAACGGATTGGAACGAAAAGATAATGCAGGTAAGCCACGCGGGCTTTACGTTGGGCATAACTATTCGCCAAAATATCTTCAGCGAGCCTGCACCGTCCACCCTTGCAGCCTCTATCATCGCGTCGGGAATCCCCGTAATAAACTGCTTCATAAGGAAAAGCCCGAGCGAAGAGCCTATTGCCGGAAAAATAATCGCAAACTGCGTATCGATAAGGCCGAGCCGCGATAAAACAATATAAAGCGGCAATGCGGTTACCTGTGTGGTGAACAAAAGCGAAACCACAATAAAATCGAAATAGCCCTTTGAACCGGGAAATTTAAATTTAGCCAGCGGAAACGCCGCCATTGATGCGAAGATCACATGCAGCCCGGTCGCAATAAGAGTAACAAAGGCGCTGTTCCACAAATACCTTGTAAACGGTACACGAGACTCTTCAATCAAATCGAAAAGAGAAAGGTAGTTATCTCCGGTGGGGCTTGTAACAAAAAAACGCGGCGGGTAAATGAAAATTTCGTCTACCGGCTTGACAGACTGGATTATCGCATACAAAAACGGCAAAAACATCAGGCTGCCTGTAATAATCAAAAATATAAGTAAAGCTGCGCTTCCCGCGCGGGAACGCGAAATTTTTCGGCTGCCCGTCTCGCGTATCTTAACCTTTTTTTCAGTATTTTTTACTGTAAGCACAGCGCCCTCCTCCTTTCGTATATTTAAGCATCATTGAACCTTCTTAAAACCGCTTTTACGATTTGGTTCATCAAAAACATCATCAAAAACAAAACGGTTGCTATTGCACAGGCATATCCCATTTCGTAGCGGTTGTTTCCGTAGTCCATAATGTGGGTCACAATCGTTGAAGCGCAGTAATCGGTTGACGGAAAGCCCGCCAGGGCGTTACAAATAGCGCCGACCGAAAAAGAGCTTGAAATCTGCATTACGGCGGCAAACATCATTGAAGGTCCCATTGAAGGCAGCGTGATTTTTATAAGCTCCTGGAAACGGTTGCGTATTCCGTCTATTGCGCCTGCCTCATAAAGGCTGCGGTCTACGCCCTGCAGTCCCGCAATAAGTGCTAAAAACGATGTTCCGAGAGACAGCCATATCTGCACGACTATGATTATTCCAAGCGCGTATTTCGGATTTGTAAACCACAGCACCGGCTCCTCAATCAATCCGAGCCGCAAAAGCGTGCTGTTTACAAGTCCGTAGCTGTCGCCGCTGAAAATGTAGCTCCAAATCACATATAATGAGCCGGATATTGACGGCGCATAGAAAATAAGCGTCATAACATTCCGCATTACAGGTCCGAATTCGTTTATCATCCATGCAAAAAGAATACAGAGAAAGTAGCTTATCGGCCCTGTAATAACGGCAAACACAAGCGTATTTTTTAAGGATTTCAAAAAAATTTCATCCTCTAAAAACAAGCGGGTGTAATTAAAAAATCCGCGGAACTGCGCCGGCTGCAACAAATTAAAGTATGTAAAGCTCAAATAAATCGCAACACATATAGGGATAACGGTAAATGTAAGAAAAAATACCGAATAAGGAGCCAGCATTAAATAGTTTTCGGTGTTTTTACGGATTTCCCTGCCGAGATAACGGATATTCGATTCTTTTTTCATTTTCCGTTTTCTCCCTTCAGTCCGAATTCCTCGCGCTTTCGCTCAAGCTCATTGTTAATTTCGGTATTATATTTATAAAGCACCTCACGCGGGTTTGAGTTATTAACCGTAACCTTTCTGTAAGCGTTATAAATATTTCGTGTTACATAATAGCTTGCAATGCTTTGCGGAATACCCTTTGCGGCATTAAGCTGCTTTAAAATTACCGAGCTTTCGCGCATCGTCCACGGAAGTTCCGGAACGGCAGCCAAATTAGCGCTGTTATACCGCGCCGATTCGCCTATAAGCGCTTCCATATTCCGCCCGAATTCCGCCTGTGACTTTGCGCTTTCAAACCACTTTACGAATTTCCATGCCGCCTGCTTGTTTTTGCAGTTATTCATAATAACCGCGGCAGTGCAGGAAACCGCCGTAGAATGATCGACAGAGCCGTTCTCCCGCGCCGTACCGGGCACCGGAACCATAGTCCACATTCCGGATATTTCGGGCGCCGCAACTGCCAGCTTGTTATACATTGTGTAAGCCTCAATGCCTATCGGGATTTCCCCGGAGCGGAAGCGGTTATAAAAATCGTAATCTATGGGCACATCGTATTTTGTGTAATAGCCCGTCCATTCTTTAAAAGCGTCAAGTGCCGTTTCGCTGTCGAATACGGCAGCGGAAATATCATCGTTGTAATAATTCTGCCCGTTTTGCAGAAGCAGGCTGTTAAATACGCAGAAGCCGCCTCCGTCAATAGTAACCTTAGGCAGACCGATATTCATATTGCTGCGCTGCAGGGTGGGTATAAGCTTATAAAGCTCCTCCCATGTTTCCGGAATTGAAAGCCCCAATTCCTCAAAAATATCCGTTCTGACAAACATCATATTCATATCGGCGGTCATAGGTATTCCGTACAAGCCGCCGTTATAACGGAAGCCTACGGTTTCCTCATATGAAAACTCCTTGAGCAGCTCATCGCAGCCCTCAAACTCGGATAACTCCGCCAACGCACCGCGTACCGCAAGATTTACCGGCTGGTCTGCGGCAATATATAAAGCCACATCCGGGCCTGTTCCGGCATAGGTTGCCTGTATCAAAGATCCCTTTGAAAGCTTTATCTGCACGGCGACATTATTACTTTTGGAAAAATCGTTATCAACCAATTCCCTAACGACCTGTGCCTGATCTCTGCTAATTGAGACCCAAACATCGATTTTTTCGGCGTCGGCGGCTGCGTCGCCCACGGAATTATAATCGGTTGTAAACGAGCCTATAAACTGCCTGAAACCGAAGGCTATATTTTTAAAGAACCCGACAGAGGTATCGGTATATTCGCCGTTCGCCGGCTTTATCTCTATATAGTCAAGCTCTAGGGGCTGCTCCTTCAATCTTACAACAAGGGAAGAAAGACTGCTTATATTATCCGAAAAGCCGGAAATAGATTCCGTGATTTTATCGGCGTCCTCTATGTAACCGCCGAGCTGCGCTACCAAGCGTTGGAGAGTTGCGGTATCGCTGTCTCTGCCG
>URNB01000047.1 GCA_900549055.1 uncultured Oscillospiraceae bacterium
TTTATCTAACGGCGAAGTTTTCTGATTTTTGTAACACATCATTGACAAACCTACATGCTCCGGGGCAGAGCCTTTTAATATCCGCAACGCTGCCTCCCATTCCGCTGCCCTCATGGGTGCAGAACGGCTTTATTGTTTTACCAGTGAAATCAAAATGCTCCAAAAAGGTAAACACCGCCATGGGCATTGTGCTCCAGTAATTCGGAAATCCCAAATAGATTACATCATAATTATCCAATGAATCGGGATATGCCAAAAGCTCCGGGCGCGCGTCCCTCTGCTGATCCGCACGCGCCTCCTCAATGCAGTCGTTATACCCCTTTGAATAGGGCTTCGACTGCTCTATTTTGAACATATCCGCTCCCGTCAGCTCTTTTATTATTCCCGCCGCAATTTCGGTATTTCCGACCGTCAGCATTTTAAGAGTACCGTTAACATAATTTTCATCCGCTCTTGAATAAAAAGCAATAAGCGCTTTTGACATATTAAACCCGCCTTTCATGCCTTTATTATAACCCTAAAGGCATTGACACGGAATAGCCGATATGTTATCATAGTATAAACTAAAAGTTTACAGAGGTGCGTTATGTATAATCCGTTGCTTGATACATTTTTGGCTGTGGCAGATTGCGGCAGCTTTACAAAAGCGGCAGACAAGCTTTTTATCTCGCCTACCGCCGTTATGAAAAAGATGAATGTTTTTGAGGAGCATCTGAACCTTAAATTGATAGACAGAACGCCCGCCGGCATAAAGCTGACGCCAGCGGGCAAGGTGATATACCGCGACGCTAAATTTATTATGGATTATTCAAAAAAATCCATTGCCGCCGCAAATGCCGCCACGCTCGATTACGATACGACCTTCTGCGTAGGCACATCACTATTAAATCCCGCAAAGCCGTTTATGGATTTGTGGTACAAGGTGAATGCGTCATTCCCGAATTATAAGCTGCATTTAGTGCCGTTTGAGGATAATCACGAGGGTATTTTATCCGAAATAAAAAAGCTCGGTGAAAAGTTTGATTTTTTAATCGGCGTGTGCGATTCGAGAGCGTGGCTTTCCCTTTGCAATTTTCTGCCGCTGGGCAGATACAAGAAGATGATTGCAGTATCCCGCAGCCACCGTTTGGCAGGAAAGAAACAGGTGGATATCGAGGATTTGTACGGTGAAACGCTTATGATGGTAAGCCGCGGGGATTCGGGCGTTAATGATTTTATCCGCAACAATCTGGAGAAAAACCATCCGCAGATACACATTGAGGATACAACGCAGTTTTATGATTTGTCGGTCTTCAACCGCTGTGCGGATACCGGCAATATTCTTCTCACAATAGAATGCTGGCGCGATGTTCACCCGGGGCTTGTATCGATTCCCGTTAATTGGGATTACAGCATTCCATATGGTCTGCTTTACAGCATAAACGCCGATAAGGATGTTTTGAAATTGGTTGAAAAGGCAAAGGAGCTTGCTTAGGAAGCCTTTTTCAGCTTTGAATCTGATGCGGTGCTTTCCGCCTCCTTAAGCATATTCTCGGCGAAAATGGCATAGCCGGTCGTCGGGTCGTCAATCAAAACATGAGTCACCGCGCCTATCAGCTTTCCATTTTGCAAAATAGGGCTTCCGCTCACGAGTGTGTCAAGTATGGAACAACAATTTTTTTAAATTTTTAAAAAATCCTTTATTTATGCAGGTTTGCGGGCATTTTTGCAAAATTTGAAATATTAAGCCAACGGCTCAAATTTATGTTATATTTGGGACAACCGCACCCTGAAAATGCGTGTAAACCCTTTATTTATGCGGGTTTGACGAAATTTAAGTGTTGTCCCAATTATAACACACTCCTATATATATTTTGTGTTGTATTTGGGACAACAATTTAATAAGACAAACCGTGAAATATCAACAGCCGTTAGAATAAGAAAAGCACCCCTCAGAGTGCTTTTCTTTGCCGTATTTAAAATTATCAGACTTTTCAGTTCATAATTGGAATAAGGCACTTGCTTGTTTATGAAAATCTGCATTTGATTGCATATTTTCATAAAATTTCAAATTTGTCAAGATAAATACAAGACTATACGGCTTTATTTTCGGAACCAGGCTGCATCTCAATAATATTTGCCGTTTCATCCGCAAAATTCCATTTAATTCTCACCGTGCCGTTCGGAAAGACAATAATGCTATCAATCAGCTCTTTTGCAAGTTCGGGCGTTAAATCGGTGATTTCGGAATACTTTGAGAATGCTTCACTCTCGGATATACGAGCAGCGTTTTGTTTTAACCTTTCCCCTATCTCGGCGAGCCTGCATTCGGCTGTTTTCAGTTTAAGCTGTAAATCGTCAGTGCTCCTTAAAAGCTCGTTTTTTTGGCTTTTATAATCCTCAACATTCAAAATGCCGTCCGCATAATCTTCGTATAAACGGATTTTCGCATCCTTTGCCTGCTCTATTTTACTGCGGTATGAGGATATTTCCTTTTTTAAAAAGTATTCATCCGACCCGACAGAGCTGCTCTCTTTTTTAATTTTTGTCAGTCTTATGTCAAGCATTTTGCATTGCATGGTTACAGCTCTCAAAATAATATTTTTTAAAGCAGATTCCTCAATTTTAACATTTTTACAATCCGTTTCGGTTGTGTATCTTGAATTTGCGCACCGCCAGTATTTATTTTGCGCTTTGCCCTTTGAAAGGCGGTTTCCGCAGCAGCCGCACACCAAAAGAGAGGTAAATAAATTTTTCCGCGGCTCAGATTTATTTTTATGAACCGACCTTTTTGCCGTTCGCGCCAAGTAAAATAAATCCCTTGTTATAATAGGCTCGTGCGTGTTCGGAATTACCGTTTGCAGTTCTGTCGGAATTTGTTTCACACGGTTGCTGCCGACCTTTATAACATGCGATTTAAAGGGAACGGTGTCACCCGTATATATTCTGTTTTCTAAAATATTGCGAATGGAATCAAAGGTCCAAAAGGAGCGGGTTTTATATTTTCCCCGCACATTCGCAAGGTATACCGAGGGCGTCACAACATTCATAGCGTTTAATTTTCGGGCTATGCATGTAACGGTCATACCCGAGGCCGCCCACTCAAAAATATTTTTCACAACGGGGGCTGCCTCTTTATCGGGCACAATAGTATTCTTTTTCTCGCCCTTTTTATAGCCGTAGGGCGCCGTGCCGTATACATATTCCCCGTTCAGTTTTTTCATATCAACCGCGCTTTTTATTTTCCGCGAAATATCCATGCTGTACATTTGATTTATAAGGTTGTGAATCGCAAGCCCCAAGCCGCCTGTGGTCTCGCCTGTCAAAAGGCTGTCATAACCGTCGTTTACGGAAATAAACCGCACACCGTACATGGGAAATATAAATTCAAGATAATGCCCCGCCTCAAGATAATTTCTTGCAAAGCGGGAAAGATCGCGGACAATTATTGTTTTGACATTCCCCGATTCTGCCATTTTAAGTATTTTTTGAATACCGGGTCTGTGCATATTCGTTCCCGAATAACCGTCGTCGGATACCTCGGTAAAATCCTCGCAATTCATACCGTTTTCCTCAATATAACGCCGAATACACACTCTTTGCGAGCTTATACTGTTGCTTTCCGTCTCGCTTCCGCTTTCAACATCTCCGTCTTCTCTGGAAAGTCGAAGATAATAGATATTCTGCCTTTCGTCAAGCCGCATTTTCTATCACCCCGCTTTTTCAATATATTTTTTAAGCTGACGGCACGGATCTTCAAAGTTTAATACTATCTTTATATTTCCGTCCCCCGAAACATAAATTTTATTTACCAACAAATCAACCGTTTCGCGGTCTAATTCCGACAGTCCGTTATAGTTTCTTAAAGCCTTTAACCGGCTCTCGGCTTTTTCAACAGTGTTTTTAAACTCTTTAATTCTCTCCGCGGCGTTTTTTTCTTCCGTCGATAATTCAGCCCGCATATTCGAATACCTTTTCTTCATAAGCATATATTCCTCGCGGTCAATAAGCCCGTCTGTGAGGTCTAACAGCAGTTGCTCTGTTTTCAGCTCCAAATTCTTTCTTTGAGCGGCAAGCTCCTTTTGCTTTTTTTCGGCGTCTGTATAAAACGGCAAGGTTATACGGCGGGCAGTAATATCCGAAATCAGCCTTTCGGCATTTACGACTATTTGCAGTTGCTTATCAAGAGCATTTTTCAATACGCTCATTACGGTATTTTGATTTATATAATGGCACGAGCACAAAAGCCGCTGCGACTCTCTGTAAGAATTACAGTCATAATATATCCAGCTTTTAGCCTTTCCGCCCTTTCTTGCGCAGCCCTTCATTCCGCTCATTACCGAGCCGCAATCGGCGCAAAAAATTTTATTTCTGAAAATATCTCTGCTGTCCCACCCGATTTCGGTTGCCGCATCGTGCATATTTCGCGACTCCTTTTCCTCCGAAATTAAATTCCGAACCTTTTCAAAAAGCTCGTCTGATATAATAGCCGGATGTGCGTTTTTAACGGTTATCCATTCACTGTCAGGGCGAGAGCTTTTATCAAGACCAACCCTTTCGCGCCCGATTTTTCCGTGTATTCTGTTTCCCAAATATACGGGGTCGCTTAAAATTTTTCTTACGGTCTTTCGCGACCATAAAGCGTTTGCGAATTTAGGATTATCCGTCATTTTGCGCTCATATCTCAATTTTCCAGGGGAGAAAATACCGTCCTTATTTAATTCCTTGCAAATTGCATTTATACTTATACCCGCCGCCCGCATTTCAAAAATTCTTTTAACTGTCGGCGCGGTTTCCGTATCAATATCAAAGGTGTTTTTTTCGGAATTGCGCAAATACCCGTAAGGAATACTCCCGCTTGCAGGCAAAAAATCACCGTTTTTCATTTTAGCCCCTATACTTGCCTTGATTTTTTTGGAAATATCCTTAACATAATAATCGTTCATTACCATTTTTAAAGGCAAAGTAAGACTTGATAAATCGGCGTCCTTTTTTATGCTGTCGTAACCGTCGTTAATGCTTATAAGGCGCACATTCATTTCAGGCAGTATTTTTTCCGCAAGCTCGCTTGTTAAAACAAAATGTCTGCCTAACCGTGAAATATCCTTGACAATTACGCAGTTGATAACGCCGTCACGAATGTCGGAAAGCATACGCCTGAATCCGGGTCGGCTGAAGTTCATTCCGGTAAAGCCGTTATCGGAATATATATCCACCGCCTCAATATCGGGGTGCGCCTTTAAAAAGTGCATTGCTATCTTTTCCTGATTACCGATAGAGTTATACTCTGTGTTGTCCCCGTCTTCGTCGGAAAGGCGGCAATAAATTCCGCAGCGATACACCGCAGCGCTTTCATCCGTTTCATTTAATACGGATACATATTTTGATTTACGCGCCATCCTTTATTGCCTCCTTTGCTTTTTGTTCTAATAATTCCTGCATATTTGACAGCTCGTTACGGTAATTGAAATCAATTTTAATCCGCTTATTTTCGTAAATATAAATTCGGTCAATAAATGTTACAACAAGCTCTCTTGTAAGCTCCTCAGCACCGTTAAACCTGATAAATTCATTTATCCATGCATTGTTATCCGCCGTATCCGAAATAAATTCCGAACGCTCCCTTTTAAGATTTTCAACAGACTGCTCGGTATCATAAATCAGCTTTGAATATTTTGCTCGCATTGCTTCGTACTCGTCGCGGTCTATAAGTCCGTCGTTCAATGCTTCGTATAATTTGGCGCGCATACCGTTATATCTGTCCGATTCCGAATTTTTCTGTGCTATCATCATATCAAAACGCTTTATCTTTATTTTGGTGAGACTGCTCTCCCCTATTTCTTTAAGCATTTCGTTTATTTCAATAACTAAATTTATTTGATTTGTAATAGCGTTTAAAATTATTTTTTCCAACTTTTTTTGCTCAAAATTATGTGAAGAACAGCTTTTTCGGTACTTGTACGAGGAACATATATAATAGTAAAATTTCTTATTGCCGCGCGTCACTGAGCGCTGTGCCATTGTTCTTTCGCAGTCGCCGCAAAAAAGCACACCCGATAACGGGCTGACCGTTTCATCATTGGGAGATTTCCTTGTGTCTCTTGCAAGCATACGCCCTACCACCGAGAATATTGTTTCGTCGATAATCGGCGGATGATTATTTTTAACCACCGACCAATCATCCTCATCCCGAACGCGCATTTTTTTAATTTTATAATTCGGAGTTCCGCGCTTGCCCTGAATAAGCGTGCCTATATAAATCGGATTTTGCAAGATCCTCCCTACCGTAACCGCACTCCATTTTGCTTTTGAAAGACCTTTAAACCCGCTTTTGTAATTAAGTCCGATGCTCTTTTTATATTCGGCGGGCGGCAGTATTCGCTCTTTATTCAAAAAATCGGCTATACCCTGCCCGCTGTATCCTCTTATTTTCAATAAAAATATTCCGCGCACAATTTCGGCAGCATATTCGTCGATAATAATTTTATGCTTATTATCGGGCGACTTTAAATAGCCGTAGCTTGCGAAAGCGCCCAAAAATTCCCCGTTTGCGCGCTGAATCTGAAACTGTTTACGAAGTTTTTTTGAAAGCTCGCGGCAATAGCTTTCGTTCATTATGTTTTTTATGGGAATTATTATATCGTCGGAATCGTTGCTTTGGCTGCTGTCTACATCGTCGTTTATTGCTATAAACCGCACGCCTAAAGACGGGAAAACCGTCTCGATATATCTTCCCATTTCGATATATTCTCTTCCGAGTCTCGAAAGATCCTTAACTATAACGCAATTAACATTTCTTTCCTTAATTGCCGCCATAACAGCACGAAAACCGGGACGATCAAAGTTCGTTCCGGTATATCCGTCGTCATAATGCTCCTCAACCAGCTTGATATTTGAATGTGAATCCACGTAGGAAGAAATAAGCTTTCGTTGATTTGCAATGCTGTCACTTTCGGATTTTGCCTTGTCATCCTTTGAAAGCCGATAATAAGCAACAGCAAAATATTCATTTTTATCAGCGTTTGCCGCTGTATATTTTGTGTTCATAATAAGAAAACAAACCTCCGAAGTAAAATCAGGAAATTTGTTTCCGGTATTTGTTCCGACAGCCGTGTATGCCGCCGTCATTGACCTTATATAAAGTATGCCTCAGATTTGATAAATTGTCAATAGCTTATCCGGTATTACCACCAATTTCCTGTGCCTTTATCAATATTGGTCGCATATGAAAGAAGTCGGTCGTGCAGACTTATATTTGTATCTGCGTACTCAATTTCCACAATTACTCCCTTGTCAATATAGCGATAAGGATTTCCTATCTGCTCAACATAACTCCTTATTCTCTCATCGCACGGCTTTGTAGTATCAATTTTAACAGTGCTTATATCCTTTAACGGCAGCTGCACTAAATCATCATTATTTGTGTTACGCATATTTTCTCCTTTCATTCTAATTATTGCCATTTGTAAATTTTGTATACAAGTTTTATTGTCGCTCCGATGTCTGCGGCAAACAGATCCATAGGAATTTCACCTTCCCGCTTTCATTATAGCCGGACCGCGAGTTACGGAAGTACCATTATACCCTTGCCGAGTAATCGCGTAATTCGGTTGCCACCCGAATTTAAGTGCTCTTGGCTCTGCTCGCTTTAACAGATGGATAGCCGCTGTTCGACAAGGAATGTATCGGAGTTAGACTGTTAAGTTTTCAAGGTACATAACCGGTTTTTAATCCGTACAATTATAAAAACGGGAAATATTCTGTTTTTTCTTCAATTAATAATAATTTTTTTAAAATCAAATTATATATAAGGTAATTCAAGCCTTGACAACCACAATATATTGTGGTAATATACTTTTGTAATTGATTTTTGTGCAAGCCCCTGCGGGCAAGGGATATTTTTTAATATCACATCGCACACCTATGTTGAGTTTGTATTAAATGACAGTGGTATTATCGCATTATGCGGTTTATTACTGTCTTTTTTTAAGTAAAAAAAGGATTTTTTCCTATGCGGGAATGGTATTTGACTGTATTATATATACGGCGGTCATTCCCGCTTTTTTTATTTTACCCAAAACACCGCAAGGTGATTGGAATAAATTGAAAGGCGGAAAACCAATGAGCAAAAGAAACCGTATGCGTTCTAACCGCAGGCACACACGCCCTGCAAGGATTAGAGAGCAAATGAAAAGAAAGGAGGCACGAAAGCGTGCAAAGCACCGAAAAATAATATATTACCGGCGTGCGCCTGTTCTGCGCTGCCGATGTAAAGGGGCTTAAAATATGCCGAACGGAAATTACACCCCGTCAGTTCTTGTAGATACAAGTAACCTTACAAGGGATGAATGGCTCGACTGGCGGCGAAAAGGAATCGGCGGCAGCGATGCGGCGGCTGTAATAGGGGTATCACCCTACTCTACGGCAAGAGACCTTTATTACGAAAAGCTGAATATAGTAACAGCCGGCGACAACGAGGATAACTGGGTGCAAAAAAAAATAGGGCATTTGCTTGAGGATTTGGTCGCTGAAATATTCAGTAAAAAGACCGGCTTCCCTGTTTATCAGGTAAAGAAAATGTTTTACCACCCGAATCACCCGTATATGTTAGCCGATGTGGATTATTTCGTAACTCTGCCGGAAAACAAAACCGCTATTCTTGAAATTAAAACTACCAATTACAACGCAAAGGATAACTGGTGGCTTGACGGCAAGGAAAGCGTTCCGGTGAATTATGAAATACAGGGGCGGCATTATATGGCTGTTACCAATATCGACAAGGTATATTTCTGCTGCCTTTACGGGAATACCGAAAATGAGGTTATTATTCGCAGTATCGAACGGGATTTAAACTACGAGGAACTGATAATCGCGTTTGAGGAAGATTTCTGGGTGAACAATGTGCTGAAAAAAGTGCCGCCGCCCTACAGTGAGGACGGGGATTTGGTACTTGAAAGCATAAAAAAACATCCCGGAATGTCCCACGCGGCGATACCCGAATCATTACTCGGTATTAAAATCTCGGCGGATGTGCAGAGATACCTTGAATTGCAGGAGGAAAAGAAAAAGATAAAATCAGAGGAAAACAGAATCGACAGCGAGCTTAAAAGGATAAGGGGCTGTATTCTCGATGTTATGGGAAAAAACCGTAACGCGGGCTGTACCGTGGGGGACACCGACTACACCGTGGAATACAATTCAACCTTTAAGCCTACCATAGACAAGGATAACCTGTTCAGACTGAAAGAGCAGTACCCGAATATCTATGATAAGTTTGTAACCCTGTTCGAAACTCGCAGGTTTTATGTTAAAAGGTCGCAGAATACTGCGGCTTGATTTTTTTATAAAGGAGTTTTGTTATGAAAAGAAAATGTGAGCGGGAGGTTATAAAGCGTGAGCTACTCCTGCGTATATGAAAGCACCCTTTTTTATAACCCCGCAGACAAGCACTCGGTAATACGCGTAAGAACGCGGGATAAAACCGTACCCGACAAAGCGCGCAAAGCCGCAAACGGCAGGGACGATTTTATCCGCTTTATCGCTAAAGGGTATAATTTGCCGCAAACAGATAAAATCTCCATGATTTTAGAGGGCGAATGGCAGACAGGCAAATACGGCACGCAGTTAAGCGTTGAAGACTGTGAAGAAATAGTACCGTACACGGACGAGGGCTTGAAGGGCTACCTATCCTCCTGCCTTGTAAAAGGTATAGGCGAAAAAACCGCCGACGATATTATAAAGCGTTTCGGTGCGGATACCCTTAACATTATTGAAAACAGCCCCGAAAAGCTGCTTGAAATAAAGGGAATATCCGAGCAGAAGCTGGAGGATATAAAAAGAACCTTTAACAAGAGCTATTCGGTAAGAAGTCTTATGATGCTGCTGTCCCCTTTTAACATAAGCGTTACGGCGGCAACGCATATCTACGATTATTTCGGAGCGAAAAGCATAGATATTCTGACAGATAACCCCTATGAGCTTTGCAATATTCCGGGCTTCGGCTTTAAGCGTGTTGACGCAATAGTTAAAAAGGGTGATACGCCGCTTAACTCCCCTATGCGTATACGCGGCGCGGTTATTACCGCACTTGAAACGCAAAAGCAGGATAACGGTCACCTTTTTATTGACGAAAGAACCTTGGTGCAGACAACCGCCGAAATGCTGAATGAGGCGCTGCCCTCAACAGATCTGCTTGTCAAGACTGCCGAAATTGATTCGGTTATTGACAATATGATTTTAAAGGGCGATATAGTATCAAGCGAGGGGCGGATATACAGCACCAAAAGCTTTGTTTTGGAAAACGAAACAGCCGAAAGAATAGGAAGGCTTTTAGCTATGCCTCCTAAAAAAATAGATATTTCGGCTATTCTTGAGCATGTGCGGAAAAACCTCGGCATAGCGCTTTCAGATAAGCAAAGCGAGGCGGTATATATGGCGTTCAGCAGTAATCTTTCAATTATCACGGGTTCTCCGGGTACAGGTAAGACTACCGTTTTGAAAGCCATTATTGAGGTATATAAGGCGCTTTACCCAAAGGAAAAAATCAAGCTTGCCGCGCCTACGGGCAGAGCGAGCAGACGAATGGCGGAAAGCACCGGCGAAACCGACGCCTCAACGCTTCACAGTATGCTGGGACTTCAAAACGAGGATGGATATTTTAAAAAGGATAAGGAATTTGAACCTATCGGCGCCGGACTTATTATTGTGGACGAAAGCTCCATGATAGATATGTGGCTTGCGCGGCAGTTTTTTATGAGAATCGGTAATAATACAAAGATTGTTCTTGTAGGCGACCCCGATCAGCTGCAAAGCGTGGGCGCGGGCGATGTATTCCGTCAGCTTATAAACAGCGGACTTATTCCCGTTACCGTGCTGGATAAAATATTCCGCCAAAAGGACGGTAGCAGAATAGCGCTTAACGCAAGGGCTATAAATAACGACCAAACCAAATTATCCTACGGAGAAGACTTTTGTTTTTACAAATGCCAAACGCAGGATCAGGCGGCGGATATTATTAAAAGAGCCTTTTGCGACCTTACGGAAAAATACGGTATAGAGAATGTTCAGATACTTTCCCCTTACCGTAAAAAGGGTGCGGCCGCGGCAAACGAATTGAATCTTGCCATTCGCGAGATTGTTAATCCGTATAAAGGCGGCTTGCCCGACCTTAGAATAGGCGCTGATTATTTCCGCGTAGGAGATAAGGTTATGCAAAACAAGAACAACAGCAAGGCTTCCAACGGAGATATAGGCTTTATACGCGATATAGGCACGGATAAGGACAACAAAGCCGTTATTACAATTGAGTTTTCCGCCGACCGCAAAGCCGAATACACGCTTGAGGATATGAAAAATATTGAATTAGCCTATGCCACAACCGTTCATAAGGCAATGGGTTCGGAGTACGACATTGTTATAATGCCGATTATAAAAAGCCACTACAATATGCTGAACAGAAACCTCGTTTATACGGGAATTACCCGAGCAAAGCACCGTGTTATTCTTGTGGGACAGCCCGGTATGCTTTGCATGTCTATTCACCGTAACGAAACCGGAAACCGCAACACGGCTTTAGCCGAACGCATAGGAAATTACAAAAAGGTATACGACATTAAAATGAAAAAAGCGGGATGAGCTGAAGAAAAAGCTTACTTATTCCCGTCTTTAATTCTGAAAGGAGAAAAAATCAAATGAAATCAGACAACAGCGCCGTTGTTTACAACGCCGAAAGCACCGCCGCGGGTCTTAACCGCGTAAAGGGCTTTGACCCGTTAAAATATGTCCGCAGCACCGAAAACGGAGCGGTACTTGATCTGCCCTACCAAAAGCTTTGGTTCAGACTCAGACACCCCAACGGCAAGATCCGTATATTTATTAAAAACTTATCGGAGAAAATTGCCGCGGTTGAGGCAAGGGTATATTTTGACCGCGCCGACAGCGAGCCTGCGGCAAACTGTATTATTTCGGGGGTTGATGCCGAGGACAAGGTGTCCGTGGCGAAAGCCCAGCACGACGCTATGGAAAAAGCGCTCTCGGACGCAGGCTTCGGCTTGCAGTTTATTTCCGTCAATCCCTCTGCCGTAAAAGCCGAGGAAAAGGCGGTTACCAAGAAAGCCGAAAAGCCTAAACAGCCTGTGAAAGAAGTAAAGCCCGAAAAAGCGGAAGAACCCGTCAAGGCAGAGATAAAAACGGAGACTGTGAAAGCAGAACCCGAAACCGCACCTGCAAAGGCGGAAACAGAAGAAGCTCCGCCCGTTACAGACCCGCTGCTGTCGGTTGTAAACAATATTGAAAACAGCAGCATTAAAGTAGACGAGCAAACGGGCGAAGTAATAGAGCAGCATGCGGCAGCCGAAGATGAGCCGACTCCTGTTTCCTATGACAAGACTACGCCGATTGACGAAATATGCGCTGTGATGACTTTAGAGGACGCGAAGAATTATGTTATTGACGGCGGACCGTATAACGGCTGGAAGGTGGGAACCTTAGCCGAGCGCCGCCCCGTTAAGGTATTGGAAATGATTATTGAAAAATACCCGACCGAGGATAACATTCTCCGCGCCGCAACAAAGCTTATTCTTGATTCAATGAAGTGAGGTTAAAGTATGGGGTCAACCGGAGATTTTCCGTTCGACATTGAACAGGTGGCAAGCCTGCTGCCCATAAAGATTCGCAGACCGGTGGCAAACGGCGTATATACCGATTGCCCTTTTTGCGGAGACGACCGCGGCAAGCTTAAAATAAACTACGAAAACAACACCTGGAGATGTAATTACTGCGGAGAAAAAGGCGGTATGCTGGCGTTATACAGCAAATTAAACGGCAACATTTCAAATTCGGAGGCTTACAGAAGAATTTGCGATGAATTACTGCTTCGTCTTGAAACGGACACCGATTTTGACCACTGTAAAACAAAGGTGTGCAAAGCTGCTCCGACTGTAAAACGCGCGGAAGCTCCCGTTATTAACCGAACACTCTCGGCATTGCTCGGCTTGCTTAAACTGAGCGATAAGCACCGAGAGCACTTAAAGAATGTGAGATGTCTTACCGACAGTCAGATAGATAAAATAGGCTTTAAAAGCACGCCCCCGTTTTATATGTGCGAGAAATTAGCAAGGACGCTTATTAAAAACGGCTTCACCGTAGAGGGCGTGCCGGGGTTTTACAAAAGAAACGGCGTATGGACGGTAATGTTCTGCTCATATACAAACGGAATTTTAATACCAATAAGAGAAATTGACGGTATGATACACGATCTGCAAATACGGCTTGATACTCCGCTTAAAAACGAGGGTTCGGATAAGCCGGGCGCTAAATACATATGGTTTTCTTCATCAAGTAAGCCATACGGCACAGGCCCCGGCAGCCCCATACAGTTTTTAGGCGACAGAAATGCCGGGCAGGTATATATTACCGAGGGGTATTTAAAGTCATATATTGCACACGCTCTGTCGGGTAAAACCTTTATCGCACTGGCTTCGGCAAACGCGGCAGCGGGTCTTGAAGAATTATTGCAGAGTTTAGCGCCATGCGGCACAAGAACCGTTATTGACGCCTTAGACATTGATAAATTCCGAAACAAAAATGTGGCGGCCGGCGCAGTACGCGTGCGGCAAACGGCGGCAGAGTGCGGTATGAAATGTGAAATTGCCTGTTGGAACCCGAATTACAACGGTATAGACGACCCTATTATAGCTTTAAAGCGACCGGAGGGCAGTGAAAAGATTATACAAAAGCCCGAAACAGATAAAAGACAAGGCTACCGTATTTACCAGTTGGATATAAGCGGTGCGGCTGTCAGAAGCTACGCCTTTGCGGGTATTGAAAAGCTGCTTGAAGCAGGCTTTACAGAACCTCCGGCGGAAGAATACTGTCTTGTGAGCGATAGTGAGGTTGCCTATTTTGACGACGATTTTACCTGCCTTAATTACATACGGGAAAAATACGGCTTAAAGCTGCCTGACGGTTACGCCGGGCGAGCCGTAGCTCCGTCTGATGTTATTGAGCTGTACAGCGAAAAAGGCAGCCGATTCTTTTACTGTAACGAAGAGGGTTTTTATCCCGTTGCATTTGCGGCGGAAAAAGCAAAAATTAAAGGTTTTTATTAAAAGGCGCGGTATGGGGCTTTCCCGTACCGCGTTTCAAATTT
>URNB01000048.1 GCA_900549055.1 uncultured Oscillospiraceae bacterium
CGAGGGTCCACCCGTTCCCATACCGAACACGGAAGTTAAGCTCGCTTGCGCTGAAGATACTCGGCGGGAAGCTGCCCGGAAAAATAAGTAGATGCCAACACATAAACCCGTGTACTCTGTGGAGTATGCGGGTTTTTAATTTTCTGTTCTTTGATTTTCTGCCGAACCGCGCACATATACGGAGATTGACTTTTGCGGCGGATAAAGGTATACTGAAAACAGTAATTTGTGCCTCACGGCACTTATCGGAGGAGAATTATGAAGGCGCTTATACTTTCCTGCGGAACGGGCGGCGGACACAACGCTGCCGGCAGAGCGATAAAAGAAGAGCTTGAACGCCGCGGCGATTCGGTCTTAATGCTGAATCCCTATGATTTGGCGGGGAAGCACACCGCCAAACGGATAGACGAAACATATATTAAAACCGTGCAGGCGGCCCCGCGTGTTTTCGGTGCGGTTTATTCGGCGGGAAACGCTTACAGAAATCTGCCCTTTCGCTCCCCGGTTTATTTTGCGAACGCGGCTATGACCAAAAAGCTGCAAAAGCTTTTTGAAAAGGAAAAGCCGGATGTGGTTTTCATGCCGCATATTTTCCCCGCTGAAATAATAACCAATATGAAAAACCGCGGCATGGCAGTGCCGAAAACCGTTTTTATAGCGACGGACTACACCTGCATTCCGTTTACAGAGGAAACCGACTGCGACGCTTTTGTTATACCGTCAAATAAGCTGACGGCCGAATTTTTACGCCGCGGCATACCGCGCGATAAGCTTTACCCACTCGGCATTCCCGTAAGCCTCGCCTTTTCCGAGCCTTTAACGCGTGAAAAGGCGGCGGAGATTACGGGGCTCGATAAAGATAAACGCTATATTTTAATTTCGGGCGGCAGCATGGGTGCCGGAAAGCTCGTTTTGGCAATCAAGCTTTTGTATGACCGTTATAAAAACGATAAAAAAATCAGACTCGTGGTAATATGCGGCAGCAACAAATGGCTGTATAACAGGCTTGCGGGTCGATACCCCGACAAGATAACCGCCGTTCGCTTCACCGATAAAATGGCGGCGTATATGCGTATGGCGGAGGTGTTTATCACAAAGCCGGGCGGACTTTCCGCCACCGAGGGCGCGGTTCTCGGTGTGCCTATGGTGCACATGATGTCAATTCCGGGATGCGAAACGCTCAATATGCGGTTTTTCGCGCAGCACGGAATGAGCGTTCCCGTAAAAAGAATAGGCATGGGTCTGCCCAATGCCGCCGACCGCCTGCTGAATAAAGCCGAGGCCGAAAAAATAACCGCAAATCAACGAAAATATATGAACCCGAACGCCGCGGCGGATATATGCCGATTGGCGGAAAAGCTTATAAACGGCGGGGTTTAGATTCGCCACTTGAAAAAGATTTAAAAAAATATTATAATATGTATTGTTCAGGCGTTTTCTTCCATAATAAATATGATGTTTATTGTAAACGGAGGAAAAGCGAATGAGTACCGAAGAAAAAAAGGAAACCGGCAAATCGGATGAACGCAGGGCGCAGCTTGAAGAGATAAAGGATATGGGCTCGGTTGCCGCGTTTGACGGCAAGCACAAGATCTATTGTCTTACCGTAATAGGCGAAATCGAAGGACACAGCGTTTTGCCCGAGCAAAACAAAACCACGAAATACGAGCATGTGATACCGCAGCTTGTGGCAATTGAGGAAAGCCGCGAAATTGAGGGTCTGCTGGTCGTACTGAACACAGTAGGCGGAGATGTTGAAGCGGGGCTTGCCATTGCGGAGCTTATATCAGGCATGAAAAAGCCGACCGTTTCATATGTACTCGGCGGTGGGCATTCGATAGGCGTGCCGCTTGCGGTTTCGGCAAAGCGCTCGTATATTGCGCCGTCGGCCACCATGACGGTGCACCCCGTGCGAACAACGGGTCTTGTTATAGGCGTACCGCAGGTCATGAATCACTTTGCACGAATGCAGGCGAGAATAACCGATTTTGTGGTGCGTAATTCTTCAATTACGGCAGAGCGGTTTACCGAGCTTATGATGAACACCGGCGAAATGGTTACCGATGTCGGCAGTGTGCTTTCGGGCGAGAAGGCGGTAAAAGAGGGACTTATTGATGAAATAGGCAGCCTGGGCACGGTTTTGGACGGGCTTTACAGGCTTATTGAGAATAAATAGAGCGGTCATATGACCGCGCATTACATAAGGAGCAAAATAAATGGCAGCAAAAAAGAAAAGCGGCAAATCGCGCGTGGGCAGCGCCACGGCGACCAAAATTCAAAACAGCTCGGCAAAAAAAGAAGCGGTTCAGGGCAGGCGGCAGTTACTTTCGGTGATTTGGTTCGCCGTAGCCGTGTTTTTGCTGTGCGTGGTTTTTATTCCCGGACAAAATGTATGGCTTGCAATACATAACTTTATATTCGGCGTGTTCGGTGTTACGGCGTATTTCTATCCGTTTTTGCTCGGCTTTGTTGCCGTGCTTTTCGCAATGGATAAAATAGGCGGCTCTATGAATGCAAAGGTTATAGAGTCGGGCATACTTGTAATACTTGTGGGCGCAGCGGTGGATATTTTCACAAAGCATAACGCCGCGCTCACCTTTTGGCAGCACCTGACCGCGGCATACAAATCGGGCTCGCACCTTAAAAGCGGCGGCTTTTTGGGCGCACTGGTGGGTCAGCCGCTGTATCTTGCTTTCGGCAAAACGGGCGCCGCAATAACCGCAATTTTGCTTATATTCGTATTTTTAATGATAATTACGGGCACTACGCTTATGTCGCTTTTCCGCACTATGGCGCGGCCTGTAAAGAGCATATCCGAGCAGGCGGAAAATGCTTATCAGGCGCGGCTTGAACGCGAAAGCGAAGAAGCGCAGAGCGGCAAGCAGCTTAAGGTAATAAAGGGCTTTAATGTGGATATTCCGGTAGACGATATCCCCGAAAAGCGGAATATACCCAAAACCTCGCTTGATGAAAAGCAGCGAAAGGTGGTTTCGGCTTATTACGGGGAAACGGCAGAAAGCGAGCCCGAAAGCCCCGCCGCAACCGAGCCTGAAGAAAAGACGGACGATATAAAGCCGGAGATTGAAACGGCGCTTAAAGCCGCAAAAAACGAGGCGGAGGCGGAGAAAAGGGATATACCAACCGAAAAACCGGCAGAGCCGACAAAGCCCGCCGAGTTCTCCGTACCCGAAAAGGAAACAGAGCCTAAGGCGGAGGGCTACAGCTATCCGCCGCTGTCACTCCTTAATAAATCAAAGGCGACCGATACCGCCGCGCTTTCGGCGGAGCTTGACCACACCGCCGGACATTTGGTAGACACGCTTAAAAGCTTCGGGGTGGAAACCCGCATTGTGGATATAAGCCGCGGACCTACGGTTACGCGTTATGAGCTGCAGCCCTGCGCAGGTGTAAAAATCAGCAAAATTACAAATTTGGCTGATGATATTGCCCTGAACCTTGCAACGGCGGGCGTGAGAATAGAAGCGCCCATACCCAACAAGGCAGCGGTGGGAATAGAAGTGCCGAACAAGGCAAGCGCCGTTGTAGGCGTTCGCGGAATACTTGAATCCCCCGCGTTTATAAACGCAAAAAGCAAGCTGACGGTAGCTTTGGGGCGCGATATAGGCGGCAACGTGGTGGTGACCGATATTGCAAAAATGCCGCACGGACTTATAGCCGGCGCTACGGGCTCGGGTAAATCGGTCTGCATCAACTCAATAATTATAAGCCTGCTTTACAAGGCGACGCCCGACGAAGTAAAGCTTTTAATGATAGACCCGAAGGTGGTTGAGCTCGGAATTTACAACGGCATACCGCACCTGCTTGTTCCCGTTGTAACCGACCCGCGCAAGGCGGCGGGGGCGCTCGGGTGGTCTGTTACCGAAATGGAGCGGCGCTATAAAATGTTTGCCGACCGCGGCGTGCGCGACCTTGCGGGCTATAACAAGTTTGTTGAAAACTTGGGCGATCCCGAGGTTCAGAAAATGCCGCACATAGTTATAATAATAGACGAGCTTGCCGACCTTATGATGACCGCGCCTAATGAGGTTGAAGACTCCATAAACCGCATAGCGGCAAAGGCGCGCGCTGCGGGTATGCACCTTATAATCGCAACGCAAAGACCGTCGGTAGATGTAGTAACGGGCGTTATTAAAGCGAATATACCCACGCGTATTGCCTTTGCGGTATCTTCGCAAATAGATAGCCGAACAATTCTAGATTCGGCAGGCGCCGAAAAGCTTTTGGGGCGCGGCGATATGCTTTTCAGCCCCGTGGGTTCAACAAAGCCCAACCGAATACAAGGCTGCTTTGTAAGCGACGAAGAGGTTGAGGCGGTGGTTGACTACATAAAGAGCGATCACACCGTGGATTACGACGACGACGTTATGGTGGAAATAGAGCGCCAGGCAGCAATAGAGAAAAAGCAGAAAACAGGTCTGCCCGAGGACGGCCCCGAGGGCGACCCGATGCTCGACGAAGCAATAAAGGTAGTTGTGGAAAACGGTATGGCTTCTACCTCGCTTTTGCAGCGAAAGCTGAAATTGGGCTATGCCCGAGCTGCGCGCATAGTGGACGAAATGGAGCAGCGCGGAGTAGTAGGGCCGTATGAAGGCTCAAAGCCGCGCAAGGTGCTGATTTCCAAGGAGCAGCTGCTTGAGCGCGAGGCAGCGGGTGAAGTAAATGAAACGGCGGAATAAAAGAAAAACCGCCGTTTCCGCAACCGCCGTACTCACGATCGCAATATTTATCATTGCCTTTGCAAACAAGCTTTTCGGCGATAAGCTTCGCAGCGCGTTTGCGCAGGATGCAGCAGTCGATTTTGATAAAACGCAGGATTTTGTTAAGATAATGGATGTAGGCCAGGCGGATGCGGCGCTTATTTATTCAAACGGCTGCTCCGCCGTGATAGACGCGGGTCTCAGCTCCTCCGCAAACGATATTGCAAAGGATCTTAAATGCGCCGATATAAAGGATATTGACGCGCTTCTCATAACCCACCTGCACATGGATCACGCGGGTGCGCTTGCCAAAATAGCGATGAGCTTTCCCATAGATAACCTGATAATACCCAACCGTGACAGCACCGCCGAGGCTATGCCGACGGTGAACGAAGCGGAAAAACGCGTGGTTGCCGAAAAGGGCAGAGTGTTCACGGCAACAGAGGGTATGAATTTCGATATAGGCGAATTTGAGGTTACGGTGCTCGCTTATTTCCCCGATGCGAAGAATGAAAACGACCGCTCGGTAATTACCATGGCGAAAATAGGGGATAAGAAATTCCTTTTCACGGGCGACGCCGAGAAAGCAACCGAAGCAGACGTACTGGCAGAAAAGCTGAATATCGACTGCGACGTGCTGAAAGTAGGTCACCACGGCAGCAAATCCTCAAGCAGCGAGGAATTTTTGAAGGCGGCAAGCCCCGAATATGCCGCGATATCCGTCGGGAAGGACAATTCGTATTCCCACCCGAGCAGCAAGACCCTCGCCTCGCTCAGAAACTGCGGAGCAAAGATCTACAGAACCGACCGCGACGGCGACATCAGCTTTTTCGTTGAAAACTCCGATATTCGTGTGTCAACCGAAAAATAGCCCTTAAAAATACAAATAACAAAGGACTGCCCGCGTTAAGGATACTTTTGCACAAACATACCTTCCTCTGACGAAGAAGGTGACGCGGCGTAAGCCATAACGAAAAAAAGAGAAGCTTTAAACTCATAAAAGCTTCTCTTTTTTCTTCAGTTTTATTTTCACCCAACAGCTTCTCGGCTTCCGCCTCAACCGGTGCTTCTGCTTTGCGGAGGTGTCCGCCGGGCACCCGCACCCTCATCGGAGGAAACCGAAAGCTATTTGAGAATTTTTTGTTCGTGCATTACTGCCTTAACGCGGCAGTCCTTTGTATATTAAAAGCAAACAACACTAAAATAAGTAAGGTAAACCCGAATTGACGCCGCCGAGCGATTACTTCGCGTAATCCACCGCGCGGCTCTCTCTTATAACATTTACCTTTATCTGACCCGGATATTCAAGCTCATTTTCAATGCGTGCCGAAATATCATGCGCCATAAGCACCATTTCATCGTCGCTTACAGCCTCGGGCTTAACGATAATGCGAATCTCGCGGCCTGCCTGAATGGCATAAGAGCCTTCGACGCCGTTAAAGGAATTGGCGATTTCCTCCAACTTTTCAAGACGCTTGATATAATTCTCTATATTCTCGCGCCTTGCGCCCGGTCTCGCAGCCGAAATAGCGTCCGCCGCCTGAACTATGCAGGCAATAACGGTCTTCGCCTCAACATCACCGTGGTGCGCCTGAATCGCATGAATGACCTCTTCGCTTTCGCGGTATTTTTTGGCCGCCTCAACGCCGAGCTGAATATGAGTACCCTCCTGCTCGTGGTCAAGCGCCTTGCCTATATCGTGCAGAAGACCCGCGCGCTTTGCAAGGGTAACATCCGCCCCCAGCTCCGACGCCAAAAGCCCCGAAAGATGGCATACCTCAAGCGAATGGTTAAGCACATTCTGCCCGTAGCTTGTGCGGTATTTGAGCTTTCCGAGCAATCTTACAAGCTCGGGGTGCAGGTTGTGGATGCCTGCGTCTATCATGGCGCGCTCACCCTCCTGCTTTATGGTCGCTTCAACCTCGGCTGTTGCTTTCGCAACGGTATCCTCGATTCTGCCCGGATGAATACGGCCGTCAAGAATCAGCTTTTCAAGCGTCACACGCGCAATTTCGCGGCGGATCGGATCAAAGCTTGAAAGGGTTATGGCGTCGGGTGTGTCATCGATTATAAGATCAACACCCGTAGCCGCTTCGAGAGCACGGATGTTGCGGCCCTCGCGGCCTATGATCCTGCCCTTAATTTCATCATTCGGCAGCGATACTACCGAAACGGTCATTTCCGAGGAATGGTCAGCCGCGCAGCGCTGAATTGCATGGCCTATAACATTTTTGGCAATTCTGTCCGCGTCGTCTTTAAGCCGCTGCTCATAATCAAGAATCTTAACCGCCTTTTCGTGGTTGAGCTCTCCGTCAAGCAGCTCTAAAAGATGAGCCTTTGCCTGCTCCTTCGTAAAGCCGGAAATTTTTTCGAGGATCTCCATTTGGCTCTGCTTTATCTTATCGCATTCGGCGATTCTCGCGTCAATCTCCTTGGCACGCGCGCTTAATTTTTCCTCCTTTGCTTCAATATTATCGGTTTTCCTGTCAAGCGTTTCTTCCTTCTGCTGAAGTCTGTGCTCCTGACGTTGAACCTCGCTTCTGCGCTCACGGATGTCCTTTTCTGCCTCCTGGCGCATTTGATGAATTTCGTCCTTCGCCTCAACAAGAGCTTCTTTTTTTCTTGATTCGGCGGTTTTCATAGCGTCGCTTAAAATACGCTTTGCCTCGTCTTCGGCAGAGCCGATGGCATTTTCAGCCGATTTGCGGCGGTAGACCGAGCCTGCAAAAAAGCCTATAACGCCGAGCAGGACGGCAGCTGCCGCAAAAACGACATATAAGATCGGATGCATTCTTTTTATTAACCTCCTATATAGTAAGCACGGTTTTTCTTCCGAGCGCAGTTATGCAGTTATATTGAGTCCGGGTACCTGCGCGCTAAAACGAAAGCAACGGGAGCCGTGTCGTTTTCTCCCGTGATAAAATCAACCAATGCGGCGGGTATCGCCAAAAATTCCGCCGCATTTAAGCTGCACTGCCGCGGCGGTAAATCACGCCGCAGCCGAATTTACTATCTTAATAATTTTACCACTACGGCACTGATATGTCAAGAAGTACATATAATTATGTATGATTTTAATTGCGGTTTGCCGAAAATTTAGTTATGGTAGAGCTTTTTGGTCTGATACTTCGGCTCGCAGGTAATATTTACGCCGAGCTTTCTGAACACCTGCTCGTCCACGCGGGAAAGAATAACGCTTGAGTGCGCCTCAAGCCCCGCAAGATTTTTAACCTGACCGAGCGCCTTTTTCGCAACATCGCTCGTTACCGCGCACATCGAAAGGGCAATAAGCACCTCGTCGGTGTGCAGCCGCGGGTTGTGATTGCCCATTATTTCGGTTTTAAGGCGCTGGATCGGCTCGATTATGGTTGAGGAAATAAGATCGATGCTGTCGGGTATGCCCGCAAGTATTTTAAGGCTGTTGAGCAGCATGGCTGAGGCAGGTCCCAAAAGGCTTGAGGTCTTTCCCGTGACTATCTGCCCGTCGGATAACTGAAGCGCAACCGCCGGCAATGATGTTTCCTCGGCTTTTTTCAGCGCTGCGGCAACCACGGGGCGATCCTCCACCGTCACGCCCACCTGCTTCATTAGAAGCTCTATCTTCGGCGCGTCGTTTTGGTCGCTCAAGCCCTGCCGCGCGCTCACCAGCGCCGCATAATAACGGCGGATTATCTCCTGGCAGGCGGCGTCCCTTACCGCCTCGTCGTCTACAATCCCGAAGCCCGCCATATTAACGCCCATGTCGGTCGGGCTCTTATAGGGCGACTCGCCCATTATTCCCTCAAGCATGGCATTTAAAACCGGGAATATCTCAATATCCCTGTTGTAATTGACCGCCGTTTTGCCGTAAGCCTCCAAATGGAAGGGATCTATCATATTAACATCATTGAGGTCGGCTGTAGCCGCCTCATACGCCACATTTACCGGGTGCTTGAGCGGTATGCTCCATATCGGAAAGGTCTCAAATTTGGCATAGCCCGCCTTTATTCCGCGCTTGTGCTCATGGTAAAGCTGCGATAAGCAGGTTGCCATTTTGCCGCTTCCCGGGCCCGGTGCGGTCACGACCACAAGCCGCCTATCGGTCTCTATGTAATCGTTCCTGCCGAAGCCCTCATCGCTTATAATATGCGGAATATCGGAAGGATAGTCGCTTATCGGGTAATGGCGGTAAACCCTGACGCCGAGCTGCTTTAAACGGTTCTCAAAGGCAAGCGCCAGCGGCTGACCCGTAAACCGTGTTATAACAACGCTGCCGACATAAAGCCCTATTCCGCGGAATGCGTCGATAAGGCGCAGCGTGTCAAGATCATATGTTATCCCGAGATCGCCGCGGCGCTTGTTTTTCTCGATTGCGTCGGCATTGATTACAATTACGATCTCCGCGTCATCCTTAAGCTTTAAAAGCATTTTGACCTTCGCATCCGGCTCAAAGCCCGGCAACACGCGCGCCGCGTGGTAATCGTCAAAAAGCTTTCCGCCGAACTCCATATAAAGCTTTCCGCCGAACATGGCTATTCTGTCGCGTATATTCTGCGACTGAAGCTTTATGTATTTCTCATTGTCAAACCCGATTTTTTTCATTCCGCTTGTCTCCCGTAGAGTGATTCGTTTTTTATTCAAAATTAATTATAACTCATAACCGCCAAATTAGCAAGCGCTGATTAAAGTCTGTCGAATAGCCCCGAATTTAACGAAAAGTTTTGGATTTTTCGCCAAACCCCGTCCCTGCAGAAGCCGTGCAGGCACCGCTTTATAACCCTCCGAGCCCCTCACACTGTAAGGAGTCACCCTTTACACAAGGGTGACTTGGGTTCGCACATCTAATATCTACTGTCTAACATCTACTGTCTAATATAATATGTGTACCTTCACCTCTCCGCATAAAAAACGCATATACGGTGTATAAAACACAAATTATTTGTCCCCGAAGCCTACCTATTGTGCCATTTGACTATTTGCACAAAAAGAAATCGAAATCTTTGGCCATACGGTAAGGTTTTTTGCCCCCGAAATACTTGACAAAGAAATATTTTAATGATAAAATAAAGAAAACCGTTAGTGGCTGAACGTGGCATTGCCGCTTTCGGAAAGCGGCGTCGAAAAAGGCGACCGTAATATATGGCGAAAGCCGGTTAGGAGAAAAGATATGGAAAAGATTTTCAAAAAGTCTCTCGCGCTTATACTCTCGGCAGCCCTTTGCTTAACCGCACTCGTAGGTTGCCTGACTGTATCTGCAGCGGAAGGCGACACCACCAAGCCCGTTTACAGCGTTAACTCTGTCGAGGGCGCAGCGGGCGCAGAAGTTGAAGTTGTTGCAAGCTTCAGCGAAATTTCAAATGTTTGTGCTCATCATGTTATCTTCACCTTCCCCGCAGGTCTTGAGGTTACGGCCGTAAAGAATGCTGCCGGTGAACCTTATGCGGCATTTGACAATTCCGGTGACAGATTCGACTATAAGCTCGATGTTGCCGAAGACGGCACAACCAAGGTTCAGTTCCTCGATTTCGTAAACTGGGCTGCAGAAAATTTGTCCACCTCCGATATGTCGATCCATTTCACGGTTAAGATTGCCGCTGACGCAGCTGCCAACACCGTATATCCCGTTACAATCGCAGTTCAGGCTGCCGATTACGCTGCTGAAAACCTCCTCGATGTAACCCTCACAAACGGCAAGGTTACCGTTAAGGCTAACACTCACGAGCATACTTGGGATGCCGGTGTTATGACCACCATGCCCACCACCACTTCTAACGGCGTTGTTACATACACCTGCACCGAATGCCAGGAAACCAAAACGGAAGATTTCGTTGTTGAAGGTACAATCACTACAGTAGATAGCTATACTAAAGTTGACCCTGCACTTGTTAAAGTTAATTATGCTGCTAAAATTTCCGGAGTTTTTGCCGGAATAGGCGCTAACGGTTGCACATCAACAAATTATGGTATGCTCTTAACAAGAGACGGTTCAGAGCCCGTAGTAGGCACTGCGGCAGTTCTCTATGAGAATAAAGCTGATAATACACTTGACAGCAAGAGCTACCAAGGCTATTTCCAGAACATGAACTTTGTTCAGATGGGTCAGACCCTTAATTTCAGACCCTATGTTAAATTTACACGCGGTGAGCAAGAATGCTATTATTACGGTGCTGTTTATTCAAAGGTATTTATTGATGCAATCCGTGCCAACGAAGATGGGCAGTCTGTTGCTTTAGTTGCACTGTATGATGCAAAAGCAGCGATAACCGACAATATTGCCGACAAGTGCACAGGTACACAATTGGCTGACGGAACAAATGCTAAAATTACTACTTCCGTTAACAACACAAAATTCGATATGAGTTTAGCAAGAATTCAGTATGCTGCTAGAATTGATGGTTCTGTATTTACAGCTATCGGCGAGAACGGCGGTACCGTAAGCTCTTACAGCATGCTTCTTTCAAAAGACGGCACCGTTCCTGAATATGGCAAAGATGGAGTTGCAATTCTTTATGAAAGTGCTGCTGCCAGTGATACCGGAAACAAGACTTTCATGGGCTATTTCCAGAATATGAACATTGTTCAAATGGGTCAGACCCTTACTTACAGACCCTGCGTTAAATATGTTAATGCAGATGGAGAGACCGCTTATGAGTATGGCGCTGCTGTATCTTTTGTACTGATAGACATACTTCGCAACCATGTTGATTCAAGCGACTATGCTGCTAAACTTGTAAGCTATTATGATGCTTATTACGTAAAATAATTTATATAAGCGTTTATTCTACATAAAGGGAGGTGTGTTTTAATGTTTAAAAAGGTTGAGATTGAACTTATAAAATTCAATTCGCTTAACACTATCGCAACTGAAGGCGGCGGTGAAGGCGGCGGCGGCGATTTGCCGGAAGAGAGCTAATTTCTTAATGTGGCTTTTTGGGCTGTTGAAGAGGAGTATTTCTTTTCAACAGCCTAACTTTTTAGAAATGCGTTGCCGTAAAGTGTAAGGAGTATTATGGGTATATACAGAATCATCGACCTTAATGTTAAACTTGATGGATGCGAGCGCACCATGAAAAATGCCGAACCGTATTTAATTAAGGATTATGACGGCAGTTATGATTTTGAAGTGAAGCGCGATACCGAAGCGGCTGTAAAGGATCTTTACGAAAAATGGCGCGGCTATAGGGATATTGCAGACTTTATTTATGAATCACGCCAGTTTCACACCAAGATACTGGATTACGACGCTATGATGCTGCACGCTTCTGCAGTTGTGGCGGACGGTGAAGCATACCTTTTCTCCGCTCCGAGCGGAACGGGAAAATCCACCCACACCAAGCTGTGGCTTGACAAATTGGGTGATCGCGCTTATATTCTTAACGACGACAAGCCCGTAATAAGAATCATGGGCGATGGAATTTACGCATACGGAACTCCGTGGTGCGGCAGCTCGAATATCGGAGTAAACCGAAAAGCTCCGCTCAAGGCGATATGCTTTCTTGAACGGGCTGATACCAATTGGATAAAACAAATGCCGTTGTCTGACGGGATGCCGATCATACTCAACATGTTTTATCAAACCTTCAGACAGCTTGATAAATACGACTGCATGCAGCCGATAAGTCGGGAAAACGCTTCGAAATATCTTGATATCATAGGCAAGGTGATTTCAAAGGTTCCTGTTTTCCAAATGGGCTGCACACCCGACCCCGCCGCCGCAGATATGGCGTATGAAGCCATGAGCAAGGCGGAACTGTGAAGACCGAAAGGAATTAATAAGCATGAAACGAAACGACGAATTCATATTAAAAAGCATCGCCGGAATGACCGTACTTGTACCGTTTGGTTTGAAATCATTTGATGTTAACGGTATTATAAAGCTTAACGAAACCGCAAAATTTTTGTGGGATCACTCAACCGGTGATTTCACCGCGGAAACACTCATCAACGATTTAATGAAGGAATATAAAATCGACCGCGAAACAGCCGCGGAATCGGTTGAGATATATATTGATAAAATGAAGGAAGTAGGCAGCATTGAGTAATTCAAAGCCGCAGGTTGAAAACATACCTATGGAGCTGCTTTATCCGCTTTTTGCGGATATGCTGAAAGGCGGCAGCGTCACATTTACGGTGACCGGTATAAGTATGCAGCCTATGCTGTATAATCGCCGCGATTCCGTCACGATAGTTCCGCCGCCGAAGCATTTAAAAAAGGGTGATATCCCCTTTTTCAAAACCGACGACGGTAAATTCATACTCCACCGTGTTATAAGAATACACCCGGACGGCACTTATGAATGCAGGGGCGATAACCGCACGGAATCGGAGGATAATATCCGTCATGAGCAAATAATAGGCGTTATTTCCGAGTTTACACGGAACGGAAAAAAACACAGTGTTAAAGAGCCGCTATACAGACTGTATGTATTTACATGGCCGTTTTTCCACCGTTTCAAAAAATACTACAGACATTTAAGAACCGCCGAAAGGAAAATTAAGGAATTCGGCGGTTTTTTAAAATATTTAATTAAACCGAAAAAGGAAAGAGTAAAATTGACAGACGGCAGTATGAAAGAAATTAAATACCGCAGAGCAATTACGGCGGACATACCCGAGATACAAAAGCTTTGCGCCGAACTGGTAGTCTATGAGGAAGAAAGCTTCGGAATCAAAACGGCAAACAAATTTTGGTATCTTGAAGAAGACGGGAAAAAGCTGTTTCAAAAATATATAGATAACTATTTTCTTTATATCGCCGTGTGCGAGGGAAAAATAATCGGATATATCAGAGGTGATGTATCCAAGCACCTCTCCCGCCGCTATCCGGTCGGCATTCTGCAGAATATATATATTGAGGAAAAGTACCGAGGACTTGGAATCGGAAGTGAATTCATGCGCGAATTCAAGGCGTATTGCCTTGAAAATGACTGCCGTGAAATAGATGTCACCTTCAAAGAGGACAATCTAAGAGCAGAAGGCTTTTACAAAAGCAAGGGCTTTAGTAAAATGACCAAAACCTACAGATGTGAGCTTTGAATCCGTAATTCAAACAATTCTAATCACTCATCCTTACCGACAATAATCCATCACCCGCTTCGCGGTAGCCGAGATGGTGGCAGCCGTATGGCTGATGTAGGGGTTATTACGGGCTAAAATAGTAGGCTCTTTGTCAATAGTCGGGGTAAAGAGTTAAAATGAGAAATAGAGTGCAAGCAGTTTGCTAATAGGCAGCTGCTTGTTCTTTGTTTAGTTGCATATG
>URNB01000049.1 GCA_900549055.1 uncultured Oscillospiraceae bacterium
CCATGTCTTTTGTAACCTCCTTGACCACCGTACCGGGCACGGGATTCAGGCTGGAGAGCACCTCCAGCTCCACATTATACTTTTTGGCCAGCTCCACGCTGCGGTTGTTCAGCACCTGTGCACCCAGAGATGCCAGCTCCAGCATCTCGTCAAAGGTGATCTCATCCAGCTTGCGGGTGTTGCGCACCTTGCGCGGGTCGGCCGTGTAAACGCCTTCCACATCGGTAAAGATCTGGCAGCGGTCTGCGTGCAGGGCTGCTGCAATGGCAACAGCGCTGGTGTCGGCGCCGCGTGTCGCGCAGTTATCCATGGCGGTTTTTTCTATGTATTTGTGCGCTTCCTCTTCACTCATGTTGTAGCGGTCTATGAGCAGCCATTTTGCACGGTTTACAAGCCGTATCTCTTTCATTTTCGATTCGAGCTTGACTGCTCGCCTTTCAAATGCCGATAAGCGGTTGTGCGTTGCTGCGGCAAGCCGTATGGCACTTGTGATGCTCTGCCGCGTGCCCAGCCGAGGGAAGGTTAAAACGCCGTAATCCTCGACCTTGTAGCTTACCTGCTCAAGCAGCTCCGCCTTTACAAAAAGCAGGACTCCCACAGAACTGTCCGTACAGAGCGATTCCGCGAATTCAATTCCGAAATCATCGGGCAGTGGGGCGTTTATCAAAACCAGATCAAACTGATTTTCCAGCTGCCGCCGCTTTGCGTCCGCAATGCTTACCGCCTCCGCCACGGGCGAAAACCGCAGCTTCGATAATATATCGTGCAGATAATCGGCAGCCTTTTGCGAGGAGGAAACTATAAGTGCGCTGAGTGTTGTTTTATCTCGGTACACCCGTTATGCCCCCTTTTAAATGCTTTCGGCGCAGCCCTCCGGCAAAACGCGTTTTATAAACTCGCTGTTTTTCGCAATGTTGCGTGCCTTTTCAATCGTGTCGGGTAAATTGGTAAGTGAATCCGTAACAGCCGAATCGGCGGTGAACAGATTGCAGTTGCACGGCGCTGCGGGCTTTAAATTCCGCTTTATTCCGTCAAGCCCCGCATAGATTATAAGCGCATAGACAATATAAGGGTTGGCGGCAGGATCCGGGGAGCGCAGCTCCATGCGGCGGTGGCTTTCGCTTTTGACCGCAGGTATGCGTATTAATTGCGAACGGTTCTCATGCGACCAGGTAACATATTTCGGCGCCTTCTTCTCGCCGAGCCGCTTATATGACGCCGCAACGGGGTTGAAAAACGCTGTCATCTCAACCGTGTGCTCAAGCACGCCCGCCATAAAGCTTTCTGTCACATCCTCGCCGCTTTCCGCCTTTACGGAGACATTTATATGAAGTCCGTTTCCGCTTTCGTGCATTAAGGGCTTCGGAGAAAAATCCGCGAAAAGTCCGTTTCGGCGGGCAATCGTCTGAACAACCGATTTAAAGGTGACCGCATTGTCCGCAGCATTCAGCGGAGTGCTGTAGCGGAAATCTATCTCATTCTGACCGGGGCCCTCCTCATGATGCGAGCTTTCGGGGGAAATGCCCATTTCAAGCAGGTTAAAGCATATCTCGCGGCGAACGTTTTCGCCCTTATCGTCGGGCGCTATATCCATATACCCCGCTTTATCAAACGGAGTGTCGGTCGGCTCGCCGTTATCATCAAGATTAAACAGGTAAAATTCAAATTCCGCGCCGAAAAAACAGGAAATACCGGCTTGCTTTGCTTTTTCAACCGCCTGCATTAAAATATATCTGCCGTCCTTTTCAAAGCGCCTGCCGTCGGGGTATTTAATATCGCAGAACATTCGCACAACCCTGCCGTTGGAAGGACGCCACGGCAAAACCGAAAGGGTGGACGGGTCGGGGTGTAAAAACAGATCCGATCTCACCACATCGCCGAAGCCCGCTACCGCCGACGCATCAAAGGAAACGCCGTAGGTAAAGGCACGCTTTAATTCCGACGGCATTATGGAAATATTTTTCTGCCTGCCGTGAATATCGCAGAACGCAAGGCGTATAAATTTTACGTCCTCTTCCTCAACAAAGGTCATTACCTCATCATAAGAATACATTGCCGATCCTCCTTATTTATCGCGTGAATTAAAATAAAAAAAGCGTCCGCCGATGCCTTAAAGGGGACAAAAGCCCCCCGGACATCACCGAACACCGTTGCTCCGTGTCATATAAACAATATATAAATATTATAATAAGGGATGGCTTAATTGTCAAGTATTCTGTTTTTGATTTTTTTCCGAAATTCGACCTGTTACGAGTTGATTTTTTGTGTTCTTTGAGCAAATGATTAATTTTGTTAAGCGATTCGCTTATTTTGATTAATAAAATTTCGCAAAAATCGCAAGACGCGTTAATTTATGCTTTGTTGAGATTTTTGCTTGACAAAGGGGATACGCGGCGTTATAATAAGCGCAATGAAACGGCAAGGGTGTCGGTAATTGATTTTACCTTCCTGCCGTTTCTTTATTTTTGTGAATAACGGTATTAAAAGGCGGCAACGGCGTCGCAAAAGGGAAATTATCTACCTCGTTCCCTTTTATACACGCCGCTGCCGCTTTTTATTATCACAAATTTTGAAAGGAACGATCGGTTATGAGTTCAATCAACGAAATTTTTGCAAGCAATGTATTTAACGACAGCGTAATGCGTGAGCGACTGCCCAAAGAAACATATAAGGCGCTCCAGCGCACCATAAAGGACGGTCGTTCCCTTGATCCGAACGCCGCAACCGTGGTTGCGAACGCAATGAAGGACTGGGCTATTGAAAAGGGAGCTACCCACTTCACCCACTGGTTCCAGCCGCTTTCGGGTTTATCCGCCGAAAAGCATGACAGCTTTATTTCTCCCACCTCGGACGGCAAGGTAATAATGGAATTCTCCGGCAAGGAATTAATACAGGGCGAGCCGGACGCGTCCTCCTTCCCGTCGGGCGGTCTTCGCGCCACCTTTGAGGCAAGAGGCTACACCGCGTGGGACCCGACCTCATATGCGTTCATCAAGGACGGAGTGCTTTGCATTCCTACCGCCTTCTGCTCATACGGCGGCGAGGCGCTCGATAAAAAGACTCCTTTGCTTCGCAGTATGCAGGCAATAAACAAGCAGGCGTTAAGGGTATTAAAGCTTTTCGGAAAAACGGATGTAAAATCGGTTAAAACGACCGTCGGCCCCGAGCAGGAATATTTCCTTATTGACGAGGACGTTTACAACAAGCGCAAGGACCTTATATATACGGGTCGCACCCTTTTCGGCGCAAAGCCGCCTAAGGGACAGGAGCTGGAGGATCACTATTTCGGAATTATAAAGCCGCGTGTTCAGGCGTTTATGAAGGAGCTTAACGATGAGCTTTGGAAGCTCGGAATTTTGGCTAAAACCGAGCATAACGAGGTGGCACCCGCACAGCACGAATTAGCGCCGATATTCACCACCACAAATATTGCGGCGGATCACAACCAGCTGACAATGGAAATTATGCAGAAGGTTGCTAAAAAGCACCATATGGTCTGCCTGCTGCATGAGAAGCCCTTTGCCGGAGTAAACGGCAGCGGCAAGCACAACAACTGGTCGCTTACGACCGATACCGGTGTAAACCTTTTAAACCCGGGCGACACACCGTATGAAAACGCGCAGTTCTTAACCTTCCTTTGCGCGGTCATAAAGGCGGTTGATGAATACCAGGATATGTTAAGAGTATCCGTAGCCTCTGCCGGAAACGACCACAGACTCGGCGCAAACGAAGCGCCCCCGGCAGTGGTTTCTATGTTTCTCGGCACCGAGCTTACCGATGTTTTAAAGGCAATCGAAAAGGATGAGCCCTACGGCAGCAAGGAAAAGGAAATCCTTAAAATAGGTGTTCATACGCTGCCGAAGTTCCCCAAAGACTCTACCGACCGCAACAGAACCTCGCCCTTTGCGTTTACGGGCAACAAGTTTGAGTTCAGAATGCTCGGTTCTTCTTCGTCCGTTTCCTGCACCAATGTTGTGCTTAACACCGCGGTTGCAGAGGAGTTAAAGCAGTTTGCCGATGAGCTTGAGGGCGCGGCTAACTTTGAAGAGGCTTTGCACGAGCTTATAAAGAAGACTGTTACTGACCACAAGCGCATTATATTCAACGGCAACGGCTATGACGACGCATGGATTGCCGAGGCTGAAAAACGCGGACTTTTGAATCTGCGTTCAACACCCGAGTGCCTGCCGTATTCTCTGCACGAAAAGAATATGAAGCTCTTTATTTCGCACAAGGTTTATTCCGAGACCGAAATGCGGGCAAGATACGAAATTCTTTCGGAGAACTACTGCAAGATAATCAACATTGAGGCGCTTACAATGATTGATATGGCGAAAAAGGATATTTTACCTGCGGTAAGCAAATATTCGCACGAATTATCCGATACGGTCATTGCAAAGGCAGCCTGCGGCGATATTGATGCAAGCTACGAAAAAGAGCTTTTGGCTAAGGTAAGCAAGCTTAACACAGCAGCCTATAAAAAGACCGAAAAGTTAGAGCAGGCGGTATTAAAGGCTAAGGAAATAAGCGAAACGCAGGAGCTTTCAATGTATTATAAGGACGCGGTTTTCGCCGCTATGAGCGAGCTTAGGATTACGGTTGATGAGCTTGAAACCGTTGTTCCCGCAGATATTTGGCCTTATCCGTCCTACGGCGATATGCTTTTCAGCGTAAAATAAAAAGAAATTTATAAATTTTAAGGGATGATTTTTTATGAATCAAGCAATATATGACGCTATACACAGCGAAGTATACGGCGTGTGGTTTTTAATCGGCGCGGCGTTGGTGTTCTGGATGCAGGCGGGCTTTGCTATGGTAGAGACAGGCTTTACCAGAGCAAAGAACGCCGGAAATATACTGATGAAGAACCTTATGGACTTCTGCATCGGTACGGTAATGTTTATTCTTATCGGCTTCGGTCTTTTCCTCGGGGAAGACCTTGTGGGAATTATAGGTAAACCGGGATTTGATATTTTCACCGATTACGCAAATTTCGATTGGTCAAATTTCGTTTTCAACCTGGTGTTCTGCGCTACCACCGCAACAATAGTTTCGGGGTCTATGGCGGAAAGAACGAAATTCCTTTCCTACTGTGTTTATTCGGCGGTTATCTCGGCGGTTATTTACCCGGTTGAGGCTCACTGGACATGGGGCGGCGGCTGGCTGGCACAACTCGGCTTCCACGATTTCGCAGGCTCAAACTGCATACATATGGTCGGCGGTATATGCGCGCTGATAGGCGCGGCAATGGTCGGCCCGCGTATCGGTAAATTTAACCGCGATAAAAACGGCAAGGTCAAAAAGGTAAACGCATTCCCCGGTCACAACCTGCCGATAGGCTGCCTCGGTGTATTCATTCTTTGGCTCGGCTGGTACGGCTTTAACGGCGCGGCGGCAACCTCAATTGAGGAAATGGGCTCTATCTTCGTTACCACAACAATAGCTCCGTCGGTTGCAACCGTTGTTGCTATGATATTCACTTGGATCAAATACGGCAAGCCAGATGTTTCAATGTGCTTAAACGCTTCTCTTGCGGGTCTTGTTGCAATCACCGCTCCGTGCGATGTGTGCGACGCATTCGGCGCAATAGTAATAGGTGCGGTTTCGGGACTTATAGTAGTATTCGGCGTTTGGTTCCTTGATTACAAGCTCCATGTTGACGACCCTGTAGGCGCAGTTGCGGTTCACTTCTGCAACGGTATTTGGGGAACGATTTCTGTCGGCTTGTTCGCTACCAAATCCGCTCCGGCGTTTGCCCGCGGCATTGGCGACGGCGTAAACTTCGGCGCTAACCAAATTGCAGGCGAGGGTCTTTTCTACGGCGGCGGCTTTAAGCAATTGGGGCTTCAATTGCTCGGTATGTTCTCAACAGCTGCATGGACAGCCGTTACAATCACTCTTTCATTCCTTATAATAAAGAAGATATTCGGTCTGCGCGTTTCCCGTGAAGAAGAAATGGAAGGACTGGATGTTAAGGAGCATGGCTTGCAAAGCGCTTACGGCGGAATCGCAATGCTTCCCGAGTATATAGACGAAGACGAGGAAACTGTTGCCGTCACGGGCGATACACCCGTTGCCGAGGCGGTTGAGGTTAAGGAAATGCCCAAGGTTGCGGCGGATGTGCCTGCAAAGGCAGACGGACAAAAGATTACAAAGGTTGAAATCGTCTGCAAGGAATCCCGTCTTGAAAGCCTTAAAAACGCAATGGTCGGCATTGGCATTACCGGTATGACCGTAAGCCATGTTATGGGCTGCGGTGTGCAGAAGGGTCAGCCCGAATATTATCCGCGGCGCTTTGCTAGAAACCTCTCTCTTACCTAAAATTCAGGTAGATATAGTGGTGGCAAAGGTTCCTGTATCGCTTGTTATAGCGACCGCCAAAAAGGTGCTTTACACAGGTCACATCGGCGACGGTAAGATATTTGTTTACGATGTTGAAAATGTTGTAAAGGTTCGCACCGGCGAAGAGGGCTACGACGCACTGCAGGATATTGAGCAGTTCTGATAAAAAGGCATAAGAGCTTCCTGATTTTATCGGGAAGCCTTTGCACATTTAAAAATATGAAATGAGGAAAAAGTTATGTGTTCTATTATGGGCTATATAGGAAGCCGAATCCCGGAAGAGGAGTTTAAGTTAGGCTTTGACATGACCGTTTCGCGCGGTCCGGATATGTCGAGAATTGAAAAGCTTAATAACGGCTTTTTGGGATTTCACCGTCTTGCGATAATGGGGCTTACCGATAAGGGTATGCAGCCGTTTTCATACAAGAATAATAAGCTGGTGTGCAACGGTGAAATTTACGGCTTCCGCCCCATAAGGGACGATCTTATAAAGCGCGGCTATACCTTTGAAAGCGACTCGGACTGCGAGATTTTACTGCCGCTCTATGAGCTTTACGGCGCGGATATGTTCAAAATGCTGGACGCGGAGTTTGCGCTTATAATTTATGACGGTGAAAAAGACGAGCTTATCGCCGTGCGCGACCCCATAGGTATACGTCCGCTTTATTACGGGCTTGATAAGGACGGAAAGGCGATATTCGCCTCCGAGCCTAAAAACCTTGTGGGGCTTGTCGGTAAAATTATGCCTTTCCCGCCCGGGCACTATTATAAGGACGGCAAATTTATTTGCTATAATGATATAGCGGCGGTAGATGAGGTGTGCCACGATGACCTTGAAACGGTATGCAAAAACATACACGATAAACTGGTCGCGGGCATTGAAAAACGGCTTGACGCCGACGCGCCGCTCGGCTTTCTTTTAAGCGGCGGGCTTGATTCCTCTCTTGTGTGCGCGGTTTCGGCAAAACTTTTAAAGAAACCCATTAAGACCTTTGCAATAGGTATGAGCACCGACGCTATAGACCTTAAATACGCAAAAGAGGTTGCGGATTACATAGGCTCGGATCACCGCGAGATAATTATAACCAAAGAGGATGTTTTAAAGGCGCTGCCCGACGTTATAGCCATCTTGGGCACCTACGATATTACCACCATACGCGCAAGCATAGGTATGTACCTTATATGCAAGGCGATACACGAAACTACCGATATAAGGGTTTTGCTTACGGGTGAAATTTCCGACGAGCTTTTCGGCTATAAATATACCGATTTTGCACCGAACGCCGAGGAATTTCAAAAAGAATCGCAAAAGCGTGTGCGCGAGCTGCATATGTATGACGTTCTGCGCGCCGACCGCTGCATTTCGGTAAACTCGCTTGAGGCGCGCGTGCCGTTCGGCGATCTTGATTTTGTAAAATACGTTATGAGCGTAGACCCCGAAATGAAGATGAACAAATACAACAAGGGCAAATACCTTTTGCGCCACGCGTTTGAGGGCGATTACCTGCCTTACGATATACTTATGCGCGAAAAGGCGGCGTTCTCCGACGCGGTAGGTCATTCAATGGTGGACTATTTAAAGGAATACGCGGAAGCCAAATACACCGATAAAGAGTTTGAAGAAAAGTGCAAAAAATATGATTTTGCCGCGCCCTTTACCAAGGAATCGCTTTTGTACCGCGAGATATTTGAAGAAAAATATCCCGGTCAGGCTGAAATGGTAAAGGATTTCTGGATGCCGAACAAAGAGTGGGAGGGCTGCGATGTAAACGACCCGTCCGCCCGCGTGCTTTCAAACTACGGCGACAGCGGCAAGTAAAAAAGAAGCAATTTAAAATGAAACCCAATAAAAACTATAAAAAGCTCGAAAGCTCATATTTGTTTTATGATATTGAGCAGCGTGTCAAGGCATATTCCGCAGAGCACCCCGATAAAAAGCTGCTGCGGCTGGGTGTGGGCGACGTGACCCTGCCGCTTTGCGACGCGGTTATTAAGGCTATGTATTCGGCGGTAGAGGATCAATCGAAAAAGGAGACCTTTCACGGCTACATGCCGGAATGCGGCAGTGAGGAGCTTAAAACGGCTATCGCGGGCTATTATGCCCGCCGCGGGGTGGAGCTTTGTAATGATGAAATATTTATTTCCTCGGGTGCGGGGGACGACCTCGGCGATATTCTCGATTTGTTCGACCGCGATAACACAGCGCTTGTTATTGAGCCGGCGTACCCCGCATATGTAGATTCAAATATTATAGCGGGGCATAAAATTGTACATATGCCGTCTGATAACTGGACGCATTTCGCACCCTTTCCCGATGATAACATAAGGGCTGATATAATATACATCTGCTCGCCTAATAACCCTACGGGGGCGGTGTTTGAGCATGAAAAGCTCAAAGCGTGGGTGGATTACGCCAATAAAAACGGCGCGGTTTTGATTTTTGATGCCGCATACGAGGCGTTTATAGGGGATAACAACCTACCGCACAGCATATTTGAAATAGAGGGCAGCAGGGATTGCGCTATAGAAATATGCTCGCTTTCAAAAACGGCGGGATTTACAGGCGTGCGCTGCGGATATACAATTATCCCGAAAACGCTTAAAAGAAAGGGTATGTGCCTTAACGATATGTGGGTGAGAAACCGAACCACCAAAACCAACGGGGTATCCTATATTGTTCAGTGCGGCGCGGCGGCGGTATTTTCCGAAGAGGGGCAGCGGCAGGTAAAAGAAAACCTCGCTGTATACCGCGGCAACGCAAAAACACTTATGAAAGCATTTGATAATTGCGGAATATGGTACTGCGGCGGCGAGAACGCGCCTTATATATGGTTTAAATGCCCGAACGATATGACAAGCTGGGAGTGCTTTGACCTGCTTTTAAATGAAAAGCAGATAATCGGAACACCGGGCGTGGGCTTCGGAAAATGCGGCGAGGGCTATTTCCGCCTTTCCTCCTTCGGCGATACAGAAGAAACAAAGGAAGCCGCAAAACGGATAATCGACCTTTTCGGGTGAATAACAAACAAATAAGCATTGATTTAATTTTCTGATTAAATCAATGCTTATTTGTTATATGACGGAATAAAATTATATTTCGGAACACAAAATCATTTTATACAACCGAAAATATTATCATAGTTTATAAAGTCATACGGGTATTTACCTAATAGTTCTCCTGTACAATTGTATATATATTTTGTATTGCCTTTTGTTATTACTACCGTACTATCGGTATAGTTATGTAATGTTCCTACTTCATTAAGAATTTTTCCTTTTTTTATTATAGGCATAAACCCTGTTTTCCTGCTCCGATGCTATAACTATCATATCTTAGCAAATTCGCCGGAAAGCTCTATACAGGAGTCAACTGTTCCCAAAAGGGCTTTCCCGAATAAACTGGCTTTCGTTTCAACAGCACCGTTATTAAATATGATGTTTACAGTCATCATCGGTGCACCGACAACAAGTTCTGTTCCTTTATCTTTTAGAATTCCAACCTTGCCGGTAAGAGCTTTTTTAACTGAAAGTATTGCCGTTTTTTGATCGCATGAATAACTGAATTTTGACATATTAATTCCCCCGTTTTATTATTCCGCCATAAATTTATTATAGCCCGAATATGGGCAATTGTCAATTAAAAATTATCATATACAATTAAATTGGTGATAAATTTGATTGTATATGATAAATTATGGAAAACAATGAAACAAAAAGAAATCACACAATATGCTTTAATTAAAAAGTATAAAATCAGTACCGGACAGCTTGATAGGTTGCGAAAAAACGAAAACATCAGCACCCACACATTAGATATTCTCTGTAAAATTATGAATTGCAGATTAGAAGATATAGCCGAATTTGTGAATGACGGTAAGACAAAAGAATAACTTCATAAATGATAAACTATTGTTCGGAAAATCTTAATTTGTGAAGCTGAATAGACTCCCTTCGTTTGCGTTGGATAATAGAGGAAGACGGCTGTTTGTACAGAAGCTATGGCTTTGCATATCTAATGTCTAATGTCTAACATCTAACATCTAATATCTAATCGATTTCCCCTCTGTCCTTTAAAAGCTTCAGCTTTAAAACCGCAGCCTGTGTTTTTGCGTCGGTTATCTCGCCGGAAAGTATCATTTGTACCGCTTTTTCAAGCGGTATTTTTTCTACGCTTAAAAATTCATCGTCGTCGGGGTGCTGCTCGCCGTAGCTTAGCCCCGTTGCGGCAAACATCCAAATAACTTCTCCGCAATAGCCGGGGGAAGGGTAAAGCTTACCCAGCGGTATAAAGCTTTCCGCTTCGGCTCCCGTTTCCTCCTTTAGCTCACGCTTGCCGCAGGCAAGTGGGTCTTCGTCTGCGCTGTCGCGCTTTCCTGCAGGAATTTCTGTCACGATTTCCATATAAGGATAGCGGAACTGCTTTACGAAAAGCACCTCGTCGCTGTCGGTCAGCGCCGCAACGCAAACGCCGCCGTTATGCTCAATAACCTCGCGGGTGGAGGTCTTGCCGTTCGGCAGCAGAGCCGTATCGCGGCGGAGCTTTATAATTTTGCCGTTATAAATGTATTCGCTTGTAAGCTGTTTTTCTTCAAGATTCATTAAAATCAACCTCTTTTAATATAATTTACGGGAGAGTGGTATGATGAACAGGCTTATAAAACCCGTTGTTTACGATTATTCCGCGCGGCGAAGGGCGATAGACAACCTTTGCGCCGAATATGAGCTTATAAAACGCACGACTGTCGGGCGCAGCTGCGGTGGGAGGGATATTACCGCGCTTAAGATCGGCTCGGCTGCGGAATACAGCCTTATTGCCGCCGCGTTCCACGGCAGCGAGCATATAACCTCTGCAGTGCTGCTTATGTTTATCGAAGAATTGGCAGACGCCGTTAAAAACGGCGGTTACATAGCAGGCTTAAACGCTGCGCGCGCATTGAACGGCAGGGGAGTTATTTTCGTTCCCTGCGTAAATCCCGACGGTTGTGAAATAAGTATAAGCGGCATAAATGCCTGCGGAGAGCTCGGAGACACCGTAAGGCGGCTTTGCCTCGGCGACTTTAAGCACTGGAACGCAAATTTGCGCGGGGTGGATATCAACCATAATTTCGATGCCGATTGGGAAAAATTAAGAAATAAGGAGATAAAAGCCGGAATATTCGGGCCGTCACCCACGCGCTTCGGTGGCTACAGACCCGAAAGCGAGCCCGAGACTCTTGCGCTGACAGAGCTTTGCCGCACCGCAAATATCAGGCAGGCGGCGGCGCTTCATTCGCAGGGCGAGGTGATATATTGGAGCTACGGTAATTCGGAACCGCCCAGAGCCAAAAAAATGGCGGAAATAATGTCTACCTCATCGGGCTATGCGCTTGATGTGCCTGTCGGCATTGCAGACGGCGGCGGCTTTAAGGATTGGTTTATAACCGAATTTCGCCGCCCGGGCTTCACAATTGAGCTTGGAACGGGCAAAAATCCGCTGCCTGCGGCGGACGCTGAAAAGATATATATGCGCGTTCGGAAAATGCTCATGCTTTTTATTATGATGTGAAGCGGCAACGGTTTAGTACCGATAAGTATTATAGTCGATGCAAGCCCCTCTGTCAACGGATTTTCCCGGACAATACAATACTTTGGACCGATGTCAATAAAGCAGACAGCAAAAGAATCAGACAAGGCATAAACAACGCTTCCTTTTGGTTAATGTGACAGAACTCAGCCGAGGATTTATGGTTGCGACTGTCGGTCATAGGTAAAATCACATACCCAAACAATATTCGGAGCGGGTTGATTAAAGCTTTCGGTAGTGTGACAGGACTCATTTTTTACTTCCTCAAGCGCTTTACCCATTTGGACAAAGCGCTTAAGGATACTCCGTATTCGTTATGCATCTGAGCATATTCTGAGAAATCGATGTTCATCCAAAACGGAACTATGCTACAGAGCAGCCGATCCCTGTAAAAATGCTTGTGCTTTTTGGCTTACCCCGAATATTTCAAGCCTTCCTTTTCTAATATTATACCTTCTGTACATATTGCGGTGATTGTGAATTTTTGCCTTGTTGCTTGTCATTTTTCATGCCGGGGCTTTAATTGCACAGCTGCCCCGAATATAGTCGGATTTAACTGTAAATATAAAAAGAGCCCATGCGGATATTACACCGCACGGGCAATTTATATAAAGGGGTCTTATCGGTTATTTGCAGACAGCTCCGAGCCGCCGCCGATATTCGGGATATCCCATGGCAACCCCTGCTATATACTATGCAAAATGCTTAAAGAGGTGATTTTCTTATAAAGAGAACGCCGAGTGTATTCGCTCCGCAATGAGAGGAAACGGTGCAGCCCGCGCGGGTCATATACACTTCCTTAAAGGGTGCAAGCTCCTTTACAAGCGCCACGATTTCGTCAACCAGCTTGCTGTCACAGCCCGCGTGGGTTATAAACACGCGGTCAAGCACTATATCCGAATAATCGGTAACCTTTTCGCGGATATACTGCTTTAATACCTCATCGTATTTGCCGCGGTATTTTTTCGCAACATCCATTTTGCCGTTTTTAACCTGAATGCAGGGCTTAAGCTTTAAAAGATTTGCGCCGAACATCGCAAGAGCCGAGCAGCGCCCGCCCTTGTAAAGATATTCGAGGCTGTCAATTACAAACGACGCGTCAACACAGGGCACAAGCGCTTTTGTTTTTTCAACTATTTCTTCGGCTGAAAGCCCGTCCTCGCGCATTTGCGCTGCGGCAACAACCAATAGCCCGCCGCCGGTGGAAAGGTTTTCGGTGTTGATAACATAAACATTTTCAAGCTCCTCGGCTGCAAGGCAGGCGTTGGCATAGGTAGAGGACATTTCCGAGCTTATGGTAAAGTGAATTACGGTTTTACCGCTTTCGGTAAATTTCCTGAAGAAATCGAGACACTCGCCCACATTGGTAGCGGAGGTCTTCGGCAGCTCGCCGGTTTTATCATGATGAGCGTAAATATCGTCGGGGGTAATATCGACCCCGTCTATATAGATCTTGCCGCCGAGCGTTACGCCGAGCGGGCATATTTCAATACCGTATCTTTCTTTAAGCTCGGGGCTTAAATCGGTAGTGCTGTCGCTTGTAATTACTATATCGGAATTCAATGCAGAACCCTCCAAATTTTTTTATTCTTCAGTATTATAGCATACGGCGGCGAAATTAGCAACATTTTATTGAATAAATAAGGTAAATTTCGTCAATATTCAAGCTGAAAGGATGTTGGTGAAATGAGAAAACAATTATCAAAGCGCAACACGGCGGAGCTGGCGGTGCTTATGGGACTGATTTTTACGGCAGTCATGTCATTTGCCCGTTTTGACGCTGCCTGCGAGGATTTAAGACAAAACGTTTTGCGGTTACATATAATCGCAAATTCAAATTCCGAGGCAGATCAAGCGGTGAAGCTTTTGGTGCGCGACAGAATTCTTGAGGAAACGGCAGACATTTTCTCGGGTGCGGCGGG
>URNB01000050.1 GCA_900549055.1 uncultured Oscillospiraceae bacterium
TATGCGGTGGGTAATAATTCTCAGTCTGTCGATAAACTCGGAAATTTGTTTAGGTTGATTTTTCTGCCCCAGCAGCAATGATACATATTTTACAGCATTACGGCCACCCTTTGTAAATGGAATAAATATACCGACAATATGCTTCGGACTGCATATATCCGAGCCTCGGGTCTTGATTTTCAAGGGATAATATGGTATACTGTCACTGCAGTGCGGCAGTATACCCGGAGGTGCGATATGGCGCAATTTACCAAAAAGGCAATTTTAGACTCATTTGTAGAGCTTATTTCGGAACGCCCGTTTGATAAAATTACAGTTAAAGACATTGTTACCCGCTGCGGGGTAAACCGCAATACATTTTATTATTATTTTGAGGATGTATATGCGCTGGTTGACGAGCTTTTTCAGGTGGAGACACAAAACATTCTAGGCAGCAATGCCGATTACGAGACATGGCAGGAAGCCTTTTTAAAGGGCATTGATTTTGTACATAACAACCGCCGCGCAATATATCATCTTTATAATTCAATCAGCCACGAGCAGGTTGAAACCTATCTTAATAAGGTTACATACAACAATATACTTATATTCATTAAAAAATCGGTTGCCGATTTATCCCCGACCGAGGAAGACGTGGAGCTTGTAGCCTCGTTTTATTCCCACGCACTTGTGGGTATGACGCTTGAGTGGTTGAGCGGCGGCATGAAGGGCGACCCGCACGATTTTGTTATAAGAATAAGCGAGCTTTTGGACGGAACGGTGCGCTACTGCTTTTTGAAAAATACAGACAAACAGATGTAAATGTCTGAAAATACGACACTTTAAGGCTTATGTGTGAAATTCGCACATAAGCCTTTTTATGTTTATTGGAAACGGAAATTATTATGTATATAATATATTGCGTTGAGAAAATGAAGGGAGGAAAAAACAATGAAAACCATTAAACAGGCAAAATGGTGTTATATAATCTGTTCTGTGCTGCTTATAGCCGCCGGCATTTATATAATGATAAAACCGTATGCATCGGCAATTATTTTTTGCAGGGTTATAGGCGCTGTGTCGCTTTTCTACGGAGTTTCAAAAATACTCGGCTATTTTTCACACGACCTTTACAACCTTGCCTTTCAGTTTGATTTAGCGCTCGGAGTTTTCACACTTATCTTCGGTTTGATACTTCTGCTGCGCTCTGCGAGGGTCGTAGCCTTTATGCCGGCAATACTCGGCGTGTTTGTTTTGGTGGACGGCGTGTTCAAGCTGCAAACAGCGGTTGACGCAAAGCGCTTCGGGCTTTCAAACTGGTGGCTGATACTTTTAGGCTCGCTTATATGCGCGCTTTTCGGGCTGCTGCTTATAATCGACCCGTTCAGCGGCAACAGCGTGCTTATGACCTTTGTGGGTCTGTCACTCGCAATCGACGGGCTGCAAAATTTATTTAACGCGTTTTACACCGTTAAAATACTGAAAAACCAATGAAAGCTGGGAGATAAATGATAAAATTCGGAAAAGGCGTGGTGAAGCACCGCGTACTTATTCTGATAATCGCGATAGCCTTAATGGTGCCGTCGGTTTTCGGAATACTTAAAACGCGTATCAATTACGATATGCTGACCTACCTGCCCGACGACATTGAAACAATGAAAGGGCAAAACATACTGCTCGACGATTTCGGCAAGGGCGCGTTCTCATTTATAATCGTTGACGGTATGGAGGATAAGCAGGTATCCGCTTTACGCGAAAAGATCGAAAAGGTAGACAATGTTGACAGCGCTATCTGGTACGACAGCGTTATGGATTTATCCGTACCGAAAGAAATGCTGCCCGATGATATTTACAATGCCTTTAACTCGGGCGACTCAACCATAATAGCGGTCTTCTTTAAGACCTCCACCTCGGCGGACGAAACCATGACCGCCATTAAAGAGGTAAGAAAGATTGCCGATAAAAACTGCTATGTAACCGGTATGTCGGCGGTTGTTACCGACCTTAAAGACCTGTGTGAGCACGAAGAGCCGATATATGTAGGAATTGCGGTTTTGCTTTGCACGGTTACAATGATGATATTCATGGATAACTGGATAATACCGTTTTTGTTCCTTGCGAATATCGGTATGGCAATCGTAGTAAACCTCGGTTCAAACTACTTCATGGGCGAGATTTCATATGTAACAAAGGCGCTTGCCGCGGTGCTGCAGTTAGCCGTTACAATGGACTACTCAATATTCCTCTGGCATAGCTATGAGGAGCAAAAGGAGCGCTACTCGGGTGATAAGCACAGAGCAATGGCGCACGCGATTAAAGCCACCATTACCTCGGTCGTCGGCAGCTCGATAACCACCGTTGCGGGCTTTATAGCACTTTGCTTTATGAGCTATACGCTGGGTCGCGACCTCGGTATAGTAATGGCAAAGGGCGTTTTGTTCGGACTTATTTCCTGCGTAACCGTTCTCCCCTCTTTAATACTTGTATGCGATAAGCTGCTTGAAAAAACAAAGCACAGAGCGCTTATCCCCCCGATGAACAGGCTTACAAGCTTTGTAGTTAAGCGCTCGTGGATATTCCTTATAGTCTTCTTAGTGCTTGTGGGTCCTGCTTTCTGGTGCTACACCAAGGCAAACAGCGAGGTTTATTACAATATGACCGAAACACTGCCTAAGACCATGGAATGCTCGATAGCAAATACCAAGCTTGAAGAAGAGTTCCACGTAGGTTCAACGCATATGGTGCTTATATCTGCCGATACCGACGGCAAGACAATACGCGAGATGTCAAGCGAAATGGAAAAGATAGACGGAGTTAAGTTCGTATTGGGGCTTGAATCGGTAGTGGGCAGCAGAATACCGGATGAAATAATTCCGGATGAAGCAAAGTCCACCTTACAAAGCGACAGCTGGAAGCTGATGGTTATAAACTCCGAGTACGCAACCGCTTCCGACGAAGTAAACGAGCAGATAACCAAGCTTAACGATATACTTAAAAAGTACGATAAAAACGGTATGCTCATAGGTGAGGCGCCCTGCACCAAGGATATGATAGATATTACCGACCACGATTTCAAGGTGGTTGACGCAATTTCAATAGTGGCGATATTCATTATAATCCTGCTTGTTTTAAAGAGCTTCTCCCTCCCGATAATTTTGGTTTCGGTAATCGAGCTTGCAATATTCATAAACCTCGGTTTCTGCCACCTACTCGGCACATCAATGCCGTTTATAGCGCCTATATGCATAAGCACAATTCAGTTAGGCTCAACGGTTGACTATGCAATACTTATGACCACGCGCTACAAGAGAGAGCGCTCTTTGGGCGGAGACAAGAAAACATCGGTCAGCATAGCGCTTAAGACCTCTATTCCCTCGGTTGTGGTAAGTGCGCTCGGCTTCTTCGCCGCAACCTTCGGCGTGGGGCTTTACTCCGACGTTGATATTATCAGCTCAATATGCAACCTGATGGCGCGCGGCGCTGTAATCAGTATGCTTGCGGTAATATTCATACTGCCCGCAATGTTTATGCTGTTTGATAAGGTCATTTGCAATACAAGTATAGGCTTTAAGCCTAAAAAACAAACGGAGGCTAAATGAAATGAAAACTGTTAAGAACGATTTAATAAAACTTATTGCAGTTGCCGCTGCCGGCGTTATTGCCGGCACGGGCGTTACCGCGGCGGCTATAAATGCCGCAAACAATAAAAAGGATACCGCAAGCACCTCTACGTCAGTTTCATCCGAAAGCGATAAAACAGACGTAAAGGCCGCAAAGGACGAAACCGTTTATGTGCTTGCTAATGCCGACGGCTCGGTTAAAAAGATAATCGTAAGCGATTGGATTAAAAACGGGCTTAACGAAAAATCCTTAAAGGATAAAACAGAACTTGAGGACGTTAAGAACGTTAAGGGCGATGAATCCTATGTAATGGATACCGACAATATGCGCGTATGGAACGCCGACGGCGCGGACATTTATTACCAGGGCACAATAAGCAAGGAACTGCCCGTTGATTTAAAAGTAAGCTATAAATTAGACGGCAAGACCGTTTCAGCCGATGAAATTGCGGGAAAGAGCGGCAAGGCTACAATCCGCTTTGACTACACAAACAAGCAGTACAGCGAAGTAAACATAGGCGGCAAAACCGAAAAGATTTATGTTCCCTTTGCAATGCTGACTGGCTTAATGCTTGATAACGACGTTTTCTCAAACGTATCGGTTACAAACGGCAAGATTATAAACGACGGCGACCGTACAATAGTTGCGGGCTTTGCGCTGCCGGGTTTGCAGGAAAACCTTAATTTAAGCAAGGATAAATTTGAAATTCCCGATTACATTGAAGTTACGGCAGATGTTAAAAACTTTGCCCTTACCACTACCCTCACCCTTGCGACAAACAGCCTCTTTAATGAATTTGATACTTCAAAGCTTAACTCCGCCGACGATTTACAGGCGCAGCTGAACGAGCTTACAAGCGGTATGAAAAAGCTGATAGACGGCTCCTCCGAGCTGTACGGCGGGCTTACTACCCTGCTTTCAAAGTCTAAAGAGTTAGTTGCGGGTATTGATAAATTATCCGCCGGTACCGACGAGCTTTCAAGCGGTGCCGCAGCGCTTAACGCGGGGCTTAACACCTTGGTTTCAAACAACGGCGATTTAACATCAGGCGCTAAACAGGTATTCGATACACTGCTTGCCACAGTCACAAAGCAATTGAACGAGGGCGGCATAGAGGGCTTTGAAGCACTCACGACAGATAACTACAAGACAGTATTAAACGGATTAACCAAAGACCCAATGAAATATTTAAGCGCCGCTAAAAAAGCCGAGGTGCTTAAAACCGCCGAAACGGCAGTTGACGCAGAGCTTGAAAAGGCAAAGGTTCCCGCAGAATATTACACCCCTGTTAAGGTAATGCTTTTCGACCGCTTAAGCAATGGCAAGACCAGGGAGGCGGCAATGAAAGAAATAAAAGACCTGCTCACCCCCGCGGTAACGGTTGAAACAATATCCAAAACCGTAGAAGCGGACGAAACCGTTTACAATATGCTTAAAGCAAGCAAAGGCGAAGAAACCGCAGCGCTTATAGCTAAGGTTTGCAATGCATTAAGCCAGCAAAGCGGCGGTAAGGCTACGCCCGTTCAGATTTTGCAAAGCGGAAAAGCAACCGAGCTTATAACGGCAGCGCAAGCGGGTCAGGCGGCATTACAGGCAGCTGCAGCCGATAAAAACGCAGCAACCAAGATTACCGCGCTTTACACCACACTTGCCACACCTACCGTAACCGCTACTGTTAAAACCGCAATTGATACGGCTGTCGCCTCGCTTGACAGCTACAATACCTTCTATCAGGGCGTGCTCGCCTACACCGCAGGCGTTTCGGCGGCAGCCGACGGCAGCAGCAAGGTAAACGCAGGCGCCAAGCAGCTGAAGGACGGCGCGGCAGAGCTTAAAGCGGGCGCTTCGCAGTTAGTACCCGGCGAAGAAAAGCTCGCTGACGGCTCAAAGCAGTTAGCCGACGGAATAAAAGAGCTTAACGATAAGGGCATAAGCAAGTTAACGGGTCTTGCGGGCGACGATCTGCAGAACCTTGTAGACAGAGTAAAGGCAACGGTTGACGTTTCCAAGAATTATAAATCATTCGCCGGAATTGCAGACGGTACAGACGGCAGCGTTAAGTTCATCTACAAAACCGACGAGGTAAAAGCGAAATAAACAATCAATATACGAAAAATCCCGTCACATAATTCGCGGCGGGATTTTTTCGGCATATAATTATTCGGTCTGTCACTAAACCCAAAAATTTGTTTTTGCAGCGTTACCGCCGCATATTATCATTTCTCTGTAAAGCAGCATGCTTGACAGATCAAAGCATAATCGACCGATAAGCACAGTCAAGCCAAGCAATCTGTGCTGTATTCCGCATTACTGCGTTGAGGAAATTTTTATTTTCACAAAGAATGAAAACAGGAATATATATTAGATTTTAGACGGTAGATAAGATATGCGAAATGCGCCTTCAGCATATGATATTGATTTCTAATTAACTTTAGCTTGTAACAACCCTTCCGTCAGCCATACGGCTGCCACCTCCCCTTGCACAGGGGAGGCAGAGGCTTACGCAGACCAACGGCTCCCGGTGTTTAGGCTGCGGGTGGTCGGCGGACACCTCTGCGAAGCAGAAGCACCGACCGAGGCGGTCGAGGGATTATTACATACTCTGTCATAATTATATAAAATCGGCCTGTCGCTTTAGATTATACCTACGGCGACAGGCCGATTTCAATTAATTATTCCGTATTATTTTTTAATAATCGGCGATATGCGCTTATACACCGCGAAGCAAACGGCAGTATCTATCATGCCCTTAACAAAGGTAAACGGCAGGTTGAAGATCAGCAGCGATTTGATAAGCGTATCAGACGCAGGCAGAATTGCCTTATACATCCCGATAATGGCGTTCATCGGCATATTGTAAAGCACCACATATGCGGGATAGACCACAAAATAATTAGTAACAACACTTATTGCCGCCATTGCAAGCGCACCGACAGCCGCCCCGAAAAACGCGCTTTTCCGTGTTTTTTTCCGCCTGTAAAAAAGTCCCGCAACGCCCACGAACACCGCGCCCAAAATAAAGTTGGAAAGCTCTCCTACGCCTGCAGAGCCGGTAAACGGCAGGTGTGCCAGATTTTTAATAAAGCAGACTAAAATTCCGTACTGCGGGCCGAAGGCGTATGCCGTTATAATTGCGGGTATTTCGGAGAAATCCAGCTTGATAAACGGCGGAATAATAAACGGCAGCGGAAATTCAAGCAGCATGAGTGCAAAGCCCAGCGCTCCCATTATGCCGCTCACGGCGATACCTCTTAACCATTGCTTTTTTTCCATAATATCATTTCCTTTCTTTTCAGGGGAAAAGAAAAACCCGCGTTTAAAACGCGGGCGCAAAAATGCATATACTACATTTCTTCTTTCATCCGGACTGTACCGTCGGCTCAGGAATTTCACCTGATCAGCCAAAAAGGCTCGCGGGCTTTACCGCCGGTGGGGAATTTCACCCCGCCCTGAAGATTATACTTATATTATATACCTGTTTTCGCTGTTGTCAACACTTATTTTTTAAGAGAATCCCTAATCTCACGAAGCAGCAATACCTCTTCGCTCGGCTCTGCGGGCTTTTCCTCTTCCTTAACCTCTTCCTTTTTGCGCTTAAGGCTGTTCATCGCCTTAATAACAAAGAATATAACAAGCGAAACTATAAGGAAATTAATAACCGCCTGTATAAACTTACCGTAGCATATTTCCGCATCCTTAACACCTTCAATTGCCGACGGAATTATGACCTTAAGATCCGAAAAATCAATACCGCCCATAATAAGACCTATCAGCGGGGTTATCATATCATTCACGAGTGAAGTGACGATTGCGGTGAACGCGCTGCCCATTACAACACCGACCGCAAGGTCTATAACGTTTCCGCGCGAAATAAACTCCTTAAACTCACCTATTAAGCCTTTTTTGCTTTTGATTCCCTCAACAATATCGATTTTTTTCTTACTCACAATTTAGCGCTCCCTGTTTTTAAAATACATAAACAACTGGCATTTTATCATTCCGTTATACAGCTTACGGCGTTTATCCGCTTCTCTGCCGAAGAAACGCTCAAATTCATCGTGCGGGCTTATTATATAATACTTTCTGCCGCAGCCTTCCTTAAAGCGCTGACCCATCACGGCATATAATTCCTCTGCCGCCTTAACATCAAGCAGTCTTTCGCCGTAGGGCGGGTTGGTAATAACCAAGCACCTTTCATCGGGTACGGTAAAATCGCGGACATCGCCGACAGATGCCTTAACATACTTTTTCATGCCCGCTTTTTCGGCGTTTTCGTTTGTAAGCGCTACGGCGTTCGGGTCGGTATCAAACCCCTGCGCCCTGAACTCTATATTATGTACAATAAGATCCTGCGCGCGCATTCTTTCCTCGCGCCAGATACTATCGGGAATAAACCCGAAGCGCTCTGCAGAAAAGAAGCGCCTGAGTCCGGGAGCTGTGTTCGTAGCCTTCAATGCCGCTTCAATAAGCAGCGTTCCGCTGCCGCAGAACGGGTCGAACATAAGCGTATCGGGGTATATCCTCGCAAGATCGCACATTGCGGCGCCCAGCGTTTCCTTGAGCGGTGCGTCATTTGATTTTCTTCTGTAGCCGCGCTTATGCAGTCCCTCGCCCGAGGTATCAATCATAAGCGAAGCAACATTCTTATGAATAAAGAAACGAACGCGGTATTCCGCGCCGGTCTCCTCAAAATGCGATATATGATATTTCTGCTTGAGTCTTTCGACAATAGCCTTTTTAACTATCGACTGGCAGTCCGGTATGCTGAAGAGTGCGGAATCAATACTCCTGCCGTTTACGGGAAACGCGTCGTATTTTCCGATATAATCCTCCCACGGCAGCGACTTAACGCCGTCAAAAAGCTCTGTGAAGGTCGCGGCCCTGAATTCGCCCACATCTATCATAATTCTCTCTGCATATCGTGAGCAAATGTTTGCGCGCGCAAGCATATTAATACTGCCCGAAAGCTTTACCCTGCCGTTTTCGGCGGTGACGCTTTCAAAGCCCATACGGCGGAATTCATCCGCCGCTATGCTTTCCACTCCGAAAAGACAGGGTGCAATAAGCTTTATATTATCCATAAATTATTTACCCGCGCCGCGCTTTGTACGCCTTGCCTCGGGGTTTTTGCGTTTTAAATCGGAAAATTTTTCATCACTTGTCTGCTTGAAGCGGTTCATCATTTCTTCAAAGCTCTGCGGCTCTGTTTTTTTCGGAGTCCAGGTATACGAGCCGTCGATTTTAGGTGTGGCGGAGCTGCGCCTTTCCCTGCGTTCTCTGGGTTCGTTTGTTCTTTCAGGCTCAAGTGCTCTTTTAATGCTTAGAGAAACCTTTCCGTCCTCCCCAATATTCAAAACCTTCATTTTAACGACATCGCCTGTTTTAACGAATTCCTTGATATCGTTAACATAGGTGCGCGCAACCTCCGAGATATGTACCATGCCGGTTTTGCCCTCTCCGAGATCCGCAAAAACGCCGAAGTTTGTGATTCCGGTTATTTTTCCCTCAACAATTTGTCCGATAGTCAGCTGCATAAAAGCCAAAAGTCCTCCTCAAAAAATTTCAGTTTCCCGATATGTCTATAAATATCTGCTCGTCCGGATAAACATATCCCAAGCGCTCGCGCGCAGCCTTTTCTATGATCTTGGTTTTGGAGCCGTCCTCAAGCAATGCCTTGAGCTCCTCAATATCATTTTTTTCGGCGGAATACTGCGCTTTAAGTTCGTTTAGCTGCTTTGTGCTGTCGTTCCAGGTCTTCCACAGCCCCGCAAAGGTAAACACCATATAAGCGCATACGCCGAGAATCATAATCCGCAGGATAATACTCTTATTCCCGCGCTTTTTCTTTTTCATAATTTCAGCGCTCCAAACGATTTAATATATAATCAAGTATACAACAAACCTTACTTCTTTTTCAAGCCTTTTTTTAAAGTATTTGCGATGAATTTTAAAAATTTGCTGATTTTTGACCCGCATTTATCCGATACGGAGCAAATTTTCGCGCAGGCAGCCGCCGAAAGGCGCGAAAATTTACCGAATATCGTTTTGAAAACGCGTATTATAAAAAGCAATATCGGCAAAAAAAGGCGTGATAAGGTAAAGCGGCATATAAAAAAGCCGACGCCCATGCCGACAAGCGCGAAGGCGCGTATTTCCCCGCCCGCCGCGGCAAGCAAAAACAGGAAGGCGATAACGCCGCAGATAAGCGAATACAAAATATCCTCAAAAAACACTGCGTACCGAGTTCGGTTAAAGCTTTTGCGGATCGCGCGGAAAATATCGTAAATAAGGCAGAAAACGCAGCCGACCGCCAACGATGTCAAAAAGGCGATAAGCTGCGAAGCATTATTAATTTCCCACATAGCTCACCTGAAAACGCGGGAGAAAAATCCGCCGCTCCGCTCTTCGGAGGTATACACCGCGGCATAAATTTTTCCCTCGGCAAACAGATCGCCGCTTGCGGTATCGAAATTCACTATGTGAAGCCCTGCGCCCTTTACGGTCAGTCTGCCGAGCGCCGTTTCGAGCAGCAGCGTTTCATCGTCAAACGAAATAACATCCTTTACACCCGAAAGCGTGAGCTTTTTTCTGTCTTCGATTATTATATTGTGATTGCTGCGAATAACCTCTTCCACCGTAAACACCCCTCAATAAAATATATTGGGAACGGCGGCGGCTTATTACTCCATAACGCGGTAAAGCCCTGCGGCATCGTCCTTTCTGACGGTTTCCGCAACCGAGGTGACCTCTGCCTTAAAAAGTCTTGCCCCGAAGGATATTTCCAAAATATCCCCAACCTTAACGTCATACGACGCGCGCGCGGGCTTGCCGTTGACCGAAACCCTGCCTGCGTCGCACGCTTCGTTTGCAACGGTGCGCCTTTTGATTATCCGCGATACCTTTAAATATTTATCAAGTCTCATATAAAGCCTCTGGAAAACAACAAAGCTGTCGGGTCAAGGAAAAGCACAAAACGCCCCTGAAAACCTCAGGCTCCCTCTGACGAGGGAGGCATATTTGTGCCGAATGTCCTTAACGCAACAGCTCCGGTTTTAAGTATTAAATTATTTTGAAATAGAATCCTTAAGAGCCTTGCCTGCCTTGAATACCGGGTTCTTGGAAGCGGAAATTTCAATGGTCTGCTTGGTGCGCGGATTGATACCGGTTCTTGCTGCGCGCTCGCGTACCTCAAATGTGCCGAAGCCTACCAGCTGAACCTTCTCACCCTTTTTGAGCTCGTCAACAACGGTGTCAAGAAAAGCGGAAAGTGCTTTTTCGGCATCCTTCTTTGAAATAGCTGCCTTCTCGGCAATTGATACTACCAATTCTGTTTTGTTCATTTTAAGAACCTCCAATAAAATTTTTCAACGATTTCTCGTTTGAAATCCGAATGATACAAACGAAAAGCTTGTACTATATATTTTTACCATACTTTCAGAAAAAAATCAATCTGTTTTCGGCAAAATTTTAATTTTTCTGTAAAAAAACATAAAATCATCTTTTTAAAAGCCTGTTTTCAACGAATAATTCTATGTTTTCTACAAAATTCAGCCAATCTTTTTCCTTTATCCGATTCGGGAAAATCGCTTGCGTCAAGTGTCTTCAGGACTGTGAGCGCCGCAAAATACACAGCTCCCGCGCAAAAAACGGCAATCAAAGTCATGCCGCGCGAGCTGCCTGCGGTCATTACAAGCCGCGCGCATATCCCGCAAAGCGCCGCCGATAAAAGCGGCTTTATAAATACACCGGAAACATTTATCACAGAGCCCGCCGCCCTTATGAGCGATATAATATCAAGCACAAAAATAACAAAAAAGCAGGCGGCAGTGCCGAGGGATGCGCCGTTTACATTTATTCGCGGAGCCGAGACTGCCGCTATATTGACAGCAAGCTTTACTGCCGTTCCGACCGCGGTGTTGAAGAGCACCGCATTCTGCCTGCCGAGCGCCTGCAATATACCGCCGAGCGGTGCCAAAAAGCCCGCAAAGAGTGCGGCAAAGCCGTAAACCGTAAGCAGCCTTCCGCCTATCGCCGCAGACGCCTGCGTATCATATAAAAGGCCGGTTATTTCGCCGCCTATCGCCATAAAGCCGCACGCTGCGGGAAGAGATATTATTGCCGCAGCCTTGAGTGCGGTATTTATCCCCTTTTTAAGCTCCTCACCGTTTGAGGAAGCGGCTGCGGCGGTCACCGCGGGAACAGCCCCAATGCCGATTACCGATGTGATTGCCGGAACAAGATTGAAAACCGTATATGCCTTGCCGCGTATCCCGTAAAGCAAAACAGGAAAAACCGAAAGCTCGGGAAGCTCCTCCCCCGAAAATGCGTCGGCATAATATGCGCGCAGATCCGTCCCGCCGTTTATAAGACCTTCAAGACCGCTTTTTACCGTAAATGCGTCTATCATAGAAGGAATATTGAGCGTCAGCGAGGTCAGCGCTATCGGCAAGGTCACAACAAGAATTTTTCTGAAGGCCCGCGCGGAGCTTTGCGGCTCGGGTGCGGTACGGAGCATTGCCTCTGTTATGCCGTCGCCCTTCAATTTAGCGTATACGCGCACATAAAGCGCCGCGAAAAGCGTTCCTGCGGTTATGCCCGCCATAGCCGCCGCAGCCCCTAAAACCGCGCTGCCGGTCAGCCTTACAGTTAAAAATGCCGCGCCGAGACCCAAAAAAAGCTTGCAAAGTGCCTCTGTAAGCTCTGAAACGGCGGTGGGATACATATTATTAAGTCCCTCATAATACCCGCGTTCTGCCGATAAAAGGCAGGAAAAGAGCACCGCAGGCGCTACGCAAAAAATCACCGGTGCGGTGTTTCCGGTTGCATCGGTCAGTTTCACAAACGGGATGACGAGCGCCGCAAAAAGCGCCGTGCCGATTACACCGGACACCGCAAATACCCGTTTTATCAGCCTGTATGACGCGCGTGCGTCACGGTATCTCCCCTTCGCAATATGCTCCGAAACCGTTTTTGCCGCCGCCACGGGCAACCCTGCCATTGCAAGAGAATAAATCGGCGAAAACAGATCGTATGCTGAGGAAAAATAGCCGAAGCCCTCGTCTCCAAGGCAATGCGCCGACGACAGCGGAATTTTAAAAAGCGCGCCTATAAGCTTTACAAGCACTGCGGACACAAGCAGCACCGCCGTGCCGTATTGCTGGGTACGGCGCGCATTATCCGCCGCGGTCAAAGCCTTGCTGCGGCGCGCGCGCATTCAAGAATAAAATCGGAAAGCACGGTTTCGCCGGAGTTGTTCATCTCGCGGTAGCTTACAAGCGCGTCCGCCCCCGCGTCGTCCGATATTCTGCGGACAGAGGCAAACGGAATTCCCGCGAATGAGCAAACATACGCAACGGCGGCTGTTTCCATATCACAGCAGACGGCATCAAACTCGGTCTTAAGCTTTTCACGAAGTTCCCCGTCATTCACAAAGCAGTCGCCCGTCACTGCGGTGCCGGTAACCGCTTCCGGTAAAAGTGAGAGGATCATACCGTTCAGCTGCTCATCAGCTTCGTAAATATAGGTCTGTCCCGGCTTTTCACAAAGGCGGTAGCCGATTCCGCTTAAATCAAAATCGTGCTCCAAAAAGCGTGTACACACGCAGATATCTCCCCTGCGAACACGGCTTATTCCGCCCGAAAGACCGTAATTGAGCATTATCTCGCAGCCTTCATCTGCCAAATGCGCGGCTGCGGCTGCGGCGTTAACCTTACCTACTCCGCAATGCATGGCATAAATATCCGCAGATCCCGATTTAAACCGCAGTATTTGCCTTTTCAGAAATTCACTTTCCGAAAATTTGCCCCTTGTCACAAGGTCGGCAAGGGGCTTGAATTCATCTTCATCGGCAACAATTATGCCGATTTTTTTATATTCTGACATATCCCGGCTTATTCTTTCTCGGATTTTTCTTCCGTATCGGGTTCGGCAGCGCTTTCAAAAACCAGCTTTTCGCCGCAGAAATTGCAGTAAACCGAGCATTTATCAATAGAAGCGCCGCATTTCGGGCAAACGCGCTTATTCTTTGTATTGTTAATCTCCCTGCGCAATTCTTCGATTTTTGCGTTTTTCTCATCAATCGCAGCGACCAGGCGCGCCGCCTCTTCGTTTTCGATTTCGTTGTCCTTAAGCTCCGAATAATAAAATCTGCCCAGCGCTTCAAAATCCTTTGTACGCTTGGCTTCAAGCGAAGCAATATCAAACTTTTGCTTTTGCGTTGTT
>URNB01000051.1 GCA_900549055.1 uncultured Oscillospiraceae bacterium
TTCTCTCGCTCTTGATACTGATGACTGTATAGGATAATTCCGACGGGAATTTAGGATATTAAGACTTTCGGGAAGACCGCAGCCCTTTTTGGAGTATTCTCCGGAAACGCTTTATGAGCTTGTCGAGAGCATTAAAGAACACGGTATAATAAATCCTGTTACGGTAAGAGAAACCAAAAACGGTAAGTATGAAATACTGTCGGGCAGAAACCGTGTACGGGCTGCAAAGAAATTGGGAATAAGATCCGTACCCGCTATTATTAAGGAAAATATCTCAGATGATGAAGCCGCCTTAATAATGCTTGACAGTAATCTGCGACAACGGCAAAGCCTTAAATACAGCGAAAAGGCATATGCCTACCGAATGCAGACGGAAATTCTTAACAGACAGGGCAAAAGAACAGATTTAACTTCATGCACCGAGTGCACAAGGTTAGATACGCTTGGTGATGCCGGTCATAAGAATAATGAAAGCCGAAGAACGGTAGCTTACCTTATACGCCTTACATATTTGTTACCGGGGCTGTTAAAGCTTGTTGACGATGAAAAAATTCCTTATAAAGCCGGCGCAGAGCTTTCATATCTTCCAGTAGATATTCAAAGTTATATTTTAAAGAATGTTGCAGGCATCTATAAAATAAGTTTAGCGCAGGCACAGGAGTTGAAAAAGCTTAATAATAACGGCAGCCTTACAGCGGAAAGCGTGCTTACTGTTTTTAAAAAGCCGTCCGAAGATAAAAAGGATAAAATAAAAATCACATTAAGTAAGGGATTATTTAAGAATTATCCGGAATTGCTTAAAGATACCGGAAAGCTACAAAAACTTTTTTCGCAGTTCATAAAAGAATACGCAGAAAGGCAGGAATACTGATATGAAAAGAGCAATGATTTTAATTATTTTTATATTTTTAATTTCATCGGTTGGGTGTAGATCAAATAAAGGCTGTGTTTCGGAAGATACGGCGGTAAGCGAGATTACGGATGCAGAAAAAATTTCTGCAGATACGGTCGATACGGCAAATAGCGAACAATCTTCTTCATTGCTTTGTGCACCGAGTGCACAAGGTTCATCAGCCGAAAATTCCAATATCGCTAAACCGAATAAAACGGTATCGCAAATCAGAGAACAACCGAAAACTTCTTCGGCTGCACCGTCTAATACAGATACCGCACAAACTCTGCCGGAGATAAAACCCGAAACACCGGCAAACGCAACCGAATCGGATACCAAAGCTGTTGCCGACAGGGTTATATATCACCTAAACCGCGCAAGAGTGAATATAGGCAGCAGGGAGCTTAAAAGGCTGCCGCGCCTGACAGGGTACGCAGAGTACAGGAGCAGCCAGCTGCCGTCAAACTTTGCCCATGATATATCCGACTGGTTAGCCGCGGCGAAAGCCACGGGCTACGGAAATGCCGGACGGCAGCGGGTCTTATGATATTCGGTTTTCGTTTTCTCCTTTAAGCACATCCCGATTTGGAATAAGTCTTTTTTGAATTATACTGCCGAGGTTTCGTTAATAAGGAAAAGATTGGGATTTGAATTGCTTATATCAGTCATACGGCTTGTAAATCCGCTTTTTGAAAATACGCCGTAAATTACCGTGTAGCCTTTAAAAGCAGATTTGATTTCGGATGAATTATCGACCTTTTTGACAAGCTCAAAGTACACATCCGCGTCAATCGGTTGATTGTGATATTTACACTCACCGGCAAATAAGCGCTTGTTTACCGTGTCAACAGCCATAACATCAATCTGCGTGTTGCCGCTTTTATCATTCAGCCAGTATGAGCCGATTTTAGATGGTGTAAAGTCGATTGCTTTATCTGAACAAAGCCTTGCGAAGATCTCTTTGCAAATATCCTCGTAAGCAAAGGCGACAAACTTTTCCTTGAAATCCTTGTCAAGCTCATCTAAAGAAATCTGCATATTGTCAAGCTCAAGCTCGCCCTTATACGGATAAACATAACGGAACCAAAAACGGAGAAAATTATCTGAAATAAAGTAAAGCCCCTTGCGTGTCTTTTCCGCATTCTTTTCGGTTACGGGTACTTGCTTTTCTATAAAGCCGAGTTCGGAAAGCGTTTTTAAATACGGCGTCAGCGCTGAGGTTTCAAGACCCAAAATTCCGGCTATGGTTCCTAATTTATGATTTCCGTCGGCTATGACCTTGATTATTGAGAAATAGTTTGTCGGAACCTGTACCTCGTCGGTAAGCAGAAAATTAGGTTCTTCATAAAGAAAACCGTTTTTTGAAAGTACATTTTCCTTTATCTGTTCATAGAGAGGCTGTCCGTCGGAGAAAAATTCCATATATTTCGGAACTCCGCCGGTTATTGAGTATTGCTCTGCGGCTTCTTCAAATGAAAGCTTTTGATTTTCATAAACGGTTGTAAACGGCAGCGGCGCTATACGCATTTGTGCGGTTCTGCGCCCGTAAAGAGGGCTTTCATAGGATAACGCGTGTTTTTTCATCATACTTATAAGCGATCCGCAAAGTATGAGCATAACATTGCTGTCTTTGAGAATTTCGTCCCATGCGTTTTGAAGTATTGACGGGAAAGAGTCGTTTACCTTTACAAGATACGGAAATTCATCTATAACTAAAACCTTTTTCTCGTTCGGCTTGTAATCGGCAACGGCTTGAAACAGATCCAGCCAATCCGAAAAAGCGGCTTTTTGCAGTACGGAATTGCCCGTTGTTCTGGCAATTACCCCGGCAAACCGTTTCATGCTCTGAGACTCAACCTCTTTCGTGGCAAGGAAATAAAATGCGGTCTTACTCTTTATAAACTGCTTTATAAGCGTTGTTTTTCCTATACGCCTGCGGCCGTATATTACAACAAAGCCGCCGTCTCTGGCATATTCCTTTTCAAGGACAAGGATTTCTTTTTCTCTTCCGAGAAAGTTCATTTTATATCACCGTCCATATAATATAATCTAGATTATGATAATCTTAATTATATTATAACCGATTATTTTAAAAAGTCAATAATTATGAAAAGAATAAAACGGGAGGAATAGGAAATGGGAGTTATATGTTTTGTGTGCGGAGCAATGTTTGGCGGATTGGTAGGCACTGTAACTATGTGTTTGGTGCAGATGGGGAGCAGGTCGGAGGGAAATAAAAAAGACCTGTCAGATTAAGACAAGTCTTTTAGAGTGGAAAATTAAAATTTGTAATGCGACCACATGCTGATAATCTTAACGGTTTTTTCTTCCGAGAATACCTGATACACCAAACGGTGCTGGATGTTTATACGGCGGGAGTAAAGACCGTTCATATCGCCCAGCAGCTTTTCATAAGGCAGCGGGTTTTGGAACGGTTTTTCGGTTACAAGGTCTACCAGTTTTTTTGCCCGTTTATCCAAATTTGCGGATTTCAGCAGCGTGATGTGCTTTGCGGCAGCCTTTGTATAAACAACAGTATACATTACCACTCAACCTCGGAAGCAGGAATACATTCGGATAACGGCGTATCCTTTCCGGACAGTATTTCACTTCTGACCTGCGGATCGGAGGATAAATACAGTGTTTCCATTATTCCGTTATATTCTTCTTCGCTCATAATAACGGCGTTACCGTTTTTGGTGTTTACATTTATGATGTCGTTGTATTCAATCGCCTGATTGATGTAATCGAAAACATTTTGTCTGAAATTCGTAATGTTTGTATTTGTCATACCGTTCACCTCTTATTCTATTATATGTACATTATAGCGTACAATTCAAAAAGTGTCAAGAAAGGATTTTTAAATTGTCTACAAATTTTCAATTACTTAAAGAAATGAAAAAGCGGGTTTTGACAAGCGGGGCTTGCGTGGACTCGCTAATAGGCGTGCCGCCGGAGAGCGAACGCTTTAATAATCTGTGCAGCGGAATGAGAGTGCTTGCCATATCTTTGTACTGCCGGATGATGAAGCCGGAATCCTCACGGATATGCGGCTTTCGCCGATTGCGTACCGCGAATGGGCGAAAGCAAAAGCGGCGACGGCAGCCTGACGTTGCCGCACCGCACCTGAATTTCCTTTGTTCCGCTGCGTAAATTCAGGTGCGGTTATAAATCGATTTTATATTAGGGGATTTTTCGATTGCACTTATATTGACAATTCCGTTTCGATATTTTAACAGTTTACAAACATTAAGGGCTGCCGCTCGCGATTCTTTCGCTCTTGCGACAGCCCTGTTAAATTTTTATTGTTTTCCGATTTTCAGCGTTACCGTTTCGCCTTTTTTCAGGAAGAAACAGTTATCGGATAATTTACTATCGGTATCGAGCATAACATACGGGATACATGTATCGGCCGTTATTTCGCAGCCGCCGTCTGTTTCGGTTAAAACAAAGGCGCCGTTTTTGCCCCAGGGTACGTTTTTGAAATAATTGGGGCAATAGAAAGAGCGGTCGCTGCATATATCGCTTTCCAAATCACATAAAACTATATTTTCATTTTGTTCTATCTGCGGTATTTTGCTCTTTTCGGCAGTGGCTGCGCAGGTGCTGCCCACCGAAAACTTTCCGTCAAATTCGGCAAGCGTATTTTCCTCCCCCGTCAAAACGTTATACAGATATACTCTGCCCTTTGCCGAAACGCCGTTTTTCCCGTTTACGCATACATAAGCTTTAATTTCCCCGTCTTCTTCATACAAAGAGGTTATAACCGGCTTCGCGCAGCGTCTGAAAACATAATATGCCGGCTTTGGATTACCGTAATAATCAACGACGGACCAGCTGACGGATGTCGGCCAGCAGTCATTAAACATCCAGTAAACAATTCCGGAAGAAAACCACTGATTTCTCTTGAACAGTTCAAAGGAAATGCGCAGCCATTCGCACTGTAAAAGCTGCAGCTTGTATATTCTGTCCTGCGGGCTTTCGTATTTCCCGAAAAATCCCTCCGCCATTTTCTCCGAATACGCAAAAATCGTTTCTTTAAGACACGGGTTATTCTGACAGTGGTATTCCATAATATCCGAATTTTTCCCGAATATATCTTCATCGGTCATAAACTTTTTAAGTGAGGAAACAAAGGGCAGCCCGTATGACGGCTGCTCCGCCATGAAGCGTGAAAGATACCGATTGATTTCGTTATAATAATCAAAGGGCGTCTCCCCCGAAACAAAATCGAACCAATCGCCTAAATAAGCGGTATTGTGCGTAGTGCCGCATGCGGCGGATTTAAACGGTACTCCGCCGTAGGGGCTCGAAAGCAGAAATGCTCTTTGCGGGTCAAGTCTTGATAAAACAGGAGCGATTGATTTTGAAACCACCGTTTTTCCCGGGAACGATTTTTTATTGAAATATCCGTCTACGGCGTTTTCGTTGTCACCGCTCCACCAAACAAGGCTCGGATGATTTCTGAGCCTGACTGCGGCAGCGGCGGTCTCGCGGGATAATTTATCAAGAAAATCCTTATCATCCTCCGGGTAGGTTCCGCAAGCCATAAGAAAATCCTGCGTTACCAAAATTCCCAAACGGTCACATTCGCTGTAAAAAGAGTCCTTTTCAAAAACTCCTCCGCCCCAAACGCGCAGCATATTACACCCGCATTCGTGTGCGCTTTGCACAAGCGATTTTATCTTTTCATCGGTTTCCTCCGAAACAAAAGGATCGCACGGCACCCAGTTGCCGCCCTGGCAGAAAATACGAACGCCGTTTATTACCAGCCAAAACGAGGAGGTTTTCTCGTTTCTGTCATTCTCAAGCAAATGCGGGTTCTTTTTCAGCATCTTCGCCTTTGCCTTATATTCCGGATTAAAATTATCGTCAATTTCTAATATATCGACTTTTCTTATTCCGAACTCTGTAATGCTTTCTTTTCCGTTTACCATTATTTTAAGTTTATACAGGGGCTGCTCGCCGTAGCCTGTCGGAAACCACAACTGCGCGTTCGGAATATCGGCGGTTATTTTAATAATGCTTTCAAAAATCGCGCGTTTTTCACTGAAAACCGTCTCGCCATGCGGGCTTATAATTTCAAAATCCGCAAAGCCGTCGCCTGTTATATACCTAAAGGCGGCTTCTACGGCTACCGACGCCGCAAACGGGGTAATGCCTTTGGTGTATATGTAAACATTATCAAGGCTGTCCGCCTCTCTTTTTTTAAGAGAAACATCGCCGCATATACCCATCGTTACAAAACGGGTGACCCAATCCCAGCCGTAAGTACACTGCTCTCTGCGGGTATAAAGCCGCTCGGTGGTAAATGCGCCGTCGCGCTTAGGTCTCCCTGCAACCTCTTTAATCGGCGAGCGGAATTTAACCTCCAGTAAATTGGTTCCCGCCCTCAAAACGTTCTCGGCAGAAAATTCATACGGAATAAACATATCGTCCGCCGCGCCGATTTTTATGTTATTCAAATAAATATCGCAGTAGCAGTCAAGACCTTCAAACCGTAAGTATTCGTTGTTCTCCACGGTGTCAACATCAAATTGTTTTTGGTATGTTACATCGCAATTTTCTATCCACCTGATTTTTTCGGCGTTATCGCGGTAAAAATAATCCCCTATCACTCCCGCTCTTTTTAAATCGGTATGTATACACCCCGGAACTGCGGCAGAAAAGGTCTGCGGTACATCCCCTGCTTTAATAAGTATACATTTCCATTCTCCGTTAAGCAGCATTTTTATTCTCCAATCCGAAATTATAAGGCTTATTCTCAAGCCGATAAAAGCATGAGTTTATCGTCTTTCGATATTATAACATAAGCTTATGATCTGTCAATATTATTATTCACATCGGTGTCAAGCTTGTAGGTTTACAATAGATGTGTTGCAGAATATAAAAAAGGGCAGCGAACGGGGCTTTCCGTGTTACAGATGAAGTTGCGACGCTAACCAAGAGAAAGCAGCACTTGTCATAAAAAATGTATTATTTAAAAATTTTATGTTTGATTTTTGAAAGCGAGGTTCTTCGTTTCGCTGAATTCAGAGTGAATCTCGGCTTTTTCGGCCGTTTTTTAACAGCCTCTTTTGATTTGTGCCGAAATTTTAGCGTATGCGTAAATTAAAATTTATATTTGTCGGGGCGATACTCCGTATTTCTTTTTAAAGGCACGGTAGAATACCGAATAATCGCGGAAGCCGCACTCGGAATATACCCTTGTGGGGGATATTCCCGAAAGTATAAGCTGCTTCGCCGCAACAAGCCTTTTTGCTGTAATATATTCACACACGGTCATTGCCGTGGCTTTTTTAAATATATGGCAAAGGTGCGACTTGCTGATATAATACCTTTCGCAAATAACATCCAGACTTAAATTATCGGAAATATGGCGGTTTATGTAGTTTATAATTCTGCTGTCGAGCGTTTGGTCTATCTGAATTTCGGACATTGTTTCAAATGCGGCGGAAATTTCGTTTAAAAGCGGCAGAAGATTTGTGATTATCTGCACGCGTCTGTCGGGGGAATTTTCTGTCATATTATCTATAAACAGTTTATAGGCGTCGGTTTTGAAATTTTCGGTTCGGTACAGATTGAATGTACCCAATTTTCGATTTATAAACGGTGATAATAAGCGCCCTTTCGGGTCTATGCCTTTAAGAAGCTCGGCTTTAAAGTTTACCGAAAAGCGGGTGTAAGGCCTGTCGGGGCTTATATCAATATAGTGCGATTCGGCGGGTCGCATAATTAAAATATCGCCCGCTTTAAGCGGGTAGGGCGTACCTTCAACCCGATAAATGCCTTTACCGCCTAAAAAGCAGTAAAGCTCATAAGTTTCGTGTGTATGTGCCTTGAAATGCTCCGGAACGGGGGTTTCATCCTGCTGATAGCCCATATCAATATCGTTATCCCGATACAGAAAAAAATCTGACATATTATCACCGTGTATATATTATCATATAAAAACAATATTTGCAATGTAAAATAATAATATAAACAATTTAATTGTTGTGATTGACGATATATAATTAAGGCGGGGGGAGAATATATGACTGATAACTATTTACTCAAAACCGCAGATGCGCAGGATATATATTTTAAAATAAAGGACTTGCCTATTGTTGATTACCACTGCCACCTATCCCCTAAAGAGATTTATGAGGATAAGCCGTTTGATAATATCGGCGAAATGTGGCTTGGCGGCGACCATTACAAATGGCGGCTTATGCGAACGGCGGGCATAGACGAAAGGTACATTACAGGCAGCACCGACTGGCGCGAAAAATTTATTAAATACGCCGCCGCGTTGGAGCTTGCCGCGGGGAATCCGCTTTACTATTGGTCGCATATGGAATTATCAATGTTTTTTGACATTGATAAGCCGCTTAAAAGCGATAACGCCGCCGAAATATACGACGAGGCAAACGCCTTTATTGCTGAAAATCGACTGTCACCGAGAAAGCTCATAGAGCAATCGAAAGTAGAAACCCTTTGCACCACCGACGATATTATTGATACGCTTGAATACCATAAAAAAATAAAGGAAGACAAAAGCTTTAAAACAAGGGTTCTGCCCTCGTTCAGAACGGATAATCTGCTGCTTGTACGGCGCACAGGCTACCCCGATTACATAAAAAAATTAGCCGAGGTATCGGACGCCGAAATAACAGACCTTGAAGGTCTTAAAGCCGCGGTTATTAAAAGACTTGATTTCTTCTGCCTTAACGGCTGCCGCTTTACCGATGTGGGTATTCCCTATTTCCCCGACAGAATTGCGGATAACGCGTTGGCGGACGGTACATTTAAAAAGGCGCTTGCGGGCGCAGAAATTTCCGATGCCGAATATTTAGGGTTTATAGGTAATATGTACCTTTTCTTGGCGGCGGAATATAAAAAACGAAACCTTGTTATGCAAATGCACTTAGCCGTTTACCGCAACGCAAACAGCAATTTGTTCGCCGCCTTGGGTGCGGATTGCGGCGTAGACTGCGTGGGAGACGAAATAAGCGGCACGGCGCTTATACATATGCTTGACGCAATAAATAAAACCTGCGGTATGCCGCAAACGGTTATTTACACTCTTAATCCCTCGAACGCGGCGCAGATAGCATCTATTGCGGGGGCGTTCCCGAACGTGCGCTGCGGCGCGGCTTGGTGGTTCTGCGACCACAAGCGCGGTATACGCGAGGAAATGGAAATTACAGCCGAAAATTCATCACTCGGCTCATTCCTCGGTATGCTTACCGATTCGCGCAGCTTTCTTTCTTACGCGCGGCATGATTATTTCCGCAGAATTGCGGCGGATATTTTGGGCGAGTGGGTAAACGGCGGAGAATATGATAAGGAAAGCGCCGTAAGGCTTGCCGAAAAAATCAGTTATTACAATATAAAGGAGCTGACAGAGCAATGAAAATGTCCTTCAGGTGGTACGGGGAAACCGACCCGATACCGCTTAAATATATAAGGCAGATACCGAATATGCGCTCGGTAGTAACCGCGGTTTACGATGTAAAGCCGGGCAAGGTTTGGCCTGAAGAGAGCCTTGAAAAATTAAAGGAGCAGGCAGAGGAAAACGGGCTTATATTTGATATTGTAGAGTCAGTGCCCGTGCCAGAGGAAATAAAGCTCGGCACCGAAAAGGCGGAAGAATATACCGAGGTTTACTGCGAGAACATTCGCCGCTGCGCGAAATACGGCGTAAAGTGCATTACATATAATTTCATGCCGGTGTTCGACTGGACAAGGACCCAGCTTGACAAAGAGGCGGCAGACGGCTCAACAAGCCTTGTCATGTATATGGATCAGCTTAAAAGCCTTGACCCGCTTAAAGACGATATACACCTGCCCGGCTGGGACGCAAGCTACACTCAGGCAGAGGTGCGCGATTTAATAAAAGCCTACTCCGCTTTAGGCGAGGAGGGGCTGTGGCACAACCTTGAAAAATTCCTTAAAAAGATTATTCCCGTGGCGGAAGACTGCGGAGTTACCATGGCGATACACCCTGACGATCCGCCGTACCCTATCTTCGGTATTCCGAGAATTATAACAAACGAGCGGAATATTGACCGAATGTTAAAAATAGTTGACAGTCCCGCAAACAGCCTTTGCTTCTGCACGGGCAGTCTCGGCTGTGCGGCGTTTAACGATATTCCGAAAATGGTTCGCAAATACAGCAAAATGGGCAGGATTGCATTTATGCATATCCGACAGGTAAAGCTGCTAGAGGACGGCAGCTTTGAAGAACGCGGGCATTTATCGAAAGACGGCAGTCTTGATATGTACGAAACAGTAAAGGCGCTGGTAGATACGGGCTTTGACGGATACGTCCGCCCCGACCACGGCAGAATGATATGGGGAGAGAGCGGAAAACCGGGCTACGGGCTTTTTGACAGGGCGCTCGGCGCTGCATATATAAACGGACTTTTTGAGGCCGCAGAAAAGGAGAAAAAATAATGGAAAAGGTAATTGTAATAACAGGCGCGGGCGGCGTGTTATGCTCGGGCTTTGCCGAGTTTTTGGCAGGCAAGGGCAATAAGGCGGCGCTGCTTGATTTAAACGAAGAGGCGGCGCAAAGGGTAGCCGATAAAATTACTGCGGCGGGCGGAGTAGCCAAAGCCTATAAGTGCAACGTGCTTGATAAGGCAAATATAGAGGAAGTACACGGCAAGGTGCTTGAAGACCTCGGAAAATGCGATATACTTATAAACGGAGCGGGCGGAAATAACCCGAAATGCACCACGGCGCACGAGGAATACGAAAAGGGCGATGAGCAGGCAAGCGATTTCTTAACATTCTTCAACATTGACGAAAAAGGCTTTGACTTTGTGTTTGACCTTAATATTAAGGGCGTGCTTTTGCCGAGCCAGGTATTTATGGCGGATATGATAGGCAGAAAGGGCTGCTCGGTGCTTAATATTTCCTCAATGAACGCATACCGCCCGCTTACCAAAATACCCGCGTACTCTGCGGCAAAGGCGGCGGTTACAAACTTTACGGAATGGCTTGCGGTGCATTTTGCAAAGGAGAATATACGCGTAAACGCCATAGCTCCGGGATTTTTTGTTACAAACCAAAACCGCGCGCTGTTATTTAACGAGGACGGCACCGCAACGCCGAGAACCGACAAAATACTTCGTTCAACGCCTATGGGCAGATTCGGCGAGGCAGAGGAGCTTTTAGGAGCGGTTGAATGGCTGCTTGATGAAAGCAAGGCAGGCTTTGTAACGGGAGTAACTATACCGATAGACGGCGGTTTCTCGGCTTATTCGGGGGTATAAGAAATGAAAATTTACGCATTTGCAGACGAGGCAAGTCCGATTATAGACGAACAGATAAAGGCAATGAAGGAAAACGGGGTTGACGGGCTTGAAATAAGAAACGTTGACAGCGTGAATATTGCCGAAATATCCGACAGCAAGGCAAAAGAAGTGCGGAAAAAGCTCGACAATGCCTGCCTTCGAGTGTGGACGATCGGCTCGCCGATAGGCAAAATTGATATAGAAAAGGACGATTTTACACTTCATACCGAAAAATTCAAGCGCACGCTTGAATTAGCCGATATTTTAGGCGCTGAAAATATAAGGTTGTTTTCTTTCTTTACACCGTCTGAAAACCGCGATAGCTATAAGGATAAGGTAATAGAGCGTTTAGGCACTTTTTGCGAAATTGCAAAGGGCAGCGGCATAACCCTTTGCCACGAAAACGAAAAGGGAATTTACGGCGATATACCCGAGCGCTGCCTTGAAATTCATAAGGCGCTCCCTGAAATGAAAGCGATATTTGACCCCGCGAATTACGTTCAGTGCGAGGTTGACACCCTAAAGGCGTGGAAAATGATAAAGCCTTACATTAAGTATCTGCATATTAAGGACGCGCTTGCGGACGGCAGCGTTGTTCCCGCAGGCAAGGGAATAGGTAATGTTAAATATATTCTGGATGATTTTAAAAAGCTCGGCGGCAACAGTGTAACGGTAGAACCGCACCTTACAGTATTTGCGGGACTGAAAGACCTTGAAAAAGAGGACGATAAAAGCGTTATCGGCGAGGTTTACAAATACGCTACCGCCAAAGAGGCGTTCTCCGCGGCGGTAAGCGCTCTGCGCGAAATTTTGATATAAGGGAGAACGGTCATGAGTGAAAAAATCAAACTGGGAATTATAGGTGTAGGCAACATGGGTTCTTCCCACGCAAAGAATATTGTCGGCGGGGAATGCCCCGATTTTGAGCTTGTTGCCGTGGCGGATATTAAACCGCAAAGACTTGAATGGGCAAAAAGTGAGCTGTCGCCCGATATTCATTGCTTTGAAACAGCAGAAGAAATGCTTGACAGCGGGTTTATAAACGCCTGTATGGTTTGTGTGCCGCACTATGATCATCCGAAATACGCAATTGAGTGTATGAAACGCGGAATACACGTTATGGTGGAAAAGCCCGCAGGTGTTTATACAAAGCAGGTGCGCGAAATGAACGAGGAGGCGAAAAAGCACCCCGACGTTGTTTTCGGTATGATGTTTAATCAGCGTACAAACTGCATTTACCGCAAAATGCGGGAGCTTGTGCAAAGCGGTGTGTACGGAAATATCCGCCGCACCAACTGGATAATAACAAACTGGTATCGCCCGCAGGCATATTACGATTCGGGCGATTGGCGCGCCACATGGTCGGGCGAGGGCGGAGGAGTGCTTTTAAACCAGTGCCCCCATCAGCTTGATTTATGGCAGTGGATATGCGGTATGCCGAAAAAGGTGGAGGCGCATCTGCATTACGGAATGTGGCACAATATCGAGGTTGAGGACGACGTTACCACCTATGTTGAGTATGAAAACGGCGCAACGGGCGTGTTTATTACCTCAACAGGCGATGCGCACGGTACAAACCGCTTTGAAATTCAGCTTGACAAGGCTAAAATGGTGGCAGAGGGCGACCGCCTTACCGTGCTTGAATACGATATGACAGAGCAGGAGTTTTCAAAAACAAATACCAATCCGTTTGGAATGGTAGGCGCGCACGAGGTTGACCCTCAGCTTGACGGTGAAAATCCCCAGCACAAGGGCGTTATAAACGCGTGGGGCGGCGCAATACTTCGCGGCGAACCGCTTATAGCAGGCGGAGAAGAGGGCATAAACGGGCTTACCCTTTCAAACGCAATGCACCTATCCTCTTGGCTCGGCAGGGAAATAACTCTTCCGTTTGACGAGGATTTGTATTATACTGAGCTTATGAAGCGCGCAGCAACCTCAAAACGCAAAACAGACGTTAAAGAAGTGGTTGCGGATACAAGCAGCACATACGCGGGAAGCAAATAAAAGGTTAAGAGAGCAGGGCTTATTATGAACGGGGTAAAGGTAGGAATTATCGGCATCGGGAATATGGGCTCTGCTCATTTGCGTATGATTACGGGCGGTAATATTCCGGATATGACGGTTACCGCTGTTTGCGATATTGATACCGAAAAGCTTAATGCGGCAAGGAACACGTATCCTGCTTTGAGAGTATTTGAGGATTATACCGACCTTTTAAAAAATTCGGATACAAATGCGGTTATAATAGCCGTGCCGCACCCGCTGCATGCGAAAATTGCAATTGAAGCCTTTAAATACGGCAAGCATATGCTTGTTGAAAAGCCTCTTGATATTACCGTTTCGGCAGCCGAGGATTTATGTGCGGCGGCTGAAAAAAGCGGCAAGGTATTCGCAATAATGTTAAATCAGCGCACAAACGGGCTTTTCCGCAAGGCACGCGAAATTGTAAAGAGCGGTGAGTTGGGGGAAATAAAGCGCTCGGTTTGGATTATAACAAACTGGTACAGAACCCAAAGCTATTACGATTCGGGCTCTTGGCGCGC
>URNB01000052.1 GCA_900549055.1 uncultured Oscillospiraceae bacterium
AAGGTTGCTCGATACAAAGCGAAGGCCGGAGAGCAGCAATACAAAGATAACCGCCGCAACAGCCGCCGACAGTACAAGCGGTTGGAAGTTTATTCCTTCATCAACTATGTGGAAGAATGGTTCGCCAAGGGTTGGTCACTGGACGCCAGTGTTGGAAAAGCACTTAAATCCGGAAAGTTCCATCGAGGGCAGATAGTTTGTACCAAAACCCTATACAACTATGTGGACAATGGGTTGATCGGGATCAAAAACATTGATCTGCCAGAGAAGTTAAAACGCAACACAAAGAAGGAAAAAGTGCGAAAACACAAGCGGGTTCTTGGCGACAGCATTGAATTGCGCCCTGAAAGCGTGGAATTGCGGGAGAAATTTGGTCACTGGGAAGTGGATACCGTCTTGGGCAGCAAATATGAGGATGAGCCCTGCACCGTAACGATGACAGAAAGAAAAACTCGTAATTCCATCTGGATCAAGGCAGCTAATCACACGGCTGACGCGGTTCAAGAGGCAATTCAAAGCATTATGGACTACTTTGGAATTAAGGCATCTACTGTTTTCAAGAGTGTTACCGGAGATAATGGATCTGAATTTGCAAGGCTGGCAGAATTGGCATCCCAAGGCACCAGTGTTTACTTTACCCATCCGTATTCATCCTGGGAAAAGGGCATAAATGAATGCCACAACAGACTGCTGCGCAGATTCATTCCCAAGGGTGTCAGTATGGCAGGGTACTCGATAGAAGACATTGCTTACATGGCCGATTGGGCCAATACGCTGCCGAGAAAAATCCTGGGCTACCGGACACCGGAGGAGCTGTTTGACGAAGAACTGGACCGAATCTACGCCATCTGAGCGCCGGCTGCGGTTTGTTCTTCCTTTATTTTTCACGATAAATGCAACCTTTTCGTACTGTTGCATTTACTTTGAGAATTTACGTTTTTTAATTATAAAATACAATCAGCCACCGTAGGAGGAGGTTATGCCAAAATATTCCTCAAGCGTTAAGCCGCTGTCAAATATTTTTTTGGCGCTTTCGACTCCGACATATCTGTAATGCCACGGCTCGTACATATATCCGGTAATAGACTCCTTACCCTCGGGGTAGCGCAGAATAAATCCGTACTTATAAGCGTTGGCGGCAAGCCATTTTGCTTCTGCTGTGTTTTTGAATCGGTAGTCGGCATAATTGATATCAAACGCAAGACCTGTCTGATGCTCGGAATATCCGGGGCGGGCGGAATACCTGTCCGCCGCCTTTGCACCGTCGCGCCTTACATAGCTGTTATAAAGGTTTTTCTGAACGGTGTAGCTTCTGAAGCCCGAGCAGACCCACATTTTAAGGTTTTGCTCCGCCTTTGCGGCGGCAAACATCTTATCGAGTGCGGCTTTAGCCTCGGGGTTTACACCGGGGTTGTAATTCTGCGGCAGAGGATAGGTCTTGTTGACTATGAGTATTCCGTCCATATATGTCATTTCGACCTTTACGGGCTCATTAACGGTCACTTTAAATTCTGCTTTTATATCGGGATTATCGACCGAGGTGACGGTAACGACGCAGCTTCCCGCGCTTTTGGCGGTTATATTTCCATAATTGTTGACTGTAGCAACCGCGGTATTGCTCGATTCCCATTTTTCCGCCTTGTTTGAGGCGTTGACGGGGGACATGGTTACGATAGGCATAAATCTGTCGCCCACAGTAAGCGTTCTTTCATATGCACTGAGCTTGATTCCGTCTACATGGACGATTTCATGCTTTGGCGGCTCTGAAGACTCTGCAGATTCCGTCTGCTCCGACGAAGCTTCGGAAGCAGCACCCGCAGCAGTTAGGGAATCGCTTGAAGTATCACTCACTGTGCTCTTAACGGGCACTGAGGACTGGGATATTCTGTCGGTTTCTTTATTTGTTCGGCACGCGGCAAGAGCCGAAATCACTAATAAAGCCGCGAATAAAGCTGAAAGCCTTTTCATGTAAATCACCCTGTTACAATAATAACATACCTATATTTATTCTACAATAAATAATTGCAAAAAAACGGAAAGCGCGCGAAATGTCGAAAAAAGGGTGCGAGCTGCAGCAGAGCCTGCCGGAATCGGGTGTAAATTTTAAATTTGTCGTAATCGGTATTAACAGTGGATTGTCGGTAATAATATTTCCGGTGATCAGATGATAATAACAATTATGCGCACAATTATTCTTTATATTTTCGTGACCCTGGGAATAAGGCTCATGGGAAAGCGGCAGATAGGGGAGATGCAGCCGAACGAGCTTGTTGTCACTCTGCTTATTTCCGAAACAGCCGCCATTCCGCTTCAGGACACCACTCAACCTATCTTAAACGGCTTGGTTGCCATTTTTGTGCTTGTGATACTGGAAATCATGATTTCAGTTTTGTCTATGAAGAGCAGATTTATGCGCAAGATAATGAACGGAAAATCCGCAGTCATAATTAAAAATGGTGTCATAGATCAGCAGATGATGAAAAGTGTCAGAATGACGGTGCTTGACCTTGTGGAGCTGCTGCGCGGTCAGGATGTTTTCGATATATCCACAGTGGCGTTTGCGGTGCTTGAGGTCAACGGCAATTTAAGCGTACTGCTGAAATCCGCCGAACAGCCCGCCACGGTCGCCGATTTGAAGATAGAAAAGAAAAAGGCGCTGCTGCAGCTGCCGGTTATAAGCGATGGAAAAATAGTTAAGGAATCTCTTGACTTTGTAGGGGCCGATGAAAAGGATATCCGCAAAAAGCTTAAGGGGGATAATATTTCGGATGTATTCCTTATGACGATGGACAGGGAAGGCAATCACAATATTATAAAGCGGAGGGACGAGAGATGAAACGATTGATACCCGCCGCAATACTCTTGGCTGTGGTGCTTATTTCCTATTTCGGAAGCATTAAATATATTAACGACAGCTGTGCCGAAGCCGACCGATTGGCAGATAAATGCGAAGCCGAATACAGAAGCGGAAGAAACGCCGAGGAGGAGATAGAAAGACTTAAAAAGCTTTGGGATAAAAAGGAGAAAATGCTTTCCTTTTTTGTGAATCACGCCGATATTGATAATATCGAGCTGGAGCTTTCATCTCTTACTGTATTCGCTTCGGAAAAGGAGGACGCAATGTTTTACGACCATATTGAAAGCATGAGAACCATGCTGCACCAAATAAAGGAGGATACGGTACTGAGTACGCACAGTGTATTTTAATGCCTGCAGAGCAATTCAAAAGTACCTTAACCCGAGCATGTCGGTGTAAATTTTTGAATTGTTCAGGTGCAAGGTTTTTGCGCAATTTTGCGAAAAAACCTTGCACTTTAAAAAGAATCACATTTTGATTCTTTTTAAAATCAGGCGACAATCAATGGATACTGACGGTCAAAACAAAGGTTTTGACCCATAAAATCGAGATTTTAACTCGATTTTATATAATTGCATTTGCTAATGCAATTATTCAGTAGACATTATTTTAGAGTATCTTCACTGCCGAATGTAAAAAAATCCCCGCCGGATTCCTTAAAAATCTGACGGGGATAACGCATATTCCGGAAGATTATTTGACTATGGATTCTCCGGTCATTTCTTTAGGCTGGGTAAGACCCAAAAGCTTAATGATCGTCGGTGAAATATCGCAGAGTCTGCCGCCCTCACGCAGCTTGCACTGCTTACCGATTACCGCAAACGGAACGGGATTTGTTGTGTGTGCGGTAAATGGAGTGCCGTCCTCTGCCAGCATACGGTCGGCATTGCCGTGGTCGGCTGTAAGCAGCATTACGCCGCCCATTTTAAGGGTGCTGTCCTCTACTCTGCCAACGCAGGTATCAACCGTTTCAACCGCCTTTTCAGCCGCCTCAAACACGCCGGTGTGACCTACCATATCGCAGTTTGCAAAGTTGAGTATTACAACGTCGTATTTACCCGATTCAATAGCGGCGCAAACCTTATCACAAACCTCGTTTGCGCTCATTTCGGGCTGTAAATCGTAGGTTGCAACCTTGGGGGAGGATACCAGTATTCTATCCTCTCCGTCAAATTTAACCTCTCTGCCGCCGTTGAAGAAGAAGGTTACATGCGCATACTTTTCGGTTTCGGCAATGCGCAGCTGGGTCATACCGTTGTTTGCCAAAAACTCACCTAAGGTGTTATTAAGCTCCTCAGGCTTAAACGCAACCTCAACGTTCGGCATAGATGCATCATACTGGGTCATACAAACATAAAATACCTTTTGTCTGCCGCCCTTGCGCTCAAAGCCCGCGAAATCATCGTCAACAAAGGTGCGGGTTATCTCTCTTGCTCTGTCGGGGCGGAAATTGAAGAATATAACGCTGTCGCCGCTTTTTATTCTTTCTGTACCCGAAATTACGGTCGGGAGCACAAATTCATCTGTAATGTGCTTGCCTTCTTCGTCAATTTCGGTGTAGGATTTACGAACAGCTGCAGCCGCGTCGTCAGCCTGAATGCCCTCGCCGTAAACCAGCGCGGCATATGCCTTGCCTACGCGTTCCCAGCGGTTATCGCGATCCATTCCGTAAAATCTGCCCATGACCGTGGCAAGCTTGCCTACGCCTATTTCCTTTAATTTAGCGTTTAAGGTGTCAATGTAATCCGCAGCGCTTGCGGGCGGCACATCGCGGCCGTCAAGCAGGGCATGAACATAAACACGGTTAAGACCGTTTTTCTTTGCAAGCTCCAAAAGCCCGTAAAGGTGCTCAATATGGCTGTGAACGCCGCCGTCGGATAAAAGCCCCATTAGGTGCAGTGCGCTGTCGTTTTTCTTGCAGTTCTCAATCGCGTCTAAAAACGCCCTGTTTTCAAAAAAGTCGCCGTCTTTAATCGATTTTGTAATGCGGGTCAGCTCCTGATAAACGATTCTGCCCGCACCGATATTGGTGTGACCTACTTCGCTGTTGCCCATCTGACCGTCCGGCAGACCTACATCCATACCGGAAGCACCTATCTGCGTGGTGGGCCACTCGGCGAAAATTTTATCAAGCCGAGGGGTTTTGGCGGCTTTAATGGCGTTGCCCTTTGTCTCGGGGTTTATGCCGAATCCGTCCATTATGGTTAAAACAACGGGTTTTTTCATTTGCTTTGCTCCTAAAAAATTATTTGCTTGCCGCCTTAACGATTACCGAAAAATCCTCTGCCTTTAATGAAGCGCCGCCGATGAGTCCGCCGTCAACATTCGTCTTGGCAACCAGCTCGTCGCAGTTTTTGGCGTTCATAGAGCCGCCGTACTGAATGGTAACAGAGTTTGCAGCCTCTTCACCGTAAGCCTCGGCAACAGCGGCGCGGACATAGCCGTTACCCTCGTCTGCCTGCTCTGCGGTAGCTGTAACGCCGGTGCCTATAGCCCAAACAGGCTCGTATGCGATAATTATATTCTTAAGCTGCTCCTTTGAAATATTGGTAAGCGCCATCTTGGTTTGGAATTTAAGCAGTGTTTCGGTGTAGCCGAGCTCTCTCTGCTCAAGGGTCTCGCCCACGCAAACAATGGCGGTAAGACCTGCGTTTACGGCTGCAAGTGTACGAAGATTTACAGTCTGATCGGTCTCGCCGAAATACTGTCTTCTCTCGCTATGACCTACTACAACATATTTAACGCCGCAGTCCGTCAGCATTTTAGCCGAAACCTCGCCCGTGTAAGCTCCGCTTTCCTTAAAGTGAACATTTTCGGCGCCTATTTCAATGTTTGAGCCCTCGGCTGCGGCAACAGCTGCGGCAATATCAACGAAAGGTACGCAAAGCACTACCTTGCAGTCAGCGCCGGCTACAAGCGGTTTCATCTTGTTTATAAGGGCGGTACTCTCCGCCGGTGTTTTGTTCATTTTCCAGTTGCCGGCGATAACCGCGGCTCTTTTTGCTTTATCCATTTTAAAATCTCCTTTTATATTACACACTTCAAGGCTTGCACCGGGCAAGCCTTGAAAGAAAGTTAATTATTTATCATTAAGTGCGGCAATGCCGGGAAGCTCCTTGCCCTCAAGGAATTCAAGAGAAGCGCCGCCGCCTGTGGAAATATGGGTCATCTTATCGCCGTAGCCGAGTGTGTTAACGGCTGCTGCAGAGTCACCGCCGCCTATAATTGTTACGGCGTCGGTCTCGGCAAGGCTCTTTGCAACTGCAATAGTGCCTGTTGCCAAGGTCGGGTTCTCAAATACGCCCATAGGTCCGTTCCAAACAACGGTCTTTGCATTCTTCACTTCGTTTGCGAAAAGCTCCGAAGTCTTCGGTCCTATATCAAGACCCTCGTAATCAGCGGGAATCTTGTCGGCGTCAACCGTTTTAACCTCGATCGGTGCGTCAATCGGATCCGGGAAATGATCGGCTATATTGCAGTCAACCGGCAGAAGAATCTTAACGCCCTTCTCGTCAGCCTTTTTGAGCATATCGCGGCAGTAGTCGATCTTCTCGGTATCGAGCAGCGACTTACCAACGCCGTAGCCCTTAGCGGCTAAGAAGGTGTAAGCCATACCACCGCCGATAATAAGGGTATCAGCCTTATTAAGCAGGTTTTCAATAACCGAAAGCTTATCGGCAACCTTTGCGCCGCCGAGAATGGTAACAAACGGACGAACCGGGTTTTCAACAGCGTCGCCGAGGTATTTAAGCTCCTTACCGATAAGATAACCGGCAACAGCCTCCTTCACATAGGAAACAACGCCGACGGTTGAGCAGTGCGCTCTGTGAGCGGTGCCGAATGCGTCGTTAACAAAAATATCAGCCAAGGAACCGAGCTCCTTTGAGAACTCTTCACCGTTCTTGGTCTCTTCCGCGCGGTAGCGTGTGTTCTGAAGCAGAACTACATCGCCGTCATTCATAGCGGCAACCGCAGCCTTGGCATTTTCACCTACGACATTATCATCAGCGGCGAAAACAACCTCTTTGCCGAGCAGCTCGGATAAGCGCTTTGCAACGGGAGCTAAAGATAACTCGGGCTTGGGCTCGCCCTTCGGCTTACCGAGGTGTGAGCAGAGAATAACCCTGCCGCCGTCGGCAATAAGCTTTTTGATTGTGGGGAGCGCCGCGATTATGCGGTTTTCGTCGGTAATAACGCCGTTTTTAAGCGGTACATTAAAATCGCAGCGAACAAGAACCTTTTGACCCTTTACGTTAATGTCGTCAACGGTTTTTTTGTTAAGAGCGTTCATTCAAAAACATCCTTTCAAATATGTGTAAAACATTATACTTTTATTTTACCACATTTTTCTGATTTTTCAATATTTATTTTATCCCGCACCGTAAAATTTAGCCGAGATCTTCCCATTTATAATTGTGCAGCTGACCGAAATTACTGAGCTCCGGGTAATTCCACTGCCGCAGTGCCTCGTAAACCGCGATTGCAACCGAGTTTGAAAGGTTTAAACTGCGTATTTCGCCCTGCATGGGTATTCGCACGCACCTTTCGGGATTTTTTATGAGCAGCTCCTCGGGCAGACCCTTTGTCTCCTTGCCGAATAAAAGGTAGCAGTTGTCGGGGTAATTTACATCCGAATGAGTTTGCCTGCCCTTCGTGGTGAAATAAAAATAAGTGCCGTCATTCTTTTCAAAAAAATCCGCAAGACTGTCATAATAGGTAATATCAAGGTATTTCCAGTAATCAAGCCCCGCGCGTTTCAGCTTTTTATCATCTATTGTAAACCCCATAGGTCCTACAAGGTGCAGCCTTGTCCCCGTAGCGGCGCAGGTACGCGCCACATTGCCCGTATTTTGCGGTATTTCGGGCTCCACCATAACAATATTAAGCCTTGGCATATGCTTTTTCCTCCGTCTTAATATTATTTTCGCGGTTTTTCTCGGCTAAATCCGCCCGCGCGTTTGCAAGCATAAGCTTTATTCGGTTTTCTTGGTTTACCTTTGACGCGCCCGAATCGTAGTCAATAGCCACAATATTCATATCGGGGTTTTTCTCCTTAAGCGGCTTCATCATGCCCTTGCCGCATATGTGGTTCGGCAGGCAGCCGAAGGGCTGCGTGCACACTATATTGTGCACGCCCTCGTCGTTTAATTCCAGCATTTCGGCGGGCAATAACCAGCCCTCGCCCATTTTTGTGCCGAAGCCCATAAAATCCTTTATCAGATCCATTGTATGCGCAATGGGAGTCGGCGGGGTGAAATTGCCGTCCGTTTTCATCAGCTCGATTATTTCGTTCTGCTGCTTTTGCAGATAACCGAATACGAAATTAAGCACAGGCTTTCTGATCTTATGTAATCCGTAAAGCTCAATGTCCGAAATATTTGAAACTATGCAGTACATAAAGAAATCCAAAAGTCCCGGCACTACGACCTCTGCACCCTCGTCAATTAAAAACTGCTCAAGATTATTATTGCCGAGAGGGGAATATTTTACATATATTTCTCCAACTACGCCGACTTTTACCTTTTCCTCGTTTTCGCGCGGTATTTCCGCAAAGCGTGAGAGTATCATTTTGCAGTTTTGTTTAACCTTTTTAAAGGATATACCCTCTGTCTGCATTTTGTTTGCAAGCAGCGCCGTCAGCTCGTTCGCTAAGCTTTCAGTCTGACCCTTGTTTTTTTCATACGGCTTGCACTGGTTTACCAAGCTTAAAAGCATATCGCCGTAAATTATACCGTAAAACAGCCTATGCAGCATAGGCAAAGTGAGCTTAAAACCGGGGTGGTTTTCAAGCCCCGCAAGGTTTAATGATATAACGGGTATATAGCCGTAGCCCGCGCGCTCAAGCGCCTTTCTTAAAAGGAAAATATAGTTTGATGCACGGCAGCCGCCGCCCGTTTGAAAAAGTATGAGCGCGGTTTTGTGCGGGTCGTATTTGCCGGAATTGAGCGCGTCAATAAACTGCCCTATAACCAAAATTGCTGGATAGCAGGTGTCGTTATGCACATATTTAAGCCCTGTTTCTATAATTCTGTGTCCCGAGGTCTCAAGGAGTTCCATTTTGTAGCCGTAGTCTTCAAATATCTTTAAAAATATTTTAAAGTGGCGCGGCAGCATATTGGGCACAAGTATTGTGTACTCCTTGCGCATTTCCTCTGTAAATGGTATGTACTTACGCTCTTCCACTGCCGTCACTCCTTTCGTTAAGCGCGCCTATAAGCGAGCGCAGCCTTATTTTTACCGCGCCGAGGTTGGTTATCTCGTCAATTTTAATTTGGGTGTAAAATTTGCCGCGGCTTTCTAAAATTTCACGCACCTCGTCGGTGGTAATGGCGTCCACACCGCACCCGAAGGACACTAGCTGCACAAGCTCGGTGTCCTTATGCTCTGCGGCGTAGCGCGCCGCGCGGTAAAGCCGTGCGTGGTAGGTCCACTGATTTAATACCTTTACGGTGAAAGGCTCTGCAAGGCGGAAAACGCTGTCCTCGCTCACCACAACAAACCCGAGGGTATTGGCAAGCTTATCAATTCCGTGACCTATTTCCGCGTCTATATGGTAGGGTCTGCCCGCCAAAATCATAATGCGCCTGTTGTTTTCCCGCGCGAATTTAAGCGCCCGCGCGCCCTCTTCTCTTACGGCGTTCATATATTCGGCGTATCTTTCAAGACCGTATTCGACCGCCGCCCTAACTTCGGATTTTGTAATTCCCTCATAAAATTTGCCGAGGTAATTATAAAGCTCCTTTGTAAGCTCCTTTTTACTGTTTATATTAAGGTAGGGGTATAAAAATTTAACCCTTTTCAGCTCCTCAACATTGCCGTTTAAAAGCTCGGAATAATAGGCTACAACGGGGCAGTTGTAGTGATTATCGGTCATTTTTTCGTCCATATTATAGGTAAGGCAGGGGTAGAATATCGCGTCGACACCGTCGGAAATCAGCGTTTCAATATGCCCGTGCATTATCTTTGCGGGGTAACACGCCGTATCCGAGGGAATAGAAAACTGCCCTTTTTCGTAAATTCGGCGGGTAGACATGGGAGACACCTTTACGTTAAAGCCGAGCTTTGTAAACACAGCGTGCCAAAGCGGTAAAAGCTCGTACATACCAAGAGCCAGCGGCATACCCACCGTTCCGCGTTTTCCCTCTTCCGATTTAAGGCTTGTAAGGTAATTCCGCTTAAATTCATAAAGGTTCGGCAGCTGCTCGCCCGCAGTCGCTTTACCCAGTCCCTTTTCGCACTGGTTGCCGGAAATAAACTTCTTACCGTCGCCGAATGAGTTCACCGTAAGCCTGCAATGATTGGTGCAGCCCTGACATACCGCCGACTTTGCCGTGTGTGTAAAGGTTTTTAAAGCCTCGGGCGAAATAATACCCGATTTTTCACATTTTTTAGAATAAAGCGCCGCGCCGTAAGCCCCCATAAGCCCTGCTATTGAGGGGCGTATAACGTTATGTCCTATTTCTCTTTCAAAGGCGCGCAAAACCGCGTCGTTATAAAACGTGCCGCCCTGAACCACTATTTTTTCGCCTAATTCCGCGGCGGAAGATGCGCGAATAACCTTGTAAAGCGCGTTTTTAACAACACTTATCGAAAGCCCTGCCGATATATCCTCAACCGTTGCGCCGTCCTTTTGCGATTGCTTAACCGATGAATTCATAAACACCGTGCAGCGGCTGCCGAGGTCAACCGGCGCTTTTCCCTCTAATCCCTTTGCGGCAAAATCGGCTATTGTGTAGCCCATAGCCTTTGCAAAGGTTTCAAGAAACGAGCCGCAGCCCGAGGAGCACGCTTCATTTAACATTATGCTGTCAATAGCGCCGTTGCGTATTTTAAAGCACTTAATATCCTGCCCGCCGATATCGAGTATAAAGCCGACATCCGGCTCGAAATACTTTGCAGCTGTGTAGTGCGCTATGGTTTCAACAAGCCCCAAATCAACTGAAAAGGCATGCTTTATAAGCTCCTCGCCGTAGCCCGTTACCGCCGAGCCGGCAATAGTTACGCGGTCGCCGCATTTTTTGTAAATTTCGGTCAGCTGCTCGCGCACAATTTCAACGGGGTTGCCTTGGTTGGAAGCGTAGTACGAATAGAGTATCTCGTCATTTTCATCAAGCAGGCACAGCTTTGTGGTGGTAGAGCCGCAGTCTATACCGAGGTATGCTTTGCCGCTGTATTTTTCAATATCCGCGTTTTTAACCGATGATTCGGCATGGCGCTGTTTAAACTCGTTGTATTCATCTTCATTTCTGAAAAGCGGCTTTAACCGCCCCTTGCCCGATGACACGCTTGCCGCGTTTTCAACAAGGCTTAAAAGCTTATCGGCAGTAAATACTTCGGGCTGCTGCTCTGCATAGTAAGAAGCGCCGAGCGCCACCGCAAACCGCGCGTATTCAGGGAATACCGCGTGCTCATCGTCCAATTCAAGGGTTTCCTTAAACCTTTGCCCCAAGCCCTTGCAATAATAAAGCGGGCCGCCTAAAAATAACACCTTGCCGTCAATTTTTCTGCCCTGCGCCAGTCCCGCTATGGTCTGGTTTACTACTGCTTGATAAATACTTGCCGCAACATCCTCTTTACGCGCGCCTTGGTTTAAGAGGGGCTGAATATCCGTCTTTGCAAAAACACCGCAGCGTGAGGCTATGGGGTAAAGCCTGCCCGCGTTAAGGCTCAATTTATCAAGCTCGTCAACCGTTATGTTGAGCAGCGTTGCCATTTGATCAATAAACGCACCCGTGCCGCCCGCGCAGCTGCCGTTCATCCGCTCGTCTATGCCGCCCTTAAAGAAAATTATCTTCGCGTCCTCGCCGCCCAGTTCTATAACGCACGAGGTATCGGGTTCGCGCAGTTTTACCACCTGTGCCGTGGCGAAAACCTCCTGCACAAACGGTATATGCGCCGCCTCTGCAAGCCCTAAGCCTGCCGAGCCCGATATTGCCGCCTTTACCGCTTTATCGCCTGCAATTTCCTTTACAAGGCGCAAAAGCTCCGCCGTTTTTTCGCGCACCTGCGAAAAATGGCGCTCGTAGCGTTCAAGCAGTATCTTGTCCCCGTTTCTCAAAACTATTTTTGCCGTGGTAGAGCCTATGTCTATTCCTAAAAACAACTCCGTTGCGGTGTTTTGTAACTCCATTGATTTTTCTGTCCTCCGCAAATTACTATCAAATTATTATATAACATTTAAGTTAAAATTACAACAGCGGAAAATTGTAAAATTTCGGTGACTTTTCGGCTTCGCTTATAAGCACTCTTTAAGCGAAAAACCGCTTATTCAGCGGTTTTCAGTCTGTCACTGAATTTAAAAAATTGTTTTTGCGGCGTTTACGCCGCATTTTTCGTTTTTTCGGTGACATGTGCGGCGGAAAAACACCTTAATAAGCGAAAAACCGCCGGATGAGCGGTTTTTCAAGGGCACTGGATTGGAGTGCCCACGGAGCATAACAACCGACTGCCGCCTGCTGCGGCGGATAAAAGGAGGGTGCTATGGCGCTGCGGTCGGCAGAAAAACGAAACTGCAAGGAAGTTTTTCGCCGGGCACCGCAAGAGTGAGGAGTGCAGTCCGAAAATCTGTGATTTTAGAGTGAACGGCATTCCCGTAGGGGAGCGTGCCGATTTTTTCGACACGATTAGTTATTTTATTATGCGGCTTTTATCCTCCGAAACCGCGCGTTCTATAAATTCATCCGCCGACATAGAGCCGAGGTCGCCGTTTTCGCCGCGCTCTCTGACCGAAAGCGTGCCGTTTTCCGCCTCGTTATCGCCGATTATAAGCATATACGGTACCTTTTGCAGCCTTGCTTCGCGAATCTTATAGCCTATCTTCTCGTTGCGGTCGTCAACCTCTGCACGAATACCGTTTTCTTCAAGGCGGCGCTTGATATCATAAGCATAGTCGCAGTGGCGGTCGGCAATGGTCAAAAGCTTTACCTGAACCGGGGCTAACCACATCGGGAATGCGCCCGCGTACTTTTCAATAAGCAGCGCGAGGGTTCTTTCGTAGCAGCCTATTGAGGTACGGTGAATAATATAGGGGTTTTTCTTCACGCCGTCGCGGTCGACATATTCCATACCGAACTTCTCTGCGAGCATCTGGTCTATCTGAATGGTGATGAGCGTATCTTCCTTACCGTAAACGTTCTTTATCTGAATATCGAGCTTCGGCCCGTAGAACGCCGCCTCGCCTATACCTATTTTATAGGGGATTTCCAGGTGGTCGAGTATCTTTTTCATAACTCCCTGCGCTTCATCCCACTGCTCGGGTGTGCCTATATATTTATCGCGGTCATTGGGATCCCACTGTGAGAAACGGTAGGATACATCCTCATAAAGTCCCAAGGTTTTAAGCATATAAATCGCAAGCTCCAGACAGCCGCGGAACTCCTGCTCCAATTGTTCGGGGGTGCACATTAAGTGACCCTCGGAAATTGTGAACTGGCGGACTCTTATAAGGCCGTGCATTTCGCCGCTGTCCTCGTTGCGGAAGAGGGTAGAGGTCTCGTTATAGCGCAGCGGCAGATCGCGGTAGGAGCGCGCGCGGTTTAAATATGCCTGATACTGGAACGGGCAGGTCATCGGGCGCAGCGCAAAGCACTCTTTGGTTTCGTCGTTCGGGTCGCCCAAAACAAACATACCGTCAAGATAGTGATCCCAGTGCCCCGAAAGCTTGTAAAGCTCGCGCTTTGCCA
>URNB01000053.1 GCA_900549055.1 uncultured Oscillospiraceae bacterium
ATACCTTTTCAATTTTTCCTATTACTATATTGTGCAGATCGTTATCGTACCAGCGCAGCGGCTCTTTATCGGTAAAGCACTCCTCCTTCATCTGCTGAACATACAGCTTTTTGCAGATTATTACGAGCCTTGCCTCATTAAAATACACCGCACCGCCGTCAAACGCGGGGGTCAGCCCCGTTTCGGCGGTTTTATCGGTATCGCGCCCCGATTTTGAACCGCAAACCTTGTGTATCGCCTTGTTATCGCCGTAAAAGCTGAGTGTGAAATAATCATTTTTATTCACAAGCTCCATTGTGTAGCGCTGCGGGCGGATAACCGCGGCAACGCAGTCGTACCCCCACATTTCACCCGCAAAACCCCAAGAAGCGGTCATCATATTATATTTATCTTTCGTACCGGCAGATATAAGCGCCCATTCGTCGGCAATGGTTTTAATAAAATTATCCTTAATATCTTTCGCATTTATTTCTTTAAACAAAATTGTCACCTCAAAATTAGATATTAGATGTCAGACATTAGACCGTAGACATATTCCGCATTACGAATTCCGAATTCCGCATTATATATTATATGCTTTTTATTCCGTTTGCGCCGTAACGCTTGCAAAATAATCCTCTGCCAAGGCTAACTGCTCGTCTATCAGACGCCGTTTTTCCTCGGCTACGTTATCGGATGTTACAATATTAAGTATTTCCGCCTTTGCAACCTCGGTTCTGCCCAAAATAAGGTTTATAAGCTCCTTTGCGTTATCGCGGGTTTTAAGCTGCTCGCAGTATTTCGCTGCCGCAACCACCGTTTTGCCTATAACCGCCGCACCGTAATCCGTATCGGGCGTTATTCCCGCCTGTTTTATAACCTTTGATTCAAGTATTTTAAGTGGTGCGGCAGTCGAGCCCTTGTTTTCGGTAAGGCGCGCGTTTTCCTCTTTAAGTGCCGCAGCCCTGCGTTTTTCTTCTTCAAGCTCGTTTTTCAGCCTTTTAATTTCGCCCTCGGCGGCGGTAAGCCTATCGAAAAGCTGTATATTTTGTTCAAGCAAAAGCTTTTTTCTCATTAAAACTCACTCTCCAATTATTCGGTGTCCTCTTCCTCAAGGGGAATCTGCTCGCGTAAATCGGCAATTTCGGGCTTTAGCTTTTCAACAACCTTTGCGTCGTAAAACTCGTTTTCAAGCGGCAGGTTCTTTTTCTTTACACGGTAATTAACAAAGCTTTCGGTCAGGTAATAAATAACCGCGAACGCCGGCACGCCTATCACCATTCCGGGCACGCCGAACATTCCGCCGCCCACAACAATGGCGAAAACCACCCAAAAAGCAGAAAGCCCCGTTGAGTTGCCCAAAATTTTCGGTCCTAAGAAATTGCCGTCAAACGCTTGCAGGCAAATTATGAATATTATAAAATAAACGCCCTTCATAGTGTCGGTCAAGAGTATCAGCGCCGCGCAGGGTATGCCGCCGAGGTACGGCCCGAAAACGGGTATAACATTGGTAACTCCCACCGTAACCGCTACAAGCATTGGATACGGCATTTTGAAAATTGTAACGCCTATAAAGCACAGTACGCCTATGATGGCGGAATCGAGCAGCTTGCCGTAAATAAAGCCGCTGAAAATGCTGTGAACCCTTTTGCCCGTGCGCAAAATGCGCTCAACAACGCTGTTTTTAATGCAGGCGAACATTATTTTTCTGAACTGCCGCATTAAAAGCGCCTTATTATAAAGTATGTAAAGCGCGAAAATATATCCCACCGCAAAGTTTTTAATAAAGTTTACAACGCTCCAAACTCCGCTTGCGAAATACGCCGCCATGGAGTTTACATAAGCGGTAAAATCATTTTGCAGCCACTTTTTCTCGTACTCATAAACCGACATTAAAACCTTTTGCAAATCGCTGTTTCTCTCAAATTCGGTGCTGACCCTTTGTGCAAAGTCTTCAAGCTGACCCGGCAAAACCTTTACCATGCTTGAAATACTGTCAATAAACTGCGGCACTATCATATAGAATATCAAAATCAATACGGCGGTAAATGCCGCCAATGCGCCGAAAACGCTGACGCCGCGCGCAACCCTCTTGTAAATATTGTTTTGCAGCTTAATATTTTTCTTTGAAAGCTTTAAAAGCCCGCCGTTAATAGCGTTTGCAATGGGGTTTACAAGGTATGCGATTATAAACCCGATTATAACCGGCTCTATTACTCCCAGCAGCTTTTTAAGAAAAGCGAAAATACCGGGCAAACGGTACATAAGAAAGAAAAACACAACGCAGGCGGCAATTACCAAAAACGCCGTAAGACCCGTGTAGAAATATTTAATTCCGAATTTTTCGTTCTTCATTTTTTTCAGTCCTTTTCTTTTTTATCCTGCAAATCAAAAGGAAAACAAGCATTGATAAGGCAATTCCCAGCACCGCGCCCGAAAAATCTATCATAACATCGCGCACCTCGCCGCTTCTGCCGGGTATGAAAAGCTGATGAATTTCATCGCTTGCGGCGTATAAAAGGCAAACCGTGCAGCTTGTTGTGAGCCGCATAGCGAAAAGCAATTTTTCATAGCTGATGAATGTAAGAAAGCTTAAAACGCCTAAAATCATATATAAGCAGAAATGCGCCGATTTTCTGGCCAAAAATTGCAAAGACGCAACAATTTCCGCTTGCTCCGCCGCAGGCAGGCTACCAAAGCCGGGGCGAAAAATTCCTGCGATAAGCCTTATTACATTCCCGCTCGTCCCCGATGATACCGCGGCGTTTTGGGAGGATAAAAGGAATATAAGCGCCATCCATAAAACCAGCGCCGCCGCCGTGATTATTCTGAACACCGTTTTATTTGCCTTAATAATTGCACGCCTCCCGAAAACTTAAAAGCCGCCACCTACCGGAAAACCGATAAGCCGGTGACGGCTGAAAAATTATTTTACTCTTGTATAGAATCTCATAGGATCACCGCGGTAACCATTTGTCCATATTTCCAAATGCAAATGCGGACCGGTGGAATGTCCCGTACAACCCATATATCCTATAATTTGTCCTTTTTTAACCGATTGACCCACAGAAACCACCACGCTGGACATATGACCGTAAAGTGACTTGTAAACTACACCGTCGGAACCCTTGCCGTGATTTATAATGGCATATCTTCCGTAGCCGCCGCCGCAACCGCAGCTTGAGTTTTTCCGCCAGTTATGCGGACAAGTGTTAATTGTATATTCAACCGTGCCATCCGCAATTGCATAGATAGGATTACCAAATGTGCCGTTGGATATATCAACGCCGCGATGCATGGTACCCCATCGTTCTCCCCAACCCGAGGAAATCGTTGTTACTGTCGTCGGCCAAAGAAATTGACCTCCGTCATATACAATGTTTGTATTTGAGGCATTTTTCAAAAAAGGTGCAAGCTCAGCTTCTTTTGCTTTTATCGCGTTCTCTGTTGCTTTCTTATCGGCCTGAGCATCCTTTGTATCGCTGTTTATTTTTGAAATAACCGACTGAATTTCATCACTTTGAGCCTTTAGCTCCTGTTGCTTTTTGGAAATTGAGCTTTTAACCGTCATTTGGTCTTCAAGCAGCTTGTTGTTTTCCTTTTGCTTTTCTTCAAGCACCTTTACCGCCGCAACAATTTCTTCAATCATCTTTTTATCCCTGGCAGATACGCTTGCGGTAAGCTGTGAAAGCTCCAAAAACTGTGAAAAATCGTCCGCGCCCAAAAGCACCTGAACCTGACTGCCTGTATTGCTCATATAAATCGCGCGCAAACGCTTTTTAAAGGCAAGCTTGTTATTGTCAATTTCGGTATTTTTCTTTTCAATTTCCGCCTTGTTTGCCGCAATTTTTGAATTGATTTCGGTTATCTGACGGTTGCAGGCGTCAATTTCCTGCTGAACAAGCGCCATTTTCTGCTGAATTGCGTTCTGCAATTCCTTTTGCTTGCTCGCGTCCTTTTTAAGCGAGTCAATTTTAGCCTGCTGATCCCTTTGCTGCTTCTGCAATTGCGCTATTTCATTGCGTATTGACTGCTCGCTTGCCGAAACGGGAGTAATGCCGACAACGGAAACCAGTATTGCCAGTGAGGTTAAAAACGATAAAATTTTAAAGAGCCTTGCTTTCATTTTTCCTCCTAAATCGCCGAGAATTCGCTGCCCTCGTGACGAAGATATTTGCTTATCATAATAACACTGCCGAGAACACCCGCGAAAATACCTATGCCAATGAATACAAGCAAAAGCCAGCCTGCCACATCGGAATAATGCACAATATCACTTGTTCCGAGCGTGCCTATAATCGTTTCGGTCGCCACGCGGTAGCAGAAGTACAGAAGCCCCTCCGCTATAAGCGCGGAAACCACGCCTATTAACATACCCTCAACTACAAAAGGTATTCTTACAAACGAATCGGTAGCGCCCACCGCCTTCATAATGCTGATTTCCAGCTTGCGGTTATACATGGTAACCCTTATTGTGTTGGAAACTATAACAAGCGCTATAACCATAAGTATTGCGATTATCCAAAAGCCCGCAATACCTATTCCCTTTTTAATGGCGGTAATTTTTTCCGCAAGGTCGCTCTGCGACTGTACAGCGCTTATACCGTCAATTTTTTTCACCTGCTCAAGCGTTTCATCAAAGCGGGACATATCCTTCATCTGAATTTTTGCCGCGCCCGACATCGGGTTGCCGTTTTTCTCATCAAGGAACGAAAAATAGCTTTCCTGCCCTTCAAGCATTGACTTTTTAACGCTTTCAAGCGCCTCATCCGGAGAAACATAGGTAACCGATGCCACGTTATCGAGCTTTGCTATTTCATCGCAAAGCGCTTTCGCTTCTTCTTCGCTGTGAACAATATAATCGCTCTGCTTTATGCCGTTTTCATCGGCTTTTTCCTCGCTTGAAGTATTTTCCGAGCTGCTCGCAGCGGATGAAGCTGCCCCCGAAGACGCAGCTGCTGCGGAGCTGTCGGCAGAGGATGTATCGGACGAAGCATCCTTATCCCCGTAAAGCGCCCAGCTGTAATCCTTCATATATGCCATTACAACGTTTTGCTGCTCCAAATTTCCTACTGCTTTATTCACATTTTCGGAAATAAGGATTGCAAGCCCTATTATAACCATGCAGGCAACCAAAACGCCGACCGAAGCCAAAGACATAAGGCGGTTGACCCATGTGTTTTTGACTCCCTCACCGACGAGGTATTTCATACTTCCCATTTTCATCAGAAATCACCCCCGGCATTATCTGCTACAATTCTTCCGCCGTCAAGCATAATAACGCGGTGGTGGAAATCGCGCACAAGGTTGTGGTCGTGCGTAACCATAAGCACGGTTGTGCCGCGGTTGTTAATTTCGGTCAGCAACGATACTATTTCATAAGACATATTGGGGTCTACGTTACCCGTAGGCTCGTCCGCAATAATAAGGTCGGGTGAGTTTACAAGCGCGCGCGCCAAACCGACGCGCTGCTGCTCGCCGCCCGAAAGCTGCGCCGGCATTGAGCGGGCTTTATTGCCAAGCCCCACCTTTGAAAGCGCCTTTGAAACCTCGCGGCGAACGTCTCTGCCCGAAGCGCCCACAACGTGCATTGCAAACGCAACATTCTGAAAAACATTCATGGTGGGTATTAAGCGGAAATCCTGAAACACTATGCCCATAGTGCGGCGCAGCATGGGAACCTGCTTACGCGGCATTTTGGTAAGGTTAAAGCCGTTTACGGTGATAATTCCCGTATTAGCCTTTTCCTCGCGCATAATAAGCTTCATAAAGGTACTTTTGCCCGCACCCGACGAACCGACTACGAAAACAAACTCGCCGTTGTTTATTGTGATATTAACATCCTCAAGGGCGTGCGTACCGGTGGGATAGGTTTTTGAAACGCCGCGGAATTCTATTATCGGCGCGGAATTCGCCGGTTCTTCACGGTTAAGGAGTAATTCTTCCATTTACTGACAGTTCCATTCCTTCAATTAATACTTAATGGGGTTGCTCTTTAAGTATTTATTAACCATAATGGCAACTTTAAAGATGATTGCGTGGTCAAACTCACGCAGGTCAAGTCCTGTTATCTTCTTTATCTTTTCAAGTCTGTAGACCAGAGTGTTGCGGTGAACAAACAGCTTTCTCGAAGTCTCCGAAACATTGAGGTTATTTTCAAAGAAACGCTGAATTGTAAACAGGGTTTCCTGGTCGAGGCTTTCAATAGAGCCGCGCTTGAAAACTTCCTTTAAGAAGGTTTCGCAAAGGGTGGTAGGCAGCTGATAAATTAGTCTTGCAATACCTAAGTTATCGTAAGAAATAATGGTCTTTTCGGTATCGAATACCTTGCCGACCTCAAGCGCCGTTTGAGCCTCTTTAAAGGAACGGGCAAGATCCTTAAGTGTATCGACCGTTGTACCTATACCTACTACAACTTGAGCGTAGAACTCGCCCGAAACGGTATCGGCAATGGTGGAAGCCAACTTTTCGATGGTTTTGGTATCGATTCCCGGCTTTGTTTCCTTAACAAGCGCAATATCCGTCTCGTTTATGTTTATAACGAAATCCTTTGACTTGTCCGGGAAGAGGTTCTGTACGACATCGTAGATTGAAACATCATGCGTTTCAACCCCGCGGATAAGTATTACGGTGCGCGAAACATCGGAATTAAAGTAAAGCTCGCGCGCCTTTAAGTATATATCGCCCGGCAGGATATTATCGAGAATTATATTCTTGATAAAGTTGCTGCGGTCGTATTTTTCATCATAATAAAACTTGATGTTTGCAAAGGAAACAGCTAAAACTGCCGCGTATTTTGAGGCAATAACATCGTCTCCCTCAACAAAAACTATGTAATTTGTGCCCTGCGTTGTGCCGAGGCTTTTGAAGGTGTAGCCGCCGTTTAAATACACATCGGCAGCGGGAACGGAAAACGGGTCGACATTCTCCCCTATTCTGCCGAGCTCACTGCAGGCAATAACGGTAAAATTCTCGTCAATAACACCGAAGGTTCGGTCTATTGCATCCTTCATCTGATGGATTACGTCTTGGAAAAGACGGTTTGACATATTATACACATCCCTTAAAATAATTAGAAAAATACTAATAACTATATTTTACACAATTGCGCTCCGTTTTGCAAGTGATATTCGCAAAAATACATAAAAAAGTTACAAAATCATTACAGGTGACGAAAATCAGGGGTGTCAAATTGTAGATTTTCCACCAAAAATGCTTTTATTCCTCTTGACTTCTTGCCCTATTAATGTTAAACTCATCTAAAAAACGGAGAAAATGAACATATGAAAAACAAAAATGATGCCGCGGGAACCGCAGCGGCGCTTGCGGCAAATATAATTTTCGGCTGCAGCTTTATATTTTCCAAAAAGGCTCTCAGCGCTGCGCATCCGCTCATGATTCTGTCGGTGCGGTTTACCGTTGCGTTTATTGCTATGAGTCTTTTGATACTTACAGGTAAATTCCGCTTATCGCTTAAAGGTAAGCCGAAGAAAAGACTTTTGATAATGGCGCTTGCACAGCCGCTTCTGTATTTCATTTTCGAGCTTTACGGCTTAAGTCTTGTCTCATCCGCATTATCGGGCGTGATAATCGCGCTCGTGCCCGTAGCGGTTATACTTTTATCGGCGCTGTTTTCAGGCGAAAAGCCCACCTTATTGCAGGGCGTTTGTACCGCCGTATCGCTTGTAAGCGTTTCGGTCATGAGCATTATTTCAAATGACGGCAAGGAAAACCGAACAACAGGAATACTTCTTTTAGCCGCAGCGGTTTTGTGCGCTGCGGTATTCAATATTTTAAGTCGAAGCGAATCAGAGCACTTTTCACCCTTTGAAAGAACGTGGTTTATGTTTTTGATTGGTGCTGTCGGTTTTAATGCGGCGGCAATAGCGGTTTTGCGCGGCAAGTACATATCGGAGCTTATCGCCGCTGCCGGCTCTTATAGTTTTTGGGTCGCAATCCTTTACCTTGCTGTGCTGTCCTCGGTCGCGGCCTTTATGCTGTACAACTATTCAACAACCGTTATAAGCGCAACAAGGGCGGCGTCTTTTTCAAACATAATAACCGTTGTTACCGTGATAGCCGGCGTTACCATACTTCACGAGCATTTTACTCCGACACAATACCTGCTTTGCGCGCTGATAATTTTGGGCGTTTGGGGAGTGAATTCAGATATCAGACATTAGATTTTAGATGTCAGATATACAAAAAATCCCCCTCGTTCAAGGGGGATTTTTGACTTAACCTTAATCGTTTACATAAGGCAGAAGAGCTATCTGACGCGCACGCTTGATAGCGGTGGTCAGCTCGCGCTGATGAGCGGCACAGGTGCCGGTAACGCGGCGGGGAAGAATCTTTGCACGTTCGGAGATAAACTTGCGAAGACGCGCAACATCCTTATAATCGATAGCTTCCACACGGTCAACACAGAAATGGCAAACCTTTTTACGGGCTTTTCTGTGCATTGCTCTGTCGTTCTTCTCGTTTTCCATTTTAACAAACCTCCTATATACAGGATGAGACAAAATCAATTATTAAAAGGGCAGATCGTCATCCGACATATCTCCCAGCTCGGTAAAATCATTGCTGCCTGCGTTGCTGTAGGAGCGGGTCGGTTCGGAATTGCCTGCGGGGGCATTGCCCGCCGATGCGGAATCACGCTTGGATTCCACGAATTGAATATTGTTTGCAACTACCTCAAATGCGGTTCTGTTGTTACCGTTTTTATCGGTATATTTACGGGTCTGAATGCTGCCCTCAATGCCGATAAGGTTACCCTTTTTGAAATATTTTGCAACAAATTCCGCCTGTTGACGCCAAGCGACTATATTTATAAAATCAGTCTGCCTTTCTTCGCCTGAGCCGAAGCGTCTGTCAACAGCGATTGAAAAGGAAGTAACGGAAAGTCCGCTTTGGGTCGTTTTAAGCTCGGGGTCGGCAGTTAATCGACCCGTTAAAACCACAATATTAAACATTTTCGTTCCTCCTTACTTCTTGATAACCATAGCGCGAAGAACACCGTCGGTGATCTTTGCTATACGCTCAAGCTCTGCCGGGAAAGACGGCTCGCTTTCAAAAGTGAAGAAAACATAGTAGCCTTCCGCTTCGTCGTTGATGAGATAAGCCAAGCGGCGCTTGCCCCAGTCGTCAACATTCTCAATTGTGCCGTGCTTTGCGATAAGGTCATTGAATTTTTCCTTTAAAGCCGCAGTGGCATCTTCACCCTGCGCAACGGATAAAACAATGGCAGCCTCGTACTTGTTTGTCATTTCTTTGCACCTCCCTTTGGACTTTTGGCCCCGTATAAACGGAGCAAGGAGCTAATTTTTATAATCAGCAAACTGTATTATAACAATTTTTTTCCTGCTTGTCAATAAAATTATTGCTTTTATTTGCGTTTGACTGTATAATAGCCTTGAAGGAGTGATTTTAATGCTGCTTACAATAGATATAGGTAATACGAATGTAACGCTCGGAGCGTATAATTCAAATATTCTTTCCTTTACCGCGCGGCTCTCGACCGACAGCGGCAAGACCTCTGACCAATACGCGATTGAGATTAAGGACGTGCTTTCGCTTTACGGTCAAAGCTTTGAGGATATTGAGGACTGCATTATATCCTCTGTCGTACCCGCGGTGACCGAAAGCGTCGGCGGCGCGGTTTCGAAGCTGTGCCATATTGTTCCGCTTATTTTAGGCCCCGGAGTCAAAACCGGGCTTAATATAAAAATCGATAACCCCGCACAGCTCGGTGCAGACCTTGTGGCAGGTGCGGTAGGCGCGCTCGAAGAATACACAATGCCCTGCGTTGTAATAGATATGGGTACCGCCTCCACAATCAGCGTGCTTGATAAAAACGGCACATTTTTGGGCGGAGCTATCGCCGCAGGCGTGCGGCTCACTCTAAAAGCGCTGACCGCGAATACCTCGCAGCTGCCGTCAATACCGATAGAAGCGCCAAAATCGGTCATCGGGACAAACACCGTGGAATGTATGCAGTCGGGGCTTGTTTACGGCACCGCCTCCATGATAGACGGTCTGCTTGACCAAATTGAGGAAGAGCTCGGCGAAACGCCGACCTTTGTTGCAACGGGCGGACTTTCAAAGGAAATAATAGCCCATTGCAGAAAGAACATTATATACAGTGAAAATCTTTTACTCGAGGGATTGAAGGCCATTTACGAAAAGAATAATTAAAACAACCGCTTTTGCGGATAATATATATTATCAGGCTGACGAAAGACAGCCAAATGAACTCTACTCATTGGAGAGAGTATCGGAGGTAATGAATTATGTCAACAGAAAGAAAAAAACAAACAGAAAACCTTGTACTCGGCGCAATACTGACGGCAATCGTCGTTGTGCTGCAGATTTTGGGCGAATTTATCAAGTTCGGTCCGTTTTCCGTTTCGCTGGTGCTCATACCTATAGTTATAGGCGCGGCGAAATGCGGCGTGAAGATCGGTACATGGCTTGGCCTTGTGTTCGGCACGGTAGTGCTGCTGAACGGCGACGCAACGGCATTTTTTGCCGTAAATGTATTCGGCACGGTACTGACGGTGCTGCTCAAAGGCGCGGCGTGCGGCTTTGCGGCGGGGCTCACCTACAAGCTGCTTGCAAAATACAATAAATATGCGGCGGTCATTACCGCGGCGGTCGTCTGCCCGCTTGTGAACACGGGCGTTTTCCTTATAGGATGCCTGCTGTTCTTCCTTGATACTATAAAGGCGTGGGGCGCGAATCTTGGATTTACCAATACCGTATCATATGTATTTTTAGGTATGGTCGGCGGAAATTTCCTGTTCGAGCTTGCCTCAAACATGATTTTAAGCCCGGTTATACTGCGGATACTCAATTTCAAAGAGAAATAATATCATATACAGCAAAAGCTGTCGTTGTCATTTTTATGACAGCGGCAGCTTTCATTCTGTCGAAAAAACCGGAAATTTGTTTTTGCGGCGGTAACGCCTCATTTTTCGTTTTCCCACGCATGTGCGGCGGAAAAACACCTTGTAAACGAAAAAACGCTTGTTCAACGGTTTTTTCAAGGACACCGGGGCGGTATTCCCGTCCAAGACGGTGTCAACTTTTTTCGACACGACCGAATTGTTATGAGTTTACTATTTCGGCATAAACCTCATCAAAACGAGCCTTGCTTTCATCGGACGAGACGGTATTGCCGATTATCTGCTCCCTTGTTTGATTGAGGGATTCAAGCAGACCGTCGACCTCGCCTATAAATTCATCGGTAGTCTTAACTATATTCTTCTTAAGCTCATCAAGAGAGGAATGTGCGTCAGCAAGGGTTGAAAGGTTTTTTTCGACCTGAATTGCCGCAAGCCCGGCATTTTTTTCGGAATTTTCCATAATCGCGCGCGCGTTCGCCTGAGCCACAAGATAAAGCTTGCCTATGTTTTCGGAAAGCCTTCCTATCTCCTCGTACTTCTCGTTGAACTCCTCAAGCTTCTTTGAAATTTCTTCCTTTTCCCTGTTCAGCTCCGCGCAGTTTTGGTTTGAAAGCTCAAGCTCCTTTGAAAGCTTTTCCACCTGTTCGGTCAGATCCTTTTCGTTTTTAACAAAGGTCTTTTGAGATTTTTCTATGTATTCCATTACGTCCGCGCAATTAAAGCCGAACAAGCTTTTTCTGAATCCCGCCGCCATTAAAATTCCTCCTAATGCGATAATCGCCTGTATCTAACAGTATAACAAGTATTCTTAAAAATTACAAGTCCCAATATTATTTATCGGTTGCTATTCTTACACCGATGTTGTATAATACCTTCGGGATGTGATTAAAATTTTACTGGATATACATTCGCATGTGCTGCCCGGAGTTGACGACGGCGCAAAAGATTTGGAGGAATCTATCGAACTGCTTAAAATGATGCGGCAGCAGGGTATCACCCATGTGCTGGCGACACCGCATTTTTATGCTTCAAGCGATGGGCTTGATGAATACCGCGCAAGGGTCGGCTATGCCTTCAGTCAGCTTAAAGCCGCTGCCGACAGCGCTTCCCTGCCGTACGTTATGCTCGGCTGCGAGGTGCTTTATTACAGCTGCATCGGAAGGAGCGAATCGGTTTATAATTTCTGCCTGAACGGTTCCGATTATCTGCTGCTTGAGCTTTCCGACAACTGCATAGACGATGAATTTTTCAAGGATATTGAGGATCTGCGCAGAAATCTCGGCATAACGCCGATAATCGCGCATCTTGAGCGCTATCATAAGTTTCCCAATTACAAAAAGCTGCTGAAATTTTTGGCAGAAAACGAAATCCCTGCACAGATAAACGCCTCCTCGCTTTTTTCGCGGGAATACTCTAAAACGGTGAATAAGCTTATAAAGAAGCAGCTTGTTGATTTCATCGGCACGGACGCGCACTCTGTCGCCAAACGCCCGCCGATGATGCAGCCCGCACTTGAAGCAATCAAAAAAAGATTCGGCGCGGAATATTCCGATGAATTTATCAGCAATTCTCAAAAATTACTTGAACGGATAGGATGATACAATTGCTGCAAAGTAAAACGCTTGATATTATAAAAAAAGACGGATTGACCTATATTCAGTTTCCACGACTTGCCGCCTGCGGAGCGGTCAAGCATATTTTTTCCACGCGTATGGGCGGAGTGAGCAATAGCATTTACGGCCCGATGAACTTAAGCTTCAACAGGGGCGACAGCCGCGAAAATGTTCTCGAAAATTATAAAATACTCTGCGGGGCTGTCGGAATTGACATAAATAAGCTTGTCTTGACCCATCAGACTCACACCGCAAATGTAAGAGCCGTAACCGAGGAGGATTGCGGCACGGGTATATTCAAGGAACCGTTTTCGGATGTTGACGGGCTTATAACCGACCGCCCCGGAGTGGCTCTTGTAACACAGTATGCCGACTGCACCCCGCTTGTGTTCTGCGACCCCGTAAGACGAGTTGCTGCAACCTCGCACGCAGGCTGGCGCGGTACGGTACAGGAGATCGGAGCGGCGACCGTTAAAAAAATGATTGACGAATTCGGCTGCCGTGCCGAAAATATAATTGCGGGAATAGGTCCCTGCATAGGCAAGTGCTGCTACGAGGTGGATGACCCGGTAATAAACGGATTCAAAAAGCTTGATTATATAAATATTTCCGACATAGCCGAGGAAAAGGGCGGCGGAAAATATATGCTGGATTTGGTTACAGCAAACAAGCTTATACTGATCCATGCGGGGATAGACCCGAATAATATAGACGCATCGGATATATGCACCTGCTGTAACAGCAGGGAGCTGCATTCCCACCGTGCTTCTCCTCTTAAACGCGGCAACCTTGCGGCGATAATAGCGTTGATTTAAAGCGAAAGCCTGCTGTTCCTATACCTTGGGAGCAGCAGACTTTCTTTTTTATATTATAATTTCAAAAATCCGAATTATATTAATGTCTGCTGAATAATTGCATTAGCAAATGCAATTATATAAAATCGAGTTAAAATCTCGATT
>URNB01000054.1 GCA_900549055.1 uncultured Oscillospiraceae bacterium
CAACATTTTCCAACGTTTTGAAAAGCTGAATGAGAATGCTCAAGGCAGTGGGTTGCTGAAAAGTGAGCGGCACCCCAAACGGCGTTGGAATTGCCGCCTGCGAAAGCGCGGCGGTAATTGCCGTGAACAGCGCCGCAAATGTTATATTCAGTATTCTTTTCTTCATTATTACATCATCTCCCGACAGAAATATATTGTAAAGCATAAAAGCGGAATTGTCAACCTTAAAATAAATTTAGGTTGACAATTCCGCTTGGTACTGTACTGTCGGCTAAATTACAAAATCATTTTCAAAACCGCGCGTTTAGGCATAGAGCCCACGGCAGAATTAACAGCTATTCCGTTTTTGAAAGCAATAAGTGTGGGAATAGACTCAACCGAAAATCTCGCTGCCAGCTGTGGCTGTTCGTCTACATTTACCTTGCACACCTTAATTTCGGGGTGCTCCTCGGCTATTTCGTTCACCACTGAGGACATAACGCGGCACGGCGCGCACCAGTTCGCAAAAAAATCCACAAGCACATTTTTATCGCTCAGTATTACTTCGCTTTCAAAGTTTTCCGAAGTTAAATTTATAACAGACATATTAAAATTTCCTCCCTTTTAATATTGTATGATTATTTTCCCCTACATTTATGTAAAATACTATTCTAAATTAAGCTTTTTTGAAAGAAAGTGGCGTGCTATGCAAAAATATACGGCGGCTAAAATAAGACTGTAAACCGCAATTAAACCTAAGAAAGCCTGAAATGTGCCGACTGATATTGTCAGATCTACTTCTATGCTTCCAAACACAGCTATGCCTATTATCATAATAAACGTGTTTATTACCTGCACCGCGGCATAAAGGCAAATGTAAGCCACAACCGCGCCGCCTACCCTGCTTTTAAACTGCTGACCTATCGCAATAGCAGCGTAGAACATTAAAAGCGACTGAAACATACCTATAATAATCGCTATTATAAATTCTGCGGTCAGGCTTATTATCTGAGCGGCGGTAAGCTTTTCCCCCGCAAATTTAAAGCCGGCTTTCAGCACCTCAAAAACTTCAGCGAGCACTTCTGTTCCCGCGCCCATTATAAGCAGTGACGCAATAACCGCAATGAAATCAATTATAATAACCAACACGCCGCAGAGCATCTTGCAAACAATATGTTGAGTGGCGGTGGGGGTAAGCAATCCGTTCGCTATTTTTATAAGCGTTGTTTTACCGCTGCCGTTTGGTCCCAGTAATCCTACAATTCTGCCCTTCGCGATTTGCAGATTAACCGCAGATAATGCCACCGCGTTTTTATAAATTTTTGAAAGGCTTTTACATTCAAGAATGTTCTCCATTGTCAGTTCCTCCCTTATTCAGTACACTTTTTAAAGCCGAAGAAATTTCGCCTTTTTCAAGCCCCAAGGCTTTCAGCCGCTCGGTAAATTCCCGCGTTTGCTTTAAAACATATTCGTTTTTGAGCGCCGCTATTCTTTCCGTATCCTCAGTGACATAGCGACCCTCTCCACGCCTTACATAAATAATTCCACTTTCCTCGTCAAAGGAGAGCGCACGCTGCATAGTGTTGGGCTTTACCCCGGCAATAAGCGCTAAATCCCGCACTGTCTCAAGCCTGTAGCCCAGCGGGTACTCGCCGCTTATTATTTTCAAAATAATAATATCGGCAATTTGCTGAAAAATAGGTTTATCATTTGAAAAGCTCCAAGACACCTTATTACCTCACTGTATTATTACGCTAATACAATAATACAGCGGTGATGCAAAAAAGTCAAGCTTTTTTGCTGTAATATGTACCAACACATAACGGATATTATTGATTTTGAATTTAAAGATTCAGCCCTCAATAGCGATTTCACTTTGCATAAATAGCGCCAACTATGCGATTGATAAGCCGCAGCGGCAAAATTTTTTTTAAAATTCCCACGGCCTTATATTGTGCGCCTATAATTAAAACCGGTTTTCCTGATTGCTTTGAAGCGATTTTGGCAATGTATTTTCCGGCAGTCTCAGGCAGCATACCGGTTTGTTCGTCCTTTTCCATTTTTTCTACCGAACGTGAAATTCTTCCGTTATAAATATCGTCCCCTTGGGTATTTTTATTTCTTGCCGCAGTAAAACCGGTGCGAATGTCGCCGGGCTCAATACAAACTGCGGTTATATTAAATTCGCGCACCTCATTTATAAGCGCCAGCGTGTAAGAGCACAGCGCCGCTTTAGCGGCAGAATAAAAGCTTTGAAAGGGAATAGCTATATCACCGGCAACCGAGCCGATATTTACAATGCGCCCAAAGCCCTGCTTTCGCATAATCGGCAGCACAGCCCTGCACATTCTGACCGCACCGAAAAAATTAACGTTAAACTGACATTCGGCGTCCTCGGTCCTTGTAAATTCAACAGCCCCCGAAATGCCAAAGCCCGCGTTGTTAATTAACACATCAATACGTCCGCTTTCCGCCATAACCGTATCAACGGCTTTAATAATCTCCTGCTCGTCGGTTACATCGGCACACAGGCTTACCACATTATCAATGTCGCCTCCGCGGCGGGAAATACCGTATACCTTGTATCCGCGTTTTAACATATTTTCGGCGGCAGCCCTGCCTATTCCCGAGCTTGCGCCGGTTATTATACATACCTTCATCATTTTAAATCACCATTATGTATAATAGCATAGCTTTTTCAAAAAAGCAATGCTGCCAAAGGATATATGCACTTCAAAAGAGTACAAAATTCGTACATTAAAAATTAAAACCCGCTTGAATAGCGGGTTTTAAAACTTATGTGGCAGGACTACTAAAAAGATTTTTCGCGGGTTTCACATATGACCCCGAACTTTCACATAGCTTTCTCTTTGGCAAATAAACTCTCGCTTTTTTCACAAATTGTTTTTCATTGACTTATATTTCCAATATCCGTTTATATGGTATTTTTTGAGTACTCCCGTTTCTGTCAATCCCGCCAACATTCTGTTCGCCGTTGCTGCCGACACGCCGCACAGCTCCCGTACATCGGCGTTCATAATGTATTCGTGTGTCCGCAGGAACTGTTCAATCTTCTTTAAGCGCAAGGTTTTTTTATCTAATTTTTCATCGCTCATATCATCGCTCATTTCGGTTGCTTCAATGAGCGATGCCTTGATAGCGGAAAGCATAAATTCAATAAAAGCGGTTGACTCTCCTGCGTCATTGCTTGCGTTGAGCGCGTTGTAGTATTCCTGCTGGCGGTCATGGATGATGGATTCAACCGGCAGCCATGCAAATGTCTGATTCCATTTTGAGAGCAACAGCGTATGCCAAAGCCGACCAACACGGCCATTACCGTCTGCAAAAGGATGTATCAATTCAAATTCATAATGGAACACGCAGCTTTTAATCAGCATATGCAAATCGCTGCACTTTGTCCAATCCAAAAGTTCCGTAACTGAATTCGGAACATACTGCGGCAATGTACCGAAATGCACAATCTGTCCATCCTGATTTACAACACCAACGGGTCTTGTACGAAGCATACCGGATTCAACCACCAGTCCGCACGTCATAATTCCGTGTGCCATCAGCTAATCATCCACGGAATAAGGGTCAAGCTCGTCTATATGTTCGTAAATCTCATAGGCGTTTTTGACCTCGGCAATATCCTTGGGCGGAGCTAAAACATGCTTGCCGTTCAGAACGGCTGTAACCTGTTCAAGGCTTAGGGTGTTTTGCTCAATAGCAAGTGAGCCGTAAATAGTACGAATGCGGTTGGTGCGGCGCAGATTCGGATTGGCGGAAAGATGATTACGAGCAGAAAGCCTGCCTATCAGTTCGGAAATCTTCGCGACATTATCAATGATTTTATTCGTAATTTGAAAAGGAGGCTGTTTATTTTTCATGTTTGCCTCGCAGTATTGTTTTATTATCTGCATTATACCATATTTTCAAAAGAATTTCCACCGCATACTAAATTTATTTTGATACCCCCATCATTCTCAAGCTTAAAAAATGAATACAAATAGACCATCGGGTTCGAAAAGGTTTGTTTTAAGTAATTCAACTTATGAATTTCGCGCTTTTTCTGTTTTGAGTTCAAACAGCAAAAAGAAAATGTAACACCGAAAAGTTGCATAAACACTGGATTTTATAATAAAAAACGCCATCAAATTTGAACTTTTGGGTTCAGATTTCTATGGTGTTTTCTAATAGTGGGTGGTGGATTTTCTGAACTCCAACATATCAACGGCTTTAAGAGCGTCCTCTACCCTTTTTTTGATTTCCTTAGGCGGAATACCGAGGTTTTCGGGGCCGAAAGCCACGTCCTCCTCAACAATTGAGGCGATTATCTGATTATCGGGGTTTTGAAATACCATGCCCACCTTGCGCTTTACCTCAATTTCGGTCTCCTCGTCCTTTGTGTTAATGCCGTCTGCAAAAACATCGCCCGAGCGTACATATGAGGTCGTAATGATAGACAAAGCGGTTTCAAGTTCTTCCTTGGTGTTTTTCTCATAGTAGGACAGTGTACTCGTAGTGTAGAAAAACGGAATCAAGGCAAACGCCACCGACAGTACCGGCATAAGGAAAATGTTATCTATCAGCACCGACACAATAATACCCGCCGCAAAAAGAACAAGCGACGCGCAGCAGACAATCGTGAACTGCTTTGATTTACCCGTAACGGCAAGCGCGGTTTTCATCTTCACAAGCGTTCTGTAAAGGCGGTGTTTCTTTTTGTTTCCGCGAAGATTTCGAGATTTATCCCGCATAGTATCGTTTGGTGTTATAAGCCGCATCAAATCGTCGGTAACTCTTTCGGGGGTAAGCCCGAAAAGGCACACAACGGCGATAATAATGAGGACTGAGCTTAAACATGAAAAAATCACTTGAAATCACCGTCCTTTACTAAAAACTGTTCCAATGTTTTCTGCGGCACACCGAACTGCAAAAGCTTCGCTTTCAGGTGCTCGCTCATAATCTCCGGCTGTTCAAAGTAGCCGTCAATTTTGTACTTGCCGCGCTTCAATTCGTTTTTCGTGATACGAAAGCGGAAAAGGGTATGATATTCCCGTTCACCCGAGGGAGTAATCACACACTCGGAGATGTCCATAATCTTACGGGAATTGTCCTCAAGCTTGTGTGCGTATACAACAAGGGGAAACGCCTGACCTGCCTGCATAAGCGAAGTCGCAAAGTTGATGGGAAAGCGTTTCTGACAAAGTAAGCCTAATCGCATATGCGCCGCGTCTGCCGCCGATGCGTGAATGGTCGAAACAACTGTATGCCCCGTAAGGCTTGCCTCCACTGCCGAATACGCCTCGGTATCACGCATTTCTCCGACTACCACGATATCCGGGTTAAAACGGAGAGACGCTACCACCAAGTCCTCCTGCGTGATGTCATATGCAGGGTTATCCGAGGGACGGGAGAGTGTATGCACAACATTGTTTACCACCTTGCCGTCCTTAACCTTTACAAGCGACAGCTCGCGTGAGCCGGACTCTATCGTAAAAATACGCTTATTGTCCGGAATGGAAGTAAGCAGAGCGTTCAGAAGCGTTGTTTTACCCGATGATGTCGCACCTGCAACCACAAAGGAAATACCGTAGCGCAGACACATACAAAGAAAATCTATCATCTTCTGCGTAGCGTTTCCGCCCTTCACAAGCGCTTTCATATCCACTCTCGACGGGTGAAGCAGTCGGATAGACACGCTGATACCCCTGTCATCGTCCACAAGCGGTTCTTTCAGCGCAGTAATACGGGTGTTGCCGGGGAGGTGTCCCTGCGACATAGGCGTTGCATTGTCGATAATCATACCGGAATGGTGCAAAAGTCTTTTTACCACATCTACGGCGTGCTGCGGATTATAGAAATGTTCTTTGGCTTTTTCAATATGACCGTCAGTATAGGTCACGGCAATATCGTCCCAACCGTTGATATTGATTTCTTCAATCTCATCACGACCGAGATATTTCGTAAGCACCGAATACTCTGCCATTTCGGAATACAGCTTGTCTGCAAGCTCACGAAAGGTCATACCTTCAACCTCAAAGCCGCTGTCGTGCAGATACTTCTCGATATATGAGCGAAGCTGCACAATCTTACTGCGGTCGGAGAGTGCCGCCGCATAGTTCTCGGAGATATACTCCTGTGACTTATGGAGCAGAGAAACAAAGTCGATTGTCTGAGCCATCAGATCACCGCCTTTGCAATGCCCGCTGCCACACTCCTATACTTTGCGTCGGGAAGCCTTTCGGAAAGCGTACCCGTAATGGTCTGCTGTTTCAGTGCCTTGGAAAACGGAAGTGTAAAATCTACGCCCTTAAAGTGGTTTGCAACCTCCGTAATCGGGAGAAACAAGTCCTTGTCCGCAATGTTCATAACCTTAATGCGGTTACTTGCACTCAACTCAAACATTCCTGCGTTGGAGGAATAGTAAGCCATACATTTAAGGTCGGGGGTAATAAGCTGAATGAGCCTATCCGCATGGCTTTTCGCCATAGAGGAAATAAGCTCATCGGCATTTCCGGCGCAATCGACCACAACATAATCCGCAAGCTCCTTTAAGAGTGAAAAGAGATTCAGAATTTTGTCCTCGGTTGCTTTCGGATAGGAAAAGCTGTTTTCACCGGCTTTGTAGCCGAGAAAACCGAAGTTCTCCATGGTTTTTACATGGTTCATCGGGCGGAGCACATCTTCACGGTAAATGTCCGTGCGGTCAAGTGCCACGCCGACCGAATATAGCTCTGCTTCCTTGCAGTTCGGGAATATATACGCAAGGCAGGGTACATTCAAATCGGGCGAGAGGAATATAACCGAGCCTTTCTTGGCATAGTAGATTTCCTCCGCAATTTTAAGCGCGGAGGTTGTTTTGCCGCTGCCGGGAGCGCCGCAAACGGCAATCATCTTACTCATTCGCGCCACCTCCCGCAAAGAAAGCGTCCTGCTTTTCAAGAAACTTAGCAGCAGTTTCGTTATCTCCACGGTAGACAAGGGCTGCTTGGAGAGTAATATCCGCCTCATACTTTGCGAGGAGCTTTGCCTGTTCGGTGTTGCAAAGGACCGTAATTGTGCTCGGAATCTCAAAGCTGCCGTCCTCATTCTTTACAACGGAATCCTGATCTATACCGCCTGCGGTAGTTGTGGTGATGACCTTCATATATTTAAGCTCACCGGGAATAGCGGAGGTTCCCGCATTTTTATCTACCACGATAAGCGAGATAATATCTCCGTTTTGAAGCTTACCGGAAAGTCCTGCTGCAAAGGTGTCTATGGTTACGCTGACTGCTACCTTGCTGCCGTTAAGCGTCGCAAGCACATCATCTGCATTATTGGAGTCGCCGGACAGTTTCGCCTTTGTAAGAATATCTCCGGCGTAAAGAGTGGAGGACGCATATTTGCCGACCACATCGGCGGTTTTTACATACACGCCCTGCGGCATAGTATCTGTTTTGACCTTTACGGTTTCAACCTGATCCTCCGTGATTTTAGTACCTCTGCCGACCTCCTGTTTCAGCCGCACAACCGTTGTTGTGCCGCTTGTCAGTCGGTTTACAACGGGAGCAATCGCAAAGGTCATAGCAACCGCAAGAATCATGCAAACGATACCGATAATTGTTCTGTTCTTCAAAGTTTCAACCTCCTGTTTCTACATAAAATATGCCGCCGTAAATCCGACGGCAAGGTAAGGGATTAAAGGAAATCCCTCGTGTTTTTTCTTTCTGTTCTTTATGGAATTGATAATGACTGCAAGTATCAAGCCTATCATCAGCCCGGTCATTCCTTGTACCGTGCCGAGCATAAACGCACACGCGGCGGAAAGCTTTATATCCGCGCCTCCGATGCTGCTTTTCGTTACGGCGGCAGTCATAAGCATAATTCCGCCTATAATCAAAGCCGATAAAAGCATACCGGGCAGAGCCGACATATCCGTACCGATAAACGCTGCAATCACAATCATTAAATGGACATAGTTTTCGCACTCCCTCGTTTTAATGTCCTCATAAGAGGAGAATGCGAGGAGCAGGCAGAAGATAATGCCCTTGACAGTGGTTGCAGCACATCCAAAAAAACAGAACAGCGAAAGGGCTGTGAGCGCCGCAATAACCGTGAAGAAAAGCACCGCCTTTTTCTTATTTCCCTTGTATACATTCGACGCATACAGGCTGATAAAAACGGCTGTAAGCACCGTTAGTGCAAGCAGCACGATACCGTTCACAAGAATAAGCGGATTTTCCGTTATTTCCGGTGTGATTCGCGGCATAATCGGTCGTATCATTAAGTGTTTCATTTATTCGCCCCTTTTCAAGAAAATAGGCGGAGGGGTGCCGCCTATGACACCCCTCCGTCCGTTTGGTTTAGCCCGCGTAATTGAACAAGCCCTGAATCTTGGTCGTTACGGTAGGCATAATGGTGGTGTTAAAGAGCACATACAGACCTGCGAGCAGAAGCGCTCCGATAACAACGGCGATAAGAATTTTCACGCCGGAGTCAACATAGCCCTCCGCCTTCTTGCAGGCGACAGCGGTGCGAACGGTGGAAAATGCGGAGTTTACCTTGTTTCTGATCTTCTTGAACATAAATTTTTACCTCATTCTTTCTTTGATTTGTTTTGTGGGTTTTCTGTGCTTTGGCTTATTCAGCCTTTTCAGCGAGCTTCTGTTCGTAAGCTGCAAACACAGCGGCTTCCAAGCTCTTACGAACTTCGGACTTGATAGGGTGAACGATATCACGGCGGACATCCTTACCGTCAGCGTCCTTGAAAGTCGCATAAGGCATCGCAACAAACTGCGCGTTCTCGGTCTTGATTACTCTGACATTGTGGATAGTAAAGGAACCGTCCACAGTGACAGAAGCAAGAGCCTTGAGGGGCTTGCCGTTCTCGATGACCTTGCGGATTTTCACATCAAACTGCATACTGTTTTTCCTCCTTTCCTCTTGGATTTTTATATAAGTGAAATAGCGGGCAGGGCAACAAAAAAGACCGGGAAAGCCTCTGCTTTCTCAGCCTTGTGCGCACATTTTATTACCTTGCCTGCTCCCGTTGCTTTTTGAGATACTTCTGATAGAACTCAAGCGCTTTTATAACATAATCCTCAGCCTTGCTGTCCGAATAGTCCTTTGGAATATACGGTTTCAGTCGGTCAAAGGAAAACTTGAATTTCGGTTTTTGATTAGGCTTTTCCTCAGCCATAATGTCTCGGACCTTATCGTAGTCGATTTCACCGGCTTCATACGCCTTGCGGATACGGATTGCCTGATCGTGCGACGGAAACGCTTCGGTTTCGTCTATACGGTCAACAATATCCCGTTGAGTTTCTTCGTCGAGATAGGAAAGCTCAACAGCCGGTCGCATTTTCATCTGACCCTTATCCACAAACTCTTGCAGCTCTGGGACAAGGTAGGTAAGACGGATATATCTTTGGATTTGTCTTGCACTGTCCTCGCTCTTTTCAGCAAGTTGTTCATCTGAACGATTCATACGCCCATCTTCAAAATCTGCGCCCTCTGGGCGCACATTATTCTTTGATGGTCTGCCGGGCAGTCTTTTTATTGCCTCTAATTTCATCTTATATGCTTTTCCTTTATCCGACGGAGCAATCTCCGAGCGCTGACTGTTAGAGTCCACCATTAAAATAATGGCCTCATCGCGGCTGACTTCCACAACCTCGCAACGCAAGGTTTCAAGTCCGAGCCTTTCGGAAGCGTGTTTACGCCTATGACCGGAAATCATTTCATATCTGCCGTCGTCCTTTTTTCGTACCATAGCAGGAGTGATAACCCCTCTGTCCTTAATGCTTTCCATAAGGTTCTGCATATCTTCATCGTCAAGAACGCGGTAGGGGTGACCGGGGAAATCGTCGATTTCCGAAAGTGGGATATCAAAGATTTTCGGGAGTTTATTTTCGGCTCGTTCCTTGTCATTCATAAACAACTCATCGAGAGCCGTCATCCCTAAATCGAGCTTTTTCACGCGCGGCAATATCCAGCACCTCCTTCGTCAAATTTTTGTATGCGTCGGCAACCTTACATTTGCCGTCATAGGCAAAAATGCTTTTGCCTTCCATATTTGCTTCGGTAACTCGCACTGAGGCGGGGATAAAGGTGTCAAACACATTGATTTTCATTCCAAAGGTTTCGCGCATTGACTCAATAACCGATCTGTCGTTTACAGTTCGTGCGTCAACCATTGTAAAGAGGATGCCGTCGATTTTCAGGTCTGGGTTAATCCCTCGCTTGACCTGCGAATAGGTACGCAAGAGTAAATCAAGACCTTTGGTAGATAATATCCTCGGCTGGCTCGGTACAATGATACTGTCTGCCGCAACAAAAGCATTGATTGGCAGAAGTCCAAGCGACGGTGTGCAGTCAATAAGAATGTAATCATAATTCTTTTTAACCTGATTGACATAGTTTCTCATAATGCACTCGCGGCTCATTACCGTAAAGAGATAACTTTCAATGCCTGACAGTTCCACATTACAGGGCATCAGGTCGATACCCTCGCTGCAATGAATGATACCGTAGTCATCATCAAACGGTTTGTTGTCGATTACCTTACTCATTAAGGTTGCAAGGGAAACATCTAACTCGTCCGGTCTTTTGATTCCGAGACTGATGGAAAGCGAGTCTCGCCTGCCGGCTCGGTCGGTGCTTCTGCCTACGGCAGAGGTGTCCACCGGACACCCGCACCCCTGCGGGTCGGCGTCAATAAGCAAAACCTTTTTGCCTTGCATTCTAAGCCCGATGCCGAGATTCAATGCGGTAGTTGATTTGCCCGTACCTCCTTTCTGATTTTCGATTGCAATTACTTTACAGTTCACTTCGTTAACCTCCTTTGTTTTTCAGCCGCAAAGTATACGGCTATGTACGGTTACAAGGAAAAAAACGGGCATAAAAAAAGACCGTAAAACCTTTATATGTAATAAAGAAATTACGGTCTGAATATATGTCGTTAGTTGGAATCCCTGTGGAGGAGCAGGGTAAGCCGCTCGTAAAGGGAGCGCAAAACCTGATCGTCAAGCGAGCCGGTAGCCCCCTTGCGGTAACGCGCAATAAACGGTATGGTATTGCCGTCGTCTATAAGCTTTACGGTATTTTCAACCTGAAACGGTTTTAAGGAAAATTCTTCCGTAAGCGTTTTTATAATATCCATTTTATCACCTTGCCTAAGTTTACCATAAAGCGGGATTATGTTCAATAAAAAAATGGCTTTTGCCGCGGTTTACGCGGTAAAAGCCGTTTCTTATAGTTTGATTATTCTTCTGTAAATGCGTCTTTACTTAAACCACATATCGGACATACCCAATCTTCAGGAACATCTTCCCATGATGTTCCGGGTGCGATTCCGTTATCAGGATCACCGACAACAGGGTCATAAACATATCCGCAGGGACATTCGTATTTTTTCATAGTAAAAAACCTCTTTTATTTTTGATTACTTGCTCATTATCTTAGATATTGTATCCATAATTTTGTCATGGCAACCACCGCATCCGGTCGAACATTTTGTGATCCTTTGAACATCTTCAAAAGCTTTTTCCACATTCTCAAATTTTACTTCACGGTGAAGTACATTTTCAACATCTGCATAGGTTACTTTTTTACAATTACATATTGTATAGTTTTCCATCATATATTACCCTGTACATTAAACGAAATATCTCTTTAAAAGACCCTCAAAAGCTCTGCCGTGGCGGGCCTCATCTCTTGCCATTTCATGAACGGTATCATGGATAGCGTCAAGATTAAGTTCCTTAGCAAGCTTCGCAAGTTCAAACTTGCCCTTTGTAGCGCCGTTTTCGGCGTCTGCACGCATTTCAAGGTTTTTCTTGGTGCTGTCGGTTACGACCTCGCCCAAAAGCTCCGCAAACTTAGCGGCATGTTCGGCCTCTTCAAAAGCTGCTTTTTCCCAGTACATACCGATTTCGGGATAGCCCTCTCTGTGAGCTACTCTTGCCATTGCAAGATACATACCCACTTCCGTACATTCGCCGTTGAAGTTTTCACGAAGACCGTCGATTATTCTCTGATCGGCGCCCTTGGCTATACCCACAACATGCTCGGCAGCCCATGTTTTTTCCGCAGACTGTTCAGCGAATTTAGATGCCGGAGCGTGGCATATAGGACATTCCTCCGGCGCAGATTCGCCTTCATAAACATAACCGCAAACAAGACATACAAATTTTTTCATTTTTAATTCCTCCGTAAATTGATTTTAATCAGCTCTGCATTTACTGCACACACCGTACACGATATATACCGTTGTTTCGCTTGAGAAGTCGTTTTCCTTTGCCGTTCCCGACAGAATATCCTGCTTTAACGGAGCGTCATAAATTTTCCCGCAGCGTTTGCAATGCAGATGCGCGTGCGGAGCGCTGTTTCCGTCAAAGTGTTCATATCCGTCGCCGACAGATAAAGAAAGTATAACGCCTTCTTCGCTTAGAGCCGCAAGGTTACGGTAGACCGTTCCGAGACTTATATTCGGAATAACCTTGCGTACCTCGTTATAAACGGCAGATGCCGTGGGGTGTGTATCGGTTGAATGCAAAACCTGTAAAATTGTTTCACGCTGCCGTGAATAATTTTTCATTGAATCACCCAAATCAATAATGATTACTATTTTATTATACACGCAAATTTGATTTTGTCAAGAACTTTTTTCAAAAACCTTGACATTATTCACCGAGACCTTAAGTATGCCCTCCTTTTCGCCTCTGTTCACGGCAAGTATTCTGTGGTCGGGTATTTTGGAGAGCGGTTCGCTGTAATCCTTATACATTTCGTAAACGCCGATATCCTCCGTGATTGCCTTGACGGTAAGCATACCGTGCGCAAGGCAAACAAATCTCATACGTTTGCGTATGTCGGCGTCGTCGGAAATTTTTTCGGCAATTATATCCATAGCTCCCGTAAGCGCTTCTTCTGCTGTTTCAACCCCTTTTTCGGGGTTTATATATTCTGCCGCAAGCATCATAGGAGGTTTGCAGTCGGGCGCCTGTCTGTAAATTTCCTCCGCTAACGGCTCAAGACCTTTTTCTTTTGCGGTTTTTCTTGTAGGGACGGTATAAATCGTCAAGCTCGGTCAGAGTTTTCGCTCCGTCTATCGCGGCGGAAAGCTCATCGGTTAAAGCATCCTGTTCGTCTATGGCGGTTTTGATTTTTTGGCGTGTTTCCTCCATATTGCGCAGATAGTTAAGCTGCGGAAATGAAAAAAGGGACTTAAAATCCGGAAAATTTCATATCCCCGGTTCAAGTCCCTTTGGTCGAACATATTATTAAATTTTGTGCCCTAAAAATGCTTTTCAATTTTTGCCTCATAAATGCTTGAAAACCCTTGAATAATCAAGGTCACTGAAAAAGTCAGATCTACAAAGTAGGTCTGGCTTTTTTAGTTAAA
>URNB01000055.1 GCA_900549055.1 uncultured Oscillospiraceae bacterium
GGAGGCGGAGTCGGCGGAGGTGACGCCGTTGCAGGTGTTGCCGCCGATGGTGCCGATGTTCCGGATCTGGGGGCCGCCCACCTGGTCCACGGCCTCGCCCAGAACGTTGATGTACTTCTGGATGAGGGGGTCCCGGGTGATGTGGGAAAAGCTCGTGAGGGAGCCGATGCGAAGGGTCCCGTCCTCCTCCAGGGAGACGCCCCGGAGCTCGTCCAGCCGCTGGATGGAGATGAGCTCCTTCCCGGCGCGCTTCCCCTCCCGCATCTGCACCAGCACGTCGGAACCGCCGGCAATGATCTGGGCCTGGGGATAGGCCATCTCCTCGGCGGAGGTGAATACCGCCGGGGGGATGTCATAGACGAATTCGCCGGTCTGCCAGCCGAGAACACGCTGGACGGCGCCGCTCTGCAGAAGTTCCTTGGCCTTGGCCAGCATCATTTCTTGCATCTCAGATCCTCCAATCTCTTGTTCTCGCCAAGCTCGGTGACGGTCTTGACAAACTCATTCATGGTCGCGGCGAACTTCGCGCCTTCGGCTGCGGACACCCACTCCACGCGGGTGCGCTCCTTTTCGATGCCCAGATAATCCAGCATCGAGAACAGCAGCGTCATGCGGCGGCGGGCATAGTAGTTGCCGGTGGTGTAGTGGCAGTCGCCGGGGTGGCAGCCGCAAAGAATTACGCCGTCTGCCCCGCGCTGGAAGGCGCGTAAAATAAACATCGGGTTAACTCTGCACGAGCAGGGTACACGGATTATTTTAACATCGGCAGGATAATTGAGTCTGTTGTTTCCCGCAAGGTCGGCGCCGGCATAGGAGCACCAGTTGCAGCAAAACGCCACTATAAGCGGCTTATATTCGTTTACTTGCATATTGCGTCTACCTCCGCCATAATCTGTTTATTCATAAAGCCCTTCAGGTCCATAGCGCCGGACATACATGCAACCGTGCAAGCGCCGCAGCCCTGGCACACAGCCTCGTTTACAACCGCTACGCGGCGAACCTTTGTGGTTCTGTCGGGCATTCTGAATTCCTTTTCAACATATGAAATAGCGCCGTAGGGGCAAACCTTTTCGCAGGTTGAGCAGCCGTTGCACATCATTTCATCGGAGTGCGCAACGCAGGGGTTACCCGTAAGCTTATCCTTACACAGAAGCCCTATAACCTTTGAAGCGGCGGCTCCCGCCTGGGAAACGGTTTCGGGTATATCCTTAGGCCCTTGGCAGGTGCCCGAAAGGAACACGCCCGCAGTCGGGCTTTCAACCGGGCGGAGTTTAGGATGCGCCTCGGTAAAGAAGTCGTTTGTATCCATACTGGCAGTAAGCATTGTAGCAAGCGGACGGGCGGATTTATCCGGCTCAATAGCGGCGGCAAGCACCACTAAGTCTGCGTCTATATGCAGCTGTTTGCCGTAAATCAAATCAGAGCCCTGTACTTTTAGCTTATTGCCCTCGGGGGAAACCTTGCCTACCATGCCCTTTATGTAGTGAACGCCGTATTCCTCAACCGCGCGGCGGTAGAACTCATCAAAGTTTTTGCCGGGGGTACGCACGTCTATATAGAACACATAAACCTCGGTATCGGGGTATTTATCTCTTATAAGCATTGCGTGCTTTGCGGTATACATACAGCATATTTTAGAGCAATATTCCTTGCCCTTTTCAGCGCATGCCTCGCACCTTGAGCCCACGCACTGAACAAAAACTATCGTGTGCGGATGCTCATGGTCTGACGGACGCAAAAGCGTGCCGCCTGTAGGCCCTGCCGCATTCATAAGGCGCTCCAATTCGAGGGAGGTTATAACATCCTTTGACTGTGAATAAGCGAACTCGTCAAACTTCTCCATGGAAATGGGATTAAAGCCTGTAGCTACTACTATTGCGCCGTATTTTTCCTTAACAAACTCGTCCTTTGCCTCGTAATCAATGGCACCGGCAGTGCAGACCTTCGAGCAAACACCGCACTTCCCTGTTTTGAGCTTCATGCAGTGATTCGGGTCGATCGTTGCAACCTTCGGCACTGCCTGCGCGAACGGAATGTAAATAGCGCTGCGGTTATCCATGCCGAGGTTGAATTCGTTGGGAACCTTCTTTTGCGGACATTTTTCGGTGCAAAGCCCGCAGCCCGTGCATATATCCTCTTTAACGTAACGCGCGCGGCGCTTAATGGTAACCTCAAAGTTACCCACAAAGCCGCCTACCTCGGTTACCTCGGAGTATGAGAAAATGCGAATTTTGTCGTTCTGTGCCACATCCACCATTTTAGGGGTTAAAATACATGCGGCGCAGTCCAGCGTCGGGAAGGTTTTATCAAGCTGTGCCATTTTGCCGCCTATTGTCGGCTTGGTTTCAACTATATCGACCGGGAAGCCCGCATCGGCAATATCAAGCGCGGTTTGAATACCCGCAATACCGCCGCCTATAACCAAGGCACGCTTTGTAACGGGGCTTTCACCCGGGGTGAGCGGTGCGTTAAGATTAACCTTTGCAACCGCAGCCTTGGCAAGAATTATTGCCTTTTCGGTGCCTATGGGCATTTCCTTATGTACCCAGGAGCACTGCTCACGGATATTGGCAATTTCCACCATGTATGGATTAAGCCCTGCGGCAGCCGCAGTTTTGCGGAAGGTGGCCTCGTGCATACGGGGCGAGCAGGAGCAGACCACAATGCCGGTAAGCTTATACTCGGCTATTGCATTTTTAATGATCTCCTGACCTGCCTGTGAGCACATATACTGATAATCGGTGGAGAAAACAACACCGGGTTCAGTTTTAAGAGCCTCTGCAACAGCCTTTACATCAACGGTGCCCGCAATGTTGGTGCCGCAGTGACATACGAATACTCCGATTCTTTGCATATGTTATTTTCTCCTTTCCTATTTGGAATATTTGCGCATGGCGCTCATAATCGCCTGCTGGGGAATATCGTCATTTATTTTTTCGGGAATATCGTCAGCGGTCATGTGGTTGTTTCCCTTTCGGCGTATTGCTTCAAGGCGCACCGCCTCAATTATCTTTGCCGGCTCCACACCGCGCGGACAGCGCTCAACGCAGGCAAAGCAGGAAAGACATTTATAAACCGATTCCGATTTCATAAGGGTTTCAATATCGCCCGTTTCCACCATATAAACAAACTGGTGGGGGTGGTATTCCATTTCATCGTATGAAGGGCATGTGCCCGAGCATTTGCCGCAGCGCATACATTTAAGCGGATTAACGCCGCTTGCCCTTATAACCTGCTCCTTTAAAAGCTCTTTTTTATCAGGCATTTGTATCCTCCTTTACGCCTAACGCCTCGGCTAATAATTCGGTAAAGTACACAACGGGTATATTGCTGCCGTTATGCACCAAATTGTACTTGCAAAGCGGGCAGGCGGTAACCGCCAGCTCTGCACCGTGGCTTTCGGCACTGTTTGTAACGGCGTTGCTTTTTTTCTTTGCACTCTCGGGGTCTTCAAGCGCAACATAGCCGCCGCAGCACTCGTTTCTGTAAGGGTAAATTACAGGCTCTGCGCCTATTGCCCTTATAAACTCCTCCATAATTGCAGGGTTTTCGGGGTCGTCAAACGCCATTACCTTGCCGGGGCGCAAAAGCAGACAGCCGTAATAAGCGGCAATTTTTCTGCCCGTTAAGGGGTTTACAACCTTTTCTTTGATTTTATCAAAGCCTACAACGTCGCGCAAAAGCTCGAAATAGTGCATAACCTTTGTCTCGCCCGAATAAGGCTCTCTTTTTTCCTTATCCTGCGCAAGATACAGGTTGGCGCGGTTTCTGAACGCTTCGTCGTTCGTTATCTGATAATTTGTTTGTTTAATAACATTATGGCAGGCGGAGCATACCGTAACAAGCGGTCTTTCCGCCTCCTTAGCGGCTATAAGCGCACGGACGGAAGATAGCTTTGATGCTATCTCGTCGTTATTGCTTACAAACACGCCGCCGCAGCACTGCCAGTCCTCTATCTCGCATAATTCAACGCCCAAAACCTCGGCGCATCTGCGGGCATAAAGGTCAAGCTGTTTAGCTTTTGTGCGGAGCGTGCAGCCGGGAAAATAACTGACCTTAATCATTATTTTTCCTCCCTGAAAATTAAACCATCTGCTCGGGGTGGAATACCTCGTCAAATTTTTCTTCGGTTAAAAAGCCCAATTCCACGCACGCCTGCTTTAAGGAGATATTATCCTTAAACGCCTTTTTGGCGGTTTTAGCCGCGTTTTCGTAACCGATATATGGGTTAAGCGCGGTAACAAGCATAAGCGAATTGTGCAGATTGTGATACATTTTATCCTTATTTGCGGTAATTCCCACAGCGCACTTGTTGTTGAAAGATACAATAGCCTCTGCAAGTAGGCGGGCGGACTGTAAGAAGTTATACGCCGCAACAGGCATAAATACGTTAAGCTCAAAATTGCCCTGCGACGCCGCAATACCTACTGCAGCATCGTTACCCATTACCTGAACGGCAACCATTGTTACCGCCTCGCACTGGGTGGGGTTTACCTTACCGGGCATTATTGAGGAGCCGGGCTCGTTTTCGGGAATGTGTATCTCCCCGAGACCGTCGCGCGGACCCGAAGCCAACCAGCGAACGTCGTTCGCTATTTTCATCATATCGCAGGCAGCAGCCTTAATTGCGCCGTGCGCGAAAACAAATTCATCCTTTGAAGTAAGGGCGTGGAATTTGTTTGCAGCGGTTACAAACGGCTTGCCCGTAAGTTCTGCAACCTTTGCGGCAACAAGCTCTGAAAAGCCCTTGGGGGCATTAAGACCCGTGCCTACCGCAGTACCGCCGAGAGCCAACTCATAAAGCGGCTTAACAGCCATTCTTAAAAGCTCCGCGTCTCGCTCAAGGCTTGCCCTCCAGCCGGAGATTTCCTGGCTGAATTTAATGGGAGTTGCGTCCTGCAAATGGGTTCTGCCTGATTTTACAATGCCCTCGTTTTCAGCCTCTAATTTTTTAAAAGTATTTATTAAAAGCTCTATTGCGGGCAAAAGCTTATCCTCAATAGCTACAACCGCCGAAATATGCATAGCGGTCGGGAAGGTGTCATTAGAGGATTGGCTCATATTTATATCGTCATTCGGGTGGCAAAGCTTTTCGCCCGCAATTTGGTTAGCGCGGTTGGCAATAACCTCGTTTGCGTTCATGTTGGACTGCGTGCCCGAACCCGTCTGCCAAACAACAAGCGGGAAATGATCGTTAAGGCTGCCCGATATTACTTCATCGCACGCGGCGGAAATAGCCTTTACCTTCTGCGCCGTCATTTTTTCGGGCTTAAGCTCCGCATTGGCAAGTGCCGCTGCCTTTTTGAGTATGCCGAAGGCGTGGGTTATCTCGCGCGGCATGGTTTCAATGCCTACACCTATCTCAAAGTTTTCGTGGCTTCTTTCGGTCTGTGCCGCCCATAATCTGTCGGCAGGAACCTTCATTTCGCCCATAGAATCATGTTCTATACGGTATTCCATTTCTGTATTACCCCTTATATCTCAAGATTGCTTATAACATCCTTTAAGGTATCGGCGCTCTTACGCAAAAGCCTTACCTCTTCATCGGTCATTGGAACATTGACCTTACCTCTTACGCCCTCATGGCCTACCATGTTAAGTGTGCTGAGCGCAACATTTTCAATTCCGTATTCTCCGTGCATCATGGTGGAAACGGTCATTGTGGTGTCGATACCGCCGAGCAGACATTTGCAGATGTGGCAAACGGATACCGAAACCGCATAGAAGGTAGCTCCCTTTCTTGCAATAACGCGCGCGCCCGATTTTCTTACATACTGCTCAATCTCGCCGAAGTCAAGCTCGGGGGTGTTGATTCCCGGAGTGGTTATAAGCTTTTTGCACTCCTTTATCGGAACATTCGAGATATTGGCGACCGACCACGGAATGAAAGAAGAATCGCCGTGCTCGCCGAAAACATAGGCGTGAACATTGCTCTGATTTATGTTGTAATATTCGGAAAGTCTTGAACGCAGACGCGCGGTATCAAGAATGGTACCCGAACCGATTATACGGTTTTCCGGCAGTCCCGACATCTTGTAGAAAGTATATGTAAGAATATCAACCGGGTTGCTTACGATAATATATGTCGCGTCCGGAGCATACTTCGTGATTTCGGGAATAATCTGCTTTGTGATGTTAACATTAGTCTGCGCAAGCTCAAGTCTTGACTGACCGGGCTTTCTTGCAATACCCGAGGTTACGATTACAATGTCGGAATTAACCGCGTCGCGGTAGTCTCCCGCATAGATCGAGCAGGCACCGCAGAAGGGTGTGCCCTGGCGGATGTCGAGCGCCTCACCGAGAGCCTTTTCGTTATTGATATCTATCATAACGATCTCCGAGGCAAGCCCCATTACAGTAAGCGTGTAAGCGATGGTGGAACCGACGCTTCCGGTCCCGATAATTGATACTTTGTTCATAATGCACCTTCCATTACTACAATATTCCACTTATTATAACATATATCGAGCGGTTTTGTAAATACACTATTTACATATTTCTATTACAAATATGATATAGTGATTACGCGGCTTTATGTTCAATTTTCAAAAACTGACAAAATTCGCGCCGATACATATTGTATTTTATTGACATTTGCGGTCTTCCACTATATAATAGTCATATTAAAAACTAATAAGGGGTTTATGTATGGAGAGAGAATCTTTTAAATCGCGGCTCGGCTTTCTGCTGGTGAGCGCCGGCTGTGCAATAGGCATAGGCAATGTTTGGCGTTTCCCGTTTATTGTGGGGCAAAACGGCGGCGGAATTTTTGTTCTTATTTATCTTTTAATGCTGGTAATAATGGGTCTTCCGGTTTTAACAATGGAGCTGGCTGTGGGCAGAGCAAGCCGCAAGAGCGCGGTGTTGGCTTACAAGGCGCTTGAAAAGCCCGGACACAAGTGGCACATTCACGGTTGGTTTGCAATAATAGGCTGCTATGTGCTTATGATGTACTACACCACGGTTTCGGGCTGGATGCTGAACTATTTCTTTAAGTTTTTAACCGGCACCTTCCACTCGGGCAGCACGCCCGAAGCGGTATTAAGCTCTAGATATGAGGACGCGGGCAAGGTTTTCACCGATATGCTGGCAAGCCCCGGCGAAATGAGCTTTTGGATGGCTGTAACGGTTATTGCCGGAATACTTATTTGCAGCATAGGCGTGCAAAAGGGGCTTGAAAGAGTAAGCAAGGTTATGATGAGCGCGCTTTTCGTGCTTATTCTCATTTTGGCAATACATAGCTTTACCCTCTCGGGCGCGGGCGAAGGACTTAAATTTTACCTTGTGCCGAACATAGAAAACATTAAATCGGTAGGGCTGGGCAATGTTATAGCCGCGGCTATGAATCAATCATTCTTTACTTTAAGCCTTGGAATTGCGGCAATGGAGATTTTCGGCAGCTATATGGGCAAGGAGCACTCGCTGATGGGCGAGGGCGCGCGCATTTGCGGGCTTGATACCTTTGTGGCGATTTCCGCGGGACTTATAATCTTCCCTGCCTGCTTCAGCTACGGGATTGAAGTAAATCAGGGACCCGGGCTTATTTTTGTTACACTGCCTAATGTATTTGTGAACATGTCCGGCGGCAGAATCTGGGGCTCGCTTTTCTTCCTGTTTATGACATTCGCTTCGTTCTCAACCGTTATAGCGGTGTTTGAAAATATAATGTCCTCCTGTATGGATACGCTCGGCTGGAGCAGAAAAAAAGCCGCTCTGATAAACGGCATTGTAATTCTTACAGCAAGTATTCCCTGCGTTCTGGGCTATAATTTATGGAGCAACGTTCACCTTATAGGCGGCAGAGATATTCTTGATACCGAGGATTTTATTGTAAGCAATATTCTGCTGCCCTTGGGGTCGCTTATTTACCTGCTCTTCTGCGTTACAAAATTCGGCTGGGGCTTTGATAATTACAGAAAAGAAGCAAATACCGGCAAGGGCTTAAAGGTTGCAAAATGGATGAAATGGTATTTCCTTATCGTCCTGCCGATACTTATACTCGCAATATTTATAATCGGAATTATCGGATGATATATTGACTTGATATGTCTATTAATCTTTTGATTAATTTTACCCTGCAACAACCCCTCCGTCATAGCTCCGCATGACACCTCCCCTTGCACAGGGGAGGCATTTTTTTACAAAACAAAGGCTCCCTTGTGTAAAGGGAGCTGTCGAGTGAAACGAGACTGAGGGATTGTTAGTGACTAAAGCTTATCTGCAAATTTTAGTTTTTTAATTGATTTAAGCCGGTAATAACCTCTCAGTAACAACTTCGCAATCCACCGAATCACATGAAAATTTTCTCTCATTATTATTTAATAACAAATGAGTTTTCGGAAGGGCGGCACAAATAGACGAAAAAGCCTTCATTCTTAAGATATTCCCTTGCCATCTTTGCCTTTTCATCATCGGAAAAAAGCGCGAATCTTGCAGGGCCGCTGCCTGAAAGGGATACAGCGTCCGCGCCGCAGGAGTATAAGCGGTCGGGTATATTGCTGCCCTCCCACAGTACCGAAAAGGAGTTTCCGAGCGCCCGTGTCAGCTCGGAATAGCTGCCGTTTTTAACGGCGGTCACGGTCTTTTCGATATCGGGTCTCGGGTAATCCGTTTTATCAAGCCTTGCGAACATTTCGGCGGTAGACGGCTTATCTCCCGCAAGTATTATTACAGCCGAGCATTTCGGGATAGCCGGCAGCGGGGTCAATATCTCCCCTATTCCCCTTGCGCGCTGCGTTCCCCCGTCAATCAAAAACGGAACATCCGCCCCGAGGGATACCGCCATTTCGCAAAGCCTTGCCTTTGAAAATCCCGTTTCAAAAATTTTATCAAGCCCTGTAAGCACACCTGCGGCGTCCGTGCTGCCGCCTCCGAGTCCGGCAGAAGACGGAATGAACTTTTTTATTTTTATTTGCACCTGCGGCTTTATCCCCGCCGCACCGAAAAAACAGTGCGCCGCTTTAAAAGCAATATTGTTTTCTCCGTTAAAGCTGTCGCTCTCAAAAGAGAAAAAGCGGCTTTTTTTTATTGATATCTCATCGCTTATATCCACCGTTTGCATTACCGTATCCAACTCGTGGTAGCTATCATTGCGTTTGCCGATTACCGAAAGCGCAAGATTAATTTTTGCGTTTGCCGCAAAAAGTATACTGTCCATATTTTTTCATTCCTTTTTATTGCCATACGTCCATTGTGAAGCGGGTCAAGAAACGGCTCACGGCAGGTATACGGAGAAGCGCGTAAAAAAGCATAGCGCCCGAAACATTTAGGATTACATCGTCGATATCGCTTGAACCTGTCAAAAGCAAAAGCTGCAGAAGCTCTATCAGCAGCACAGAGGTCAGCGTGACCGCGAGAACGGAATACCACCTGTTTATCCTTTTGAATAGACACACCGTGAAAAACGGCAGAGGCATAAACGCAGCAAAATTTCCGAAAATGTTCTCAAAAACACTCCAGAACGGAAGTGTACCGTTCTTAAGGGCGTTTATAAACAGCTTGAGCGTTTCAAAGGGTATTAAATTGGTGCTTTCATTTATATATCTGTAAAATTCCGCAGTGTTCCATTTAAGTACGCCGAAAATATCCCGACCAAGAGCGTCGTCGATAAGGGTGAAATCCACTATAAGAATTATATAAAATAAAAAAAGCGCGAAAATTCGGTTTCTCATTATTTTGTGCCGAATGCCCGCGTCCTCGGTTTTAAGCGCAGAAAACCAGGCGGAAAAATAGCCGGTCACAACTGCGGCTGTTCCCGCTGCGATTTTTATTCCGTGCGCAAAGCTTAAAATTCCAAAGGCGTTGCAAAGCATAACGAAAAGCGCGGCAAAGCATATAAAATAAAGCACCGACGGTATAATTTTCAAAAAGCGTCGGCTCACATTATCACTCCGAAATAAGTCAATTTAGGTACATCACTTATTTTACAGTTATATACTCTCTGTGTCAAGTCTAATTATTCAAATTTCTGTGATGATAGCCGTAGGTATCCGATTTAAGCGGTTCTATGGAATAGCCCATACGCAGCATTCCCTCTATAATTTCGGGCAGCGCCTGCACGGTTGACGCCTTATCCGCCGAATCGTGCATTAAAACACATGCGGAATTTTTATCTGCGGCGCTTGTCAGCACCCTGTTCCTGATATAGGTGTAGCTCGGTGTCGGATTTTCCGCGTCGCCCGAGCTTATGTTCCAGTCAAAATACGAATACCCCCTGCCGCCCACGGTTTTAACAAGCCTTGTCATAATGCCGCGGCAGTAATTGCGGCTGACGGTATTGCTGCTGCCACCCGGAAAACGCAGAAGCGTGGGTCTTACACCTATCAGCTCATATATTTTGTCGGAAAGCTCGGTTATATCCCTGTAAAACATTTCTTCGCCCGAATATATGACCGAATAATCATGCGACGCCGTGTGCAGACCTATCGTATGCCCCGCCTCGTATATTTTTTTAACATACTCTATATTCCCGCTTTCGATTACGAAAAAGGTCGCCTTGACGCGGTATTTACCGAGTATATCGAGAATTTCAAGCGTTTTATCCGATGGGCCGTCATCAAATGTAAGGTAGCAAACGCGCCTTCCGTCGGGCTGGCGCGCCTGCGGAGTTGTCCCGCCGGACGGTTCTTTCCATATATCCCCCGTTTCCGCGGCGGTCTCTCTTTCGCGGCATATTTCACCGAAGCCGGACAGCACCGCACTTATCGCAGTCCTTTGCGCTTCAAGCTCGGTCTTCACCGAGTCAAGCTCTGCGGCTTTGCTCTCGGCTCTCTTCTCGTTCTGCTTTAGCGTAACCGTCAAAACCAAAAGCACCAAGGCGCATAAAAGCGATACGACCGCTTTAAACAGAGTTTCAGCACTAAACAAAAAACATCAGCCCTTTCTCTACAATATAGTAGAAAAGAGCCGATGTTATTACTTGAGCCGTACTGCCTATTCGGCGAGATCGGATATAAATTGGGATATCTCCGCCTTGCCGTCGGTCATCGTTATTTTTAAGGATATATACTTAAAATCGGAGCTTAAAATTTTCGACTTATATTCCTCGTCCTTCATAAGAGTCTCAAACGCTTCGCTGACTGACGCATGTCCGTCCGATTTGCTTGCATATTTATGCTCTGTGTTGAGCTTCGCGGCTTCCGCTTCGTATTTTTCGGTATCGTTCTCCGCAAGATATTTAACAATATTTGCAAGGGTTCCCTCGGTTACAAGCTGAAGCTCCGCCGCTCCGTTTTCCGTTCTCGCGGTATTTATAAGCTTTAAAAGCTCCTGCTCCAGCTCTTCGGCAGTGGCAGCCGCTTCCTTTTCAAGCACCCTGCTTTCCTTTTTGCCGCAAACCGAACAAACACGCTCTTCCATGCCCTCGGTGCTTGCGGTCGGCATAACGGTGACCAGCCAGTCATTCCATTTGTGACCGGTTTTTTCCTTATCCTTTTGAGTATACCAGCGGCCGCAGCTGCATTTGAACAGCTTATAGCCGTCCTCGGTGCAGGTCGGCGGAACCACCGTAATCTTATACGCGTGCAAATGCGGCTGACTGCTTGCATCATTATGCGGCTTGCTGCTTACGGACGATGTATCGCTCGCGGGCGGCGAATCCGAATTGATCGGAGTTTCATCGGAGCTGACCGAAGGCTTGCTGCTCACCGTTCCGGAAGAAGCCGATGAAGTATTTGCCTTGTCCTTACAGCCCGTAAAAAACAAAACCGATATAATCACCAAAGCGGTTACCGCGGAAATTTTTTTGGGAATCATTCTTTTTCCTCCGAAAACTAATTCGTAGATATAGAATTAATTAAAATCAAATTACAAGGCTATTATATTATAAAACCGTCGTTTTGTCAATGGCGGTTTTATGCCGTGTGCCGACGATTCAAAGAATTATTTACCTACGCAGAATTTTCTGAAAATTTCATCGGACACCTCGTTTGTGACCCGCCTGCCCGTAAGCTCCAGCAAAGCCGCAAGCGCGTCGTCCACGCAAACGCCCACGGCATCCACCGTGTTGCCGTCGTTCAGCGCCGATATCGCCTCATTTATGCCGTCAAGCGCGCGTTCGGCGCAGGCGCGCTGCCGTTCGTTTATCAGCACGGCAGATTCGGGGTCAAGCCCCGCAGTTCCCGCAATATCGGCAATGGTGCTGCAGAGCGCTTCATATCCCCCGCCGTTTACAGCCGAGGTCACAACTGTTCTGAAGCCCGTAAACGCCGATATATCCGCATTACTTCCCATATCGGATTTATTAAGTATTACAACGGTATTTTTATGCTTTACAAGCTCCAAAAGCTGTTTATCGTCATTATCAAGCGGTTTTGTTATGTCAAATACCGCAAGCACAAGGTCGGCAAGCTCTATTCTTCTTTTCGCAAGCTCTACGCCTATGCTTTCAACGCGGTCGTCGGTGTCCCTTATTCCCGCCGTATCGGCAAGGCGCAGCATAATATCCCCCACGGTTACCGTGTCCTCTATAACATCGCGCGTGGTGCCGGCAACCTCGGTTACGATTGAGCGTTCCGCACCGCTTAACATATTCATAAGTGTTGATTTTCCCACATTCGGCTTGCCCACTATTACCGTTTCAATTCCCTCGCGCAAAACTCTGCCCGCATTGTAGGTTGAAAGCATTTGCTCGGTCTCATCGGCGCAGGCCTTAAGCAAAGACAAAAAGCTTTCTCGGTCAAGTCCCTCTATTTCCTCATCGGGGTAATCGGAGTAAACGGCTATCGCCGCGTCGGCAGATGTAAGCCTTGAAATTATATCGTCGATCTTTTCGCTTATCTTCCCCAAATGCGCCGCTCGTGAAAGCCGCAGCTGCGACTCATTTTTAGCCGAGATAAGCCCCATAATGCTTTCAGCCCTTGCAAGGTCTGTTTTTCCGTTTAAAAACGCGCGCTTTGTAAACTCGCCCGGCTCTGCGGGAAACGCTCCTTTTTTATATAAAAGCCGCAGCGTATCGCGCAGAATAAGCGCGCCGCCGTGTACGGATATTTCCACCACATCCTCGCCGGTGTAGCTTTTCGGCGCTTTGAAAACAAGCGCCACCGCATCATCTAAAACGGTTTCGCCGTCTCTTATTTCGCCGTAAGCGGCGGTATAGCCCTTTAAAGCGGAAAGAGGCTTGTCCGATACTGCGAAAAAAACACTGTCGGCAATTTCTATCGCCTTTTCTCCCGATATTCTTATAACCCCCACCGAGCCCTCTCCCGGGGGTGTGGCAAC
>URNB01000056.1 GCA_900549055.1 uncultured Oscillospiraceae bacterium
CATGGTAATACTCGCGGTAGTATTCAACCGCCCTGTCCGCTGCCTTATCGCTCATCCCGCAAAACTCGGAAAAACCAGTTTTAAGCGGCGGGCCTATAAAGCGGCAAAGCGTTTCATACGGCGGTATTTTCTCCCCCATTTTTTTAAGGGCGTATTTCACCGAATCGGTAATTCCCTTTGCTGAATCGGTTATCGTTCCGTCCAGATCGAAAAGGATGTATTCAAAATTTTTCATGCTATCACCTTTTTCATTTTAGCATATTTTTTCACAAAGTTAAAGAATAAGAAAAAAATTTACTTTTAGGACTTAATTTTTTATTGACTGGGGCGTATTTTAGTAGTATTCTTAAATACGAAAAAAATATAGGAGGTCTATAAATGTTTAAATCAGAATACTTAAACAGAGTATACGAAGGCGTTGAAAAGCGCAGCCCGGGCGAAAAGGAATTTTTGCAGGCTGTGCGCGAGGTTTTGGGCTCATTAGAGCCGGTTGTAGCCGCCAACCCGAAGCTAGAGGAAAACGGCATACTTGAAAGAATAGTTGAGCCGGAAAGACAGATTTTCTTCCGTGTTTCCTGGGTTGACGATAACGGCAAGGTTCAGGTAAACCGCGGCTACAGAGTTCAGTTTAATTCCGCTATCGGTCCGTACAAGGGCGGCATTCGTCTGCACCCCTCGGTTAACGCTTCTGTTATTAAATTCTTGGGCTTTGAGCAGATTTTCAAAAACAGCCTTACAGGTCTGCCCATAGGCGGCGGCAAGGGCGGCTCGGACTTCGACCCCAAGGGCAAATCCGACGGCGAAATTATGCGTTTCTGCCAGAGCTTTATGACCGAGCTTTCAAAGCATATCGGCGCGGACACCGATGTTCCCGCGGGCGATATCGGCACGGGTGCCAGAGAGATCGGCTTTATGTTCGGTCAGTATAAGAGACTGCGCAATGAGTTCACCGGCGTTCTTACCGGCAAGGGTCTTACATACGGCGGTTCGCTTGCGCGTACCGAGGCTACCGGCTATGGACTTTGCTACTACACTGAAGAAATGCTCAAGTGCATGAAGAACGATTCCTTCAAGGGCAAGACCGTTGTTGTTTCAGGCTCAGGCAACGTTGCTATTTACGCTACCGAAAAGGCTACGCAATTAGGCGGTAGGGTTGTTGCTCTTTCCGATTCAAACGGATATGTTTACGACCCGAACGGCATAAAGCTCGATGTTGTTAAGCAGATTAAAGAGGTTGAGCGCGGCAGAATTAAAGAGTATGCCGAGCGTGTAAGCGGTGCCGAGTACCACGAGGGCTGCAAGGGCATTTGGACGATCAAGTGCGATATCGCTCTTCCCTGCGCTACGCAGAACGAAATCGATGAAGAATCGGCAAAAATTCTCGTTAAGAACGGCGTAACTGCCGTTGCAGAGGGTGCTAACATGCCTTCAACCCTTGAGGCTATTGAAGTGTTCCAGTCATCGGGCATTCTCTTCGGACCCGCAAAGGCTGCAAATGCGGGCGGCGTTGCAACCTCCGCTCTTGAAATGAGCCAAAACTCCATGCGCTACAGCTGGACATTCGATGAGGTTGACGCAAAGCTTCAGGACATTATGGTTAATATTTTCCACAATTCCTACAATGCCGCAAAGAAATACAATATGGAAGGCAACCTGCTCGCGGGTGCTAATATTGCGGGCTTTGAAAAGGTTGCCGAGGCAATGCTCGCACAGGGTGTTGCATATTAATTAAAACTCCTGCCGCCGAAAGGATGAAGATTTATGCTAACAGAACTTATTCGTAAAAAGAGATTTTATTTTGACGGCGGCACAGGCACACTTTTACAGGCTGCCGGGCTTCTGCCCGGCGAAGCCCCCGAACGGTGGAGTATAACCCACCCCGATGTTATAACCTCGCTGCACGCGGCTTATCTTGACGCGGGCAGCGATATTATTACCGCCAATACCTTCGGTATTAACCGTGATAAATTTGCTGATTACCGCGAGCTTATTTCCGCTGCAATCGGTTGCGCAAAAAAGGCGGTAACCGGCAGAAAAGATAAATTTATCGCCTATGATATGGGACCCTGCGGCAGACTTTTAGAGCCGCTGGGCGACCTTTCCTTTGAAGACGCGGTCGCGCTTTTTGCCGCCAATGTTAAGGAGGCGGTAAAAAACGGCGCAGACTTAATTTTAATAGAAACAATGAACGACGCCTACGAAACAAAGGCGGCGGTATTAGCGGCAAAGGAAAACTCCTCGCTGCCGATATTCGTTACAAATGTTTACGATGAGGGCGGGCATTTAATGACCGGCGCAGACCCTGCGGCAATGGTCGCTCTGCTTGAAGGACTCGGCGTTGACGCGCTCGGCGTCAACTGCTCGTTGGGGCCTGATAAAATGCTTCCTGTAGTGGAGCAGCTTTGCAAATATTCCTCCGTTCCTGTCATCGTAAACCCGAATGCGGGTCTTCCGTCCGCTAAAAACGGCAAGACCGAATTTGATATAAACGCAGAGGTTTTTTCCGACTGTATGCGGAAAATTGCCCTTTCCGGCGCGGCGGTGCTCGGCGGCTGCTGCGGCACAACGCCGGAATTCATTAAAAAAACAGTTGAAAAAACCGCGGATATTCCGCTTAATATAACAGAAAAAAATTACACCCTTGTTTCCTCCTACACTCACGCTCACGAGGTCGGCGACAAAAAGCCAACCCTTATCGGCGAAAGAATCAACCCCACCGGCAAGCCGAAATTCAAGGAAGCACTCAGAAGAAACGATATTCCCTATATTGTAAACGAAGGGCTTTCGCAGGCGGAAAAGGGCGTGCATATACTCGATGTAAATGTAGGTCTCCCGGAAATAGACGAAAAGGAAATGATGATAAGTGCCGTTCTGCAGCTGCAGGCGGTCTGTGAGCTGCCGCTGCAGATCGATTCCACCGACCCCGCCGTTTTGGAGGGCGCAATGAGGATATATAACGGCAAGCCGCTTGTAAACTCGGTAAACGGCGATGAAGAAAGCATGGAAAGCGTTTTCCCTCTCGTTAAAAAATACGGAGGCACGGTAATCGCACTGACTCTTGATAAGGACGGAATACCCGAAACCGCCGCCGAACGCTTTGCGATAGCCGAAAAAATAATTGCAAGGGCTGCCGAATACGGCATTGCAAAAAAAGGATATTGTCGCAGACCCGTTAGCGCTCACGGTCTCTTCAAATCAGGAAAGTGCAAATATTACGCTTGATACGGTTAAAATGCTTAAAAACGCCGGAATCCGCACAAGCCTCGGCGTATCGAACATTTCATTCGGTCTGCCCCACCGTGAAACGGTCAATTCCGTTTTTTTTACCGCCGCGCTCTGCGCGGGGCTTGACTGTGCGATAATGAATCCCTTTGCGGAGGGTATGCTTAACGCATATTATGCATTTAACGCCCTTACCGGGCGCGATGCCGCCTGCGCCGAATATATATCCTATGCCGCGGGAATAACCGATACCGCCGTGACCGCAGGTGAAGCCTTAGGGCTTAAAGCCGCAGTGATAAAGGGTCTCCGCGAGCAGGCTGTAAAAGCGGCGCATGAGCTTGCGGAAAATACTCCGCCGCTTGAAATAATCAATAATTACATTATTCCGGCGCTTGATACCGTCGGGAACGATTTTGAAAACAAAAAGGCATATCTTCCGCAGCTTTTAATGAGCGCCGAAGCGGCGTCCGCGGCATTTGAAGTCATAAAAGAAAAGCTGCCCCCTAAGTCTGAGAGCAGCGACAGAAAGGTAATACTTGCCACCGTAAAGGGCGATATTCACGATATCGGCAAAAACATAGTCAAGGTAATGCTTGAAAGCTACGGCTTTACCGTGTGCGATTTAGGACGCGATGTGCCGCCCGAGGCGGTAGTCAAAGCGGCGCTTGAAGAAAATTGCCGTCTTGTGGGCTTGAGCGCTCTTATGACCACTACCGTCCCATCAATGGAGGAAACTATAAAGCAGCTTAAAAAGGCCGACCCGAAAATAAAAACCATCGTCGGCGGCGCAGTTTTAACACAGGAATACGCCGATATGATAGGCGCTGATTACTACGGCCGCGACGCTATGGAATCGGTGCGCTGCGCCGAGAAATTCTATTCGGAGTAATATAAACAATCCATATGTTTTGTACAATCCGCTGCCTCCCCGGTGTTTGGGGAGGTGGGACGGGAATCCGCCTCGGTCGGTGCTTCTGCTTCGCAGAGGCGTCCGCCGGACACCAGCGCTCTCGTCAGAGGGAGGCTTTGGTCTGCGCAGAAGCTGTGATTTTATATGTCTTACATCCGTCTTATTTAATGCCTGCTGAACAATTCAAAAGTACATTAACCCAGCATGTTGGTGTAAACTTTTGAATTGTTCAGGTACAAGGTTTTTGCGCAATTTTGCGAAAAAACCTTGCACTTTAAAAAGAATCACATTTTGATTCTTTTTAAAATCAGGCGACAATCAATGGATACTGACGGTCAAAACAAAGGTTTTGACCCATAAAATCGAGATTTTAACTCGATTTTATATAATTGCATTTGCTAATGCAATTATTCAGTAGACATTATTTGAAATTCACGAAATCAAATGCTGCAAATCCGCACTCCATATTTTCGACCTCCGCGAATTTTTTAAGGCAGCGTATCAAATCACACATACCGACGCGGCTTTCCTCCATAAAATCGTTTTGCTTATCAAAGCTGCCGTCATATTTATCGCAATTTAAAGGGTAATTGTCGGTAAATACGGCGGGGTCTATATAGCCCGTAGCACTTCTGACACTCTCACCGTTATCTCTGTAATAGCGCGAGGTCAAATACTCGTATTTTTTATTGTATCCGCCTCTCATACGGAGATAAAAGTTTTCACTGAATGTGTTATCAAGAGGACAGTGCAGGCAGAATTCCACCATATTGCTGTCGCCCCAGTAGGATATTGAAAAATATTCGTTTTCATACCCGCCGTACTTCGTTGCGGGCTGCTGATACATACAGTAATCTCCGTTAACGGTGCCTACTTTAATTGCAAAATTTTTGCAATATGTAAATAAATCAAGCTTTTCCGCCGGAGTTTTAGCGGTTGCTTTGGATGAAGACGGCGACGACGCAGCAGGCTTGCTGCTGTTACCCGTGCTTTTGCCTGCAGAGGATGCGGCTGCAGACGCCTTGGACTCGGTTTTTGCGGGCGCTCTTACCGCTGCCGGAGCGGATGCCTGCGAGGAGGAATTGCCCTGCGCCTTGCTTGTCGTTTTATTTTCGGCATTACGGTTCTTAAGGAGGAACAAGAAGGAGCCCGCTACGATAACCGCTGCTGCCGTAATAACGGATATTACCGCAATCAGCACGCCGTTCCTTTTTTTCGGAGCGACGGGTGCTTCCTGAAATGTCCGTGCGCCATCATAGCTTTCCAAAAGCTCGTCTGCGGTAATGTTGAATATCTTTGCCAAAGCAATAATATTATCAACCGTGGGCTGGGTCTGCCCGTTTTCCCAAAGACTTATGCTTTGCCTGGAAACGCCGAGCTTTTCGGCAAGCTCATCCTGCGATAAATTATTTTCTTTTCGGTAATTTCTGATATTATCAGATAGCATTGCGCCACTTCCTTTTGAATGTTTTGAGTCAATTATACCATAATCCGCGATTGCAGACAATAAAGCTTATTTTGAATCTTGTCAAGCGCCGCTTGCATTTTTAAAAATATATGTAAAACAGACTTTACATTTATAATTTTTGAATGCCGCAGGAAAAATTGAGGGAGCGCCTTCCCTGCTATCTGATCTTGCTCGGCGGGAAGCCTGTAAAGCGTTTGAATATCCGCGCAAAATAATTCTGATCGGTATATCCTACGCTCGCCGCAATACTCGCAATGCTTTCATCCGTGAAAATAAGCATTTCCTTTGCTCTTTCAATCTTGACGCGCGTTATATATTTAAGCGGCGGCTCGCCCGTAACGCTTTTAAATACGCGGGAAAAATGCGTAACGCTCATGCCGCAGTTTTTCGCGCTTTTTGCTATGGTCATTTTTTGGTACGGAGCTGTTTTAAAGCGCATTATTTCATCGCCTATTATCCGTCTGTATTCACCGAAGGCGTGCGATGACTCCTCCTTTGTATACTCCGCAAGCATGCCGAGCAGCGCTGTTAAAAGTCCCGTGCATATTACGGACGATTCGGTATTTTTATTAAGAAAGCTGTCGCAAATCGCACTGAAAATGTGCTCGATCCTTGCGGTATGCGACGGCTTGAGTATTCTTTCATTTCTGATATTAAGCGCCGCAAGCAATTCATCGCATTTATCGCCGCTGAAATGCACCCATATGTTATGATTAACCGGCTCTGCGGGAAAATAATAGTCCTGCGGCTCTGAAGGGCGGTAAAACACAACGCTCCCCTTTTCGGCTGTAAGACTGCCGCCGTCCGATGAAAGCACGCATGTCCCCTCGCAGACATATAAAAGCAGGAAATCCCTCCTGCCGCTTTTCCTGATTGTACGCACAGGCTTTTGAAGCTTCATTTCTCCGCTGCTCGTCACAAAAATATCATCGCATACCATAGCGCTCACCCTTTTCAAAATGGTTGTTTTGTGCTAATTTTCAGAAGTAACATATATATACATTTCCGTTGTTCCCTGCTAAAATAATAGCATATACGAAATTAAAGTTCAAGACGCTGTTTTTTAAAAGGGTGATTTTATGCGTATTACAGCAGGCAAAGAAACCGTAATAGTAAGAGGAATGCGCCCCGAGGAAAATTGGTGGGGTAAATATCAATTTCCGTGTCCCTACCGCTTAAAGGACAAAATCGCCGTATCTGTGCATGTAGAAGATGATACCATAATAACAACAGGAAACCCTGCAAGATGGTTTGAATCCTCAGACGGCGGCGAAACTTGGGTTGAAATGCCACCGTCCGATGCAGCGGAATGCGGTCTGCTGCTCAAAAACGGCGACAGAATATATTTCCCGATTGAGGGCGGAACGGATGTGAGCAGCTATAAATTTCCTTCCTTTGAGGCGCTGACCCCCGATTATGATTTTACGAAAAAGGCAGAGGAGGGCGAAATGCCGATACAGGACGGCGTTACCGCCTGGTGGAACGGCGATGTTATCAGAGCCTACAATGCCAACAGACTGCCCGACAGCCTTTCAAAAAAGGAATGGCATATTATAAGAATCCCGAACGGCAGCAATGAAAAAATAAACGAAACCGTCCCTGTTGATTGGAAATGCCTTACGCGCGTGGTTTTTAATCAGGGCAAAAAAAGAGTTATTAAGCCGATATACCCGAGGGGTACGCCGAAATCGGGCCCCGACGGAGCTATATGGGTAAGCGCTTTTTCGGGCGAGGGGCATTTGAACCCCGAAAACGGGAAATATTCGCCGTATTACAGCGCCGAGATATTCCGCTCCGATGATAACGGACATTCGTTTAAGCAGCATTCGCATATGGAATACAAGGCGGACGGATACAAATATCCTTATTTAAGCGGCGGCTTCAGCGACAGTGATTTTGAATTTTTTGACGACGGCTCTATGACATGGTTTCTGCGCTCTACCTGGATGGCTTCAACCGGCTTTGAATGGGCGCCCATGTACTTTTCCCGCTCATATGACGGCGGTAAAAGCTGGACAGATCCCGAAATTTTTTCGGATTGCGGCGTATTGCCGAGACTTTGCAGGCTTGACTGCGGTGTCACCCTGCTCTGTTATGCCAGACCCGGTATGTATGTGGCGGCGTTTGACAGCAAAAACGGCGAAAAAATCGGTGAAACGCTCTGCATTATCGAGCCGCGCGACAGAAGCGGGCTTGCTAACGAAAAGGTAGAAAAGCCCACCTGGCACCAATGGGACGGTCAGTGCGGGAATCCCGAAATAATACCTATCGGTTATAATACGGCACTTTTGTTTTACGGGGATTTTTATTATCCCGATGAAAACGGCGTGAAAAGAAAAACCATTCTTTGCAGAAAAATTGCGGTGAAAAAATGATCTATTATATTTTACTTTCGGTGTCGCTCTGTCTCGGAGTTGCAAAAAATATTGTTTCAAAATGGGGCGAAAAAAGCTTCGACTTTCTAAACGGTCTTATGAGCGTTAATATAATGACTTCCATAGTAGCTTTGGCTGTTTTTTTCCGGAATTACAGGTATAAAAAGTGCCTTTGCTCCGTTATTTATCGTTATGGCACTTATTTACGGTTTGCTCACATTAGGCTCGCAAAGCCTGTATATAACTGCGGTGAAGAGCGGCTCGGTATCTGTCTGTTCACTAATCTATGCCTCCTGCTTTGTTATTCCCACGGTATATTCCGTTATCAGGAACGGAGAAACCATCAGCCTTTCCAAATTGTTCGGAATAATGCTTTTGCTTTTTTCGGTAGTGCTTGTTTCTCGGAAAAATAAGTCTGAAAAAGGCTCATCCTACAAAAGCATTAAATATGCCGTTCTTGCAATGTGCTCGGCAGGCGGCGTGGGAATACTTCAAAAAGAGTTCGGCAATATCTATCCGCAAGACATGCTTAACACATTTTTGCTGCTCGCATTTTTCTTTATGCTGATATCCGCCGCGATATTTAAGCTCGCTTTATCGCTGAAAAACGAAAAACAACCCGTTACATATAACAGGCTGTTTTTTGTTCCCGCAATATTATTATCCTTAAGCGTTGTATTTGCCAACAAGCTGAATCTTATACTTGTGGCAAATATACCGGGGATTATTTTCTTCCCGCTTATAAACGGCGGAACAATTATGCTTTCTGCCGTTTGCTCGGGTATTTTCTTTAAGGAAAAGCTGACGGTACGCATATGGACGGGCATTGTAATAGGCATAGCCGCCATTATATTGATTGCGGTATAACGCTTTAATTGTCCTCAATCGCATACGCAATATTTTCAATATCGCAAAGCGATGAAATGTCAAAATCAATTCGCTTATCTATTACAATGTTCATACCTATATTCCCGTTTTTCTCGGATTTCGGGGCGAAAATCTGATATGTAAAGCTTTCGGGGATTACCTCGCGCAGCCTTGATAAAACCGTGTTGACCTTATATAAATCGTCTATTTCGATATATATAACCTCGGCGCTTTTTCTTTTTCTTTCAAATTTCGCAAACAGTATTATTGTAGCGAGAAACAACAGCGTTACAATTACCGCGCCGACATAAAAGCCGTAGCCGAGCGCCACGCCTATTGTGGCGGTAGCCCATACTCCCGCCGCGGTTGTAAGCCCGGTTATAACGTTATTGTTTTTAAGGATTATCATTCCCGCGCCCAAAAAGCCTATACCCGATACCACTTGAGCCGGTATTCTGAAAACGTCGCCGTTATTGCCTAACATATTCGCAACATACATACTTGTCATACTAGTCATACAAGAGCCGAGGCAGACTAAAATATGCGTTCGCATACCCGCCGCTCTGCCGTGCCGCATACGCTCGCTGCCTATAAGAGTGCCTATTACCACCGCCGCGATTGACCGCAGCAAAACCTCAATTATATTATTCATACTGTACCTCACATAGTTATAATATATTTGCCCGCGCCGCGCCGTTTGCCGTCCGCAAAATGCTCGGCAATTCTGTAAGCGGCTCTGTTTTGTAAATCATTGATGATACGTCAAGCTTTCCGCTTTCAATAAGCTTAATTGCCGCGGGAAATGTATAGGGGTTTATGTAGGACGATTTTAAGGTTATTTCCTTTTTGAATATTTCAAACGGCTTTACGCTTATTTCGGCGTCGGGCTTCGTAAGCCCGAACATCATAACGGTTGAATATTTTCCCGCAAGGGCTATTGCCTGTTCAATAGTTTCGGGTCTGCCCACGCACTCTATTACAACATCCACCTGCTCCAAGCCCTGTTTCTTAAGAATTTCCGGAATATTATCTGCTTTAGGGTCAAGCGCTGTGTCCGCGCCTAATTTAAGCGCCTGTTCCCTCTTTTCCTTTATAGGCTCAATCGCTATAATATTTGCAGCACCCGAAAGCCTTGCCAGCTGCAGCATTATAAGCCCTATCATTCCGCAGCCTATAACCATAACCGTGTCGCCGCACTTTATGTTACAAAGCTCTATTCCATGCAGGCAGCAGGAAACCGGCTCGGTCATAGCCGCCTGCTCAAAGGAAAGACTGTCCGCCACCTTATAAACCTGCGAAGCAGGTACGGCGCAGTATTCCGCAAAGCCGCCGTCTACCGTTGTGCCGATACCTGTTATATCGGTGCAGAAATGCCCTATTCCCCTGCGGCAAAACTCGCAGCTGCCGCAAAGCTTATTGGGGTCTACGCATACCTTATCGCCCGCAGTAACCGACTTTACGCCCGCGCCGACCTTTACTACCTCGCCCGCAAATTCGTGACCCAAAACCGTGTTTTCGGGCGTGGGCGCGGCGCCCTCATCGCCGCAGAATATATGCACATCCGTTCCGCATATTCCGCAGGCGTGTACGCGCACCAAAACATCGTTTCTGCCGATTTCGGGCACATCCCTTTCCTCAACTCTTAAATCGTTTTTTCCGTAAAATACCGCTGCCTTCATTTTGTTACATCTCCTTTAATGCGGCAATTGCGCCGTGTTTTTCGGTGCTTTTGCCTGCAACATAAATTGCTTTTTTAAGATATTTTTCCGCCGTTTCGGGCGTGATATTGTAGGCAGTGCTTTTGTTATTTATCCATTCGCTTAAAAATGTTCCGAAGAATATATCCCCCGCGCCTGTGGTATCTATAGTGTTTACCTTTTCGGCGGGTAAAGCTATATGCGCGTTTTCCATATAAAGCTCTGCACCGTTTGCACCGTCGGTCACAAGAATTATTTTAACACCATAAGAAAACGCCGCCCTTACCGCACTTTCCTCACTTCCGCCGAACAGCATTAAAAGCTCATCCTTTGCGATTTTAAGAATATCCACCTTATCAAGGTGTAATTTCATCATCTCTATTGTGGTTGCTTTGTCTTTCCACAGCGGCTCTCTGTAATTCGGGTCGTAGGTTACAGTACAGCCCGCTTTTTTCGCAATATCAAGCGCATATTCGGTAGTGCTGCGCGCAGGCTCTGCTGTAAGCGATAAAGAGCCGAAATGGAATATCCGCGAATTTCTTATAATGTCCGCATTTATATCCTCTTTTTCAAGAAAAACATCAGCGCCGAAATTGCGGTAAAAGCTGAAATCGCGGTCTCCGTCGCTATTCAGCGCCACAAACGCAAGGGTGGTGTTGTGCAAATTATCGGTTATAAGCCCCTCGTCCGATACGCCCGCGTTTTTAAGCGTTTCGCGCAGAAAGCTGCCGAACATATCGTTCCCGACCTTGCCTATAAACGCCGTTTTTCCGCCGAATTTTGAAACGGTCGCCAGCAGATTAACCGGCGCGCCGCCCGCCTTTCGCGCAAAAACAAGGTCGCCTGCCGAGTCCTTGCCGGACGGCGTAAAATCTATAAGTATTTCGCCTAAAGCCGTTATATCGTACTTCATAATTTTATCTCCTGCGGTATGGGTTTTCGGTTTTTGTAATAACAAATATTTTTAAAGCCGAGCCTTGAAAGCTCGCTTAAGGCATAATCAAAGCCGTGCGCTATGCGCTTTGCAATGTGCGCGTCCGACCCCAAGGTTAAAAGATAGCCGCCAAGCTCCTTATACCGCTTTATTATCGGTATATCGGGCATAAGAAAATTGTAATCCGTATCAAGACAGGATGTATTTATTTCCAAAGCGATGCCTCTGTTAATTATTTCTTTAAGTATTATATCCGTTTTATCGGCAAATTCTTTTAAATCAACCGCTATTCCGTATTTTCCGCTTATGTATCTTAATGGGCAGGTCATATGCGAAAGCACATCAAAATCTGTCGTTTTAATCATTTCGAGCATATCGTCAAAATATGCGGAAATGTATTCGTTTATTTCGTTTTGCGAAAGAAAAGAAAAATCTATCCCGGAATACGGCTGTGTATAATTCCTGTACCTCACAGCGTGAACCGAGCCTAAAACAATATCAAAATCGCTGCGCGAAATCACTTCTTCCGCATCATTTTTATGCCATATTCCCTCGCCTATTTCAACCCCCGCAAGCACTCTGTCTCCCATTTCGTGCGCGCAAACAGCTGACTTCTTTATAGGCGTTTTTACATCCCTGTCGCCGCAAAATTCAATATCGCAGTGGTCGGTAATCGCAAACCCCGCTATTCGCCTTTCCTTTGCCGCTTTTAAGCTGTCATACGGGTCACATTCGGAATCGTGAGAAAAATGCGTATGCGTGTGGCAATCAAAAATTTTATTTGCAAGCATATCCGTCATTCCTCTATTGACAAATTTTAATATATGATATAATATACCTTTATAAGCAAACAATCAATAACCGCCGCCAAAAATGATTAAACAATCAAAAGGTTGAGCATTAGGAGTTTAATATGAACAAAGAAAGAGAAAAAAGCATACTTGAAATTGCAATTAAAGAAAAAGCCGTTACGGTGAAGAATCTCGCGCAAAGGCTATATTCAAGCGAGCCGTCTATAAGGCGAGATCTTTGCAGCCTTGAAAAGCAAGGCCTGCTGAAACGCACCCACGGCGGCGCGGTGCTTAACGAAAACGCGCTTAATGAAATTAAAATTCCGTTTTTGATAAGAGAGCTTGAAAAAAGCGATGAAAAAATTAAAATTGCACGAATTGCGGCGGAGCTTGTAGAAGACGAAAGCGTGATTTTCCTTGATGCCTCCACAAGCGCCTATTTTATGATTCCTTTTTTAGCCGAGAAAAGAAATCTTATTGTTATAACCAACGGAATTAAAACCCTCACAGCCTTGAGCGAAAATAATATTTCCTGCATAGGCACGGGCGGCGAGGTCATAAATTCCTGCCTTGCCTTTGTAGGCGAGGAAGCCCACAGAACAATTGAACGCTACAATGCAAACTTTTGCTTTTTCGCCTGCAGAGGTATATCCGAGGACGGCAGGCTAACCGATATTTCACAGCCCGAAAATTCTGTAAGAGCTAAAATGTTAGAGC
>URNB01000057.1 GCA_900549055.1 uncultured Oscillospiraceae bacterium
CACCAAAGCCTTCTTTGAAAACGAGGTCCTCCCCCGACTCAAATAACCGTGAGATCCATACGGGGCTGACGCGCTTTTTCACGCCAGCCCCCTTGGCCTGTTCTGATCCCTTTGCATTGGAGGAAGCTGCCCATGCTTGAAGTGCTCAACCTCAACGAAAACAACTGCGCGGACTGCTACAAGTGCATCCGCACCTGCTCGGTCAAGGCGATCACCTATGCCAACAACACCGCCGAGATCGTGCACGACGAGTGCATCCTGTGCGGCAACTGCTTCGTGGCCTGCCCCCAGAAGGCCAAGCAGGTCCGCAATGACGTGCCCCGCGTCAAGGAGGCCATTGCCGCAGGCAAGCATGTGGTGTGCAGCCTGGCCCCGTCCTTCATCGCGGATTTCCGCATCCGCTCCCTGGACGTGATGACGGACGCCCTCAAGCGCCTGGGCTTTGCCGAGGTGCAGGAAACCGCCGTGGGCGCGCAGATGGTCAGCGACGAATACGCGCGCATCATGCGCGAGGGCAAGCAGCGCGTGCTCATTTCCAGCTGCTGCCCTTCCATCAACATGCTCATCCAGAAGTATTACCCCACCATGCTCCCCCACCTGGCCAAGGTGCTCACCCCCATGCAGGCGCACTGCAAGGATATTAAACAAAGATACTCAGGCGCAAAAACGGTATTTATTGGCCCCTGCGTTGCAAAAAAGGACGAAGCCGACTACTACACCGGCATTACCGACGCGGTGCTGACCTATGAGGAGCTGACCGAATGGTTTGAGGCGGCGGGTATTGTTCCCGAGAAAAAGCTGGATAAAACAGAAGAAAGCCTCGCAAGATTTTTCCCCACCACCGGCGGTATTCTTAAAACAATGCAAAAAAATATGCGCCCCGATTATACATATTTGGCGGTAGATGGCGTGGAAAACTGCATGGCGGCGCTGCATGATATTGAAGAGGGCAACCTTGAGCGTTGCTTTATAGAAATGTCGGCATGCGCTGGCAGCTGCATAGGCGGCCCGGTTATGGAAAAATACCACAGAATGCCCGTAAGAGATTATTACGCCGTGGCGCACTATGCCGGCAAAAAGGACTTTAACGTTGCGCAGCCGGATCCGTTCACTCTTCGTAAGGAGATGGAATACATAGGCAGAAAGCTGCCATATCCGTCGGAAAGCGAGATACGAGAGGCACTGCGCCGAATGGGTAAATTAAGACCGGAGGACGAGCTTAACTGCGGCTCCTGCGGCTACAACACCTGCCGCGAGAAAGCGGTCGCCATAATTCAGGGCAAGGCAGAGGTTTCAATGTGTCTGCCCTTCTTAAAGGAGCGCGCCGAAAACTTCTCGGATAATATTATAAACAACACACCGAACGGCATTGTGGTGCTTAACGATAAATACGAAGTGCAGCAGATAAACCGCGCGGCATTAAAGCTTATGAACATTCCGCGCGAATCGGATGTTATGGGCGAGCCGATAATACGCATTTTAGACCCCAAGCCGTTTATGGACGTGCAGCGCACGGGCAGAACGGTAAGGGATGAAAAGGTCTACCTTGCCGAATACGATAAGTATATTGAGCAAACTATTGTGCTTGATAAGGAGTACAAGGCGCTTATCTGTATTATGCGCGATGTTTCGGATGAAGAGCAGCAAAGGCAGCGCAAGGAAGAGCTGGGCCGCCAGACGGTCGAAACCGCCGATAAGGTTGTGGATAAGCAGATGCGCATAGTTCAGGAAATAGCGTCGCTGCTCGGTGAAACCGCAGCTGAAACCAAAATTGCGCTTACAAAGCTTAAGGAGTCGATGACCGATGAATAATCTATGCGCGGATATCGGCTACCGCAGTATTTACCATGACGGCGAAGAGCTTTGCGGCGACCATATCGATGTGATAGAGCAGGAGGACGGCTCAACGGTTGTAGTGCTGGCTGACGGGCTCGGCAGCGGAGTTAAGGCAAGTATTCTTTCCACCCTTACCTCAAAAATAATTTCCACCATGATAGCGGCGGGGCTGTCTCTTGAAGACTGCGTGCAGACCATTGCCGCCACACTGCCCGTCTGCTCGGTGCGCAAGGTGGCGTACTCCACCTTTACGATTCTGCGCATTGTCGGCAGCAATGAGGCAGAGCTTATACAGTACGATAACCCCGTTGCAATACTTTTGCGTGACGGCGAGGAGTACGATTACCCCAAAACCGAGCTTAATATTGAGGGTAAAAAAATTTACCAATCAAAAATAAGGCTGCAGGAGGGCGATATGTTCGTGCTTATGAGCGACGGCTGCCCCCATGCGGGAATAGGCACAGAGTATAATTTCGGCTGGGAGCGCAAGGACATAGTCGAATTTATGAAGACCTTCTACCCCGTCGGATACACCGCGAAGACCCTTTCTACCATTCTGATTGACGAGTGCAACCGCCTCTACGGCGAAAAGCCGGGTGACGACGCCACCGCCTGCGTAGTGAAAATAAGAAAACGCGAGCCTATGAATTTACTGTTCGGTCCGCCCTCAAACAGAGACGACTGCGACAGAATGATGACCCTTTTCTTCTCGAAGGAGGGCAAGCACATAATCTGCGGAGGAACAACCTCTTCGATTGCGGCAAAATATCTCGGCAAGCCCTTAAAGCCAAAGCTTGAATTTATTGATAAGGACGTACCGCCGATAGCCGAGCTTGAGGGCGTAGACCTTGTGACCGAGGGCGTTATAACCATAAATAAGGTGCTTTCCTACGCAAGGGACTATTTAAAGGATAACGAAAGCTATTCGCAGTGGGGCGTTAAAAAGGACGGCGCTTCGCTTATCTGCCGCCTGCTTTTTGAGGAAGCGACCGATATTAACTTCTTCGTCGGCAGGGCGATAAACCCGGCGCACCAAAACCCCGATTTGCCGATAAACTTCAATATTAAAATGCAGCTTGTAACAGAGCTGTCCGATTGCCTTAAAAAAATGGGCAAACGCATAAAAGTAAGCTACTTTTAGTTTATATTTCTCCGTTTAAAAGCGGTAAAAGATAAGGAGACCCAAAATTGAAATTGAGAAAGTTTGACACAAAGGTTCAGCATTTAAAGTATAAGGTTTTGCGCGAGGTTGCGCGCGAGGAATGGAACGGAACGCTTAAGGAGCATATGCTCGATATTCCGAAAAAGATCGTTCCCGGCAATGAGCCGACAATGCGCTGCTGCGTTTACAAGGAGCGCGCTATACTCGAAGAACGCATTAAGATTGCAATGGGCGGGGATGAAGAAAATCCCAATGTTATTGAGGTTATCGAAATTGCCTGCGATGAATGTCCGATGGGCGGCTACGATGTTACCGAGGCATGCCGCGGCTGTCTTGCCCACCGCTGCGAGGATGTATGCCGCAGAGGCGCGATCACCTTTGACAGCCAGCAAAAGGCGCATATCGATAAGACAAAATGCGTTGAGTGCGGTCAGTGCGCAAAGGTCTGCCCCTACAGCGCAATAATCAACTTCAAGCGTCCCTGCATGAGCGCCTGCAAGGTGAACGCGATTTCAATGACCGAAACCAAGGCTGCCTGCGTAGATAACGAAAAATGCATTTCCTGCGGCGCATGCGTTTATCAGTGTCCGTTCGGCGCGATTACCGATAAATCCTTTATAATTGACGCCATAAGCATGCTTAAAAATAAAGATAACAAGGTTTACGCCGTTGTGGCTCCCTCCATTTCAAGCCAGTTTACATACGCTAAAATCGGTCAGGTAATTTCCGGAATCAAGGCGCTCGGCTTTCACACGGTAGTCGAGGCAGCTCTCGGCGCCGATATGGTGGCCTATGCGGAAGCACACGAGCTTGCTGAAAAGGGCTTTTTAACAAGCTCCTGCTGCCCGGCGTTCGTAAGCTATATTAAGGGTCAGTTCCCCGATCTTGCCGAGCATATTTCGCACAACCTTTCCCCCGCCGCAACCATTGCAAAATATATTAAAGAGCACGACGAGGGCGCAAAGGTCATATTTATAGGCCCGTGCACCGCAAAAAAAATGGAATTCCAAAAGGATGAGGTTCGCCCGTATATCGACTGCGTTTTAACCTTTGAGGAATTGCAGGCGCTGTTTGACAGCCGCGACCTTGAAATAACCGAGCTTGCGGAGGATGTGCTTGACAACGCCTCCTACTTCGGCAGAATATTTGCCCGCAGCGGCGGTCTTTCCGACGCGGTTGCAGAAGCGCTTAAAGAACAGGATATTACCGATTTTGAGCTTAAGGGCGTTTCCTGCGACGGCATTGAGGCGTGCAAGATTGCGCTTATGAAGGCGCGTAAAAAAATCGGAGACACCAACTTTATTGAGGGCATGGCATGCGTAGGCGGCTGCATAGGCGGTGCAGGATGCCTGACCCACGGGGACAAAAACAAAGCCGAGGTTGACAAATACGGCAAGGAAGCCTTTGAAAAGACAATTTCCTCCGCAATAAGCCAGCTCGGAAAGCTGAATAAAAAATAAGTTATAAAAAACAGGGCTTATCCTTTCGGATAGACCCTGTTTTTGTCTGCAATTCAGAATTTTTTAAAAAACGACAGCACCAAGCCTGCTATTGCGGTGAATATACGCATTCTTGTTATGTGCCATTCCGAAAACTCCGGGGAATACATGAACTGCACATATCTTGTAAGCCTCCGATAAAAACGGCGGCTCTATATAGCAGCCCTCGCCAATTTCCGCAAATATCTCTTTAAGCATTTTCTCGCGCTTTTCAAGCTCGGTGGGGCGGGTCATATTAAAATCATAAAGCTTATCAGGGCATTTTATCTGCCTTTCGGTTATTTCCTTATCCCCGGGCAGATACAGCTTGCCCGTATGCAATTTTTCCCTTCATTGAGCTCTTGATTTCCCAACCCGCAGCCTTATAAGAACAAAACACTTCTTGCAATCACGAAAAATGATACGATAAAAAACCATTTCAACCTTTTAATTCCGACCGGCAGAGCATTTATTATCTTATCAAGCGCACTGCCGCTTTTCACGGGTATCAGCTCAGACGGCTTTCCGCCGCCGTTTTTATCGGTTTTATCCGTTCCGCCGCCTGAAGAATTGCCCGATGAATCCGTGCCGCTGTCCGGCAGCTGTTCGTTCTTCAGCCTGTCGGTAAAATCGGACGGCTTTACTGCGGAATCCGCATTGTTTCCGATTCCGTTTTTATCGGCGTCCTCAAGCGAAAAGGTGAGAAGATCCGTAGTTGCGTCGCATCTTTTACAGTGGCGTGACATTTTACCCGATTTCTCCTTCGTGGCAGGCTCGTCAACCGTCCATTCCTCTGAAAAATCATGACCCGCGGGTGCGGTTTCCCTCATTTCGTTGTGCCCGCATTTAAGGCAGGCTCGCTGCTCGATCCCGGGCTCTGTGCAGCCCGCAGACGCGGCGGTTTTCCACTTGCCGTATTGCTTATGTGGACAGTTTTTACCGTTGAATTTAATATTAACGCCGCCGGAGGTTATTTTCGGCATCAGCTTTTCAAGCTTCCAGTTGCAGAAATCCCCCTGCTTGTATTCTATATTTATGGGGTAAAAGCCGAAGGAGGCGCTGTCCTTCACCTTGAACTGAAAGCTGACTATTGCGGCGTTATTCCGCGCATTGCCGTTTTCGCAGTTTACAAAACGAATTAAATTTTCATCTGGGTGGTCGGCCACCGTATAGTCGCGCAGATAGCCCCTGTAAAACTTTTCTTAGGTCAAAACGCTGCTGTCATATGTAACCATAATTCCCGGATTTTCGGACATGGTAAGCTTTACTACCACCGTATCTCCGTTAACGGCGGTAACCGTGTCAACCGTGATATGTCCGTCGTTTCCGTCTGCGGCGGAGGCTGTAAAGCAAACGCCGAGCAAAAGTGAAATTATGATGAAAGCGCAAACAAAGGGTTTAAATATCTTTGCAGTCATGGTAGTACTCCTTGTAGAATTTGTGCTGTATCTATAATATCACTTGTGCCCGGCTTTGTCAATCGTGCGGCTATTTAATTTTAAGCTCTGCTGTTTTTTGGAAGGTTTGCATATCTATTACCGCTATTTCCTTATCGGTCACGGCGTAAAAGAGCTTGCCTATATACAGCCCGCGGCAGGTGCCCCAGGTGCTGCCGTCGCCGCCCAGCGGAATTTCCGCTTTAAGCGCAAAGCCCGTGCTTTCAAGCGAGTATATAAGGTATTTCGTGCCCTTTTCATCATTATAGGGGAACGCAATAAGGTTTTTCTCAGCGTCGGCAAGTGTCGCTTTGTGATTTGTAAGCGCCTCTGAGTAGGTATTGCCTACCGCCGTTTTAAAGCTCTCGGTAACGTTTGCGGGGTTTGAAATATCAAAAAGTGATAATTTCATTCCGGTTACTGCGCCCGTGGTTTCATCGGCGCTTCTGCCCACGCCGAGCAATTTGCCCTCGCCGTAGGGGAAAAGATAATCGGAAAAGCCCGGTATTTTAAGGCTGCCTATTATTTTGGGAGAAGTCGGGTCGCTTACATCCACGCTGAAAAGCGGGTCAACCTGACGGAAGGTGACAAAGTAAGCCACATCCCCCATAAACCGCACCGAATACACTCTTTCGTTTTTCGCTATATTCTCTATTTTTCCGGTTTCCTTTAAATTGCCGTCCAGTATAACAAGCGAGTTTTGAGTACCGCCGTTGGCTGATTCCTCTGTCAGCACAAAGCGGAAATGCCCTTTGTATTCGTCTATTGAAAACTGATTTAAAAGGTAGCCCTTTATCTCACCCGTCGCTTTAAGTTCAACCTTACCGTCGCTTATTTCAAAACGCGCTATTTGGGTCTTTTCGTCATAATAAGCAGAGGTCGCAATTATATTATCGGTTGACGCATAAATACGGCTGAGTCCCCCGAAAACAGTTTTTGCCGATATATTCGCGCCGTCCTTTATATCATAGCCGCACACCACGGTATAGCTTGATTCCATACATTTATTATACATATAAATGCAGTCCGCCGCTATTTTTTCGGTCTTTTCGCCGCAGCCGACATACGGCACATAGGTTGAAGTATCGTCTTTTTTAATATTTTCGGTGTTCACACCGTAGCTTGATACAATATAAAGCTTACCGTTTATAAGCCGCGAATCGGCATAGCCGCCGCTTTGCTTACATTCGTTTACCTTTTTCGGCTTTTCGGGGTCTGTAACATCGTAAATTACCGCCGCCGTTTTATCGCTGTTCGGCGCGCGCCCCAAAAGCACCAGGCGGTTATCACTTAAAAACATTTCGCTTGTGTTGAAATTTTCAAGCTTTATATCGTTTAACTGTTTGGGATTACCGCTGCCCGAATCGATTATTTTTACATAGGTGTAAAATGTGTAATCGCTTGAAAGAATGTAAATATATTTCCCGTCGGTCTTTACAATGTCCGCCTCATCAACGCCCTCTACCTGCGTTGTGGTTTTGCTGTAATCGGCTTTGGCGGTTTTCGACGCACCGTTTGTTGTGGCGGACGTGTTGCTGTCTTCAATATATTCTGCTTTTTCGTTACGGCTGCTGCCTTTTGCCATACCGTCTTTCAAGCCGTAAAGAATATTTGTTTTAAGCTTTAGGCTGTTTATTTTGTTGTAAACCTCGTCATAGGTTTCCGCGCTCTTTAAATTTACGGCTGTTTTTTTATCCTCGTGCCGTTTTATCATACAGCCCGCGCCGATTGCAAGCGCCACGCAAAGCAGTGCTGCGGTAATGTTCTTTATCGCCGAATTTTTAGTGTTGCTCATAAATCATACCCCTTTCTTTTTCTGTTCGATTTTCCAAAGCTCATCTATGCCCTTTAAACTGCTGGGAAATAAATAAACCGAGGTGTTTTGATAATTATCATCTTCAATGTCTGCAATACGATTCCATTTTACCACCGTATAAAGCGCCGCCTTATATTGCACCGTGCCGCCGTCGTTATAGTTGATTTTCACGGGAATAAGAAATAAAATCAGTATAAACACAGCCGTAATTACCGCCGCTTTACGCAATTTCCGCTCCGACATATCAATTACTTCCCACCGAGTGACTTACGCTGTAGCTTGCGGAATTACCCGAGCTTCCGCCGTCCGCAGGCTCTGAATAGTCATATTTATGCTTTATAGTTGTTTTGCAGTCCTTTTCAAGGTAGTTTAAAAATTTCTCCGCCGCGGGCTTACCTATATAAAACGCCTTGCCCGTATCTAAAATATTGGTGGTTAAATATCCGTCGCGGGTAACGGCGAGCGATATATTTTCATAGCCCAAAAGCTTTAAATCAATGGCTATATCCGCTGCCCTTTCAAAATTCATAGAGTCATAGTCCTTTACCGCTTTGGCTGCGGTGTCCGAAAACAAAAGCTCCCATACCTTCGCTTTATCCACATTTGTATATTCAACGTCGCAAATAACTTTACCGTTTTTCATTTGCGTGCCGCCAAAGGAAACAAAGGTAAGGTTTTCTTTAAGGCTTAAATCATTCATAAACTGTCCCAGCGTTTCGGGCTTGTAGTGTGAGTTGCGGCAGACGTAGTATTTTCCGCCCGCATCGTATTTTACCGCCGCGGCGCACTCTGACGAAATACCCTTTATTTCATAAATTTCAACATTTGCGGCGTATTCGCTGTTTGTGTATTCATCTTTGCCCAGCACCGTAAGCCTTGTTATGCTGTTTCCTATTTTATCGGACGGAATCTGGCAGTTTGCCACACTGTACTCTGTACCGTTTATTTTTACTATGGGGAATTTTTCGGTGTTTGTTTTTTCATCCCATCTTTTAACATAAGCAATATAATTTTCCGATGATGTCGCGCTGTTTCCCTTGGCGGCTCCGTTTGTATTCGTGCCGTCGCTTTTTTCAATTGTGCTGTAATCGCCATCATAGTCTGCAACATTGCCGTCATATTCTTCATATGATTTATTGGGGATGGCGCTGTTTTTTATTTTGCCGCGCGGTATCATCTTCACAGCGGCAAATGCTCCAACGGCTACTATTAAAAGGCACGCCGCCATAGCCGAATACCTTATAACAATGCCCTTTTTGCTCTTTATTCTGCCGTTTGCCCCGGTAATGTAGCTTTCGTCAATATCGCCTAAGGCGTTTAAAATATCCTTGTTCGTCATACGTTAAAATCCTCCCTGCCGAGATATTCTCTCAGCGCGTTGCGCGTTCGCATAAGCGTTACCTTTACCTTGCTTTCGGAAAAGCCGGTTTCGGCGGCTATTTCGCTTATCGGGCGCATATACCAGTAGCGCTTTAAAAATATTGCACGCGCAGTCTCCTTTTGCGAGGAAAGAAAACGGTTGATAACAGCCGAAAGCATACGCGCGTCAACCGCCGCCTCGGTGCTGTGAGATGAGGGCACGCAGTAATCAAGCTCGTCCAAAACGAGGGGAAGCTCGCCGCTGCCGCGTTTTTTCGCGTTGCTGCGTTCAATTCGGTTAAGAGCTATATTACGCGTGATTTTTGCAAAATAAGCCCCAAGGCTTTTCGGCTTTTCCGGCGGTATTGCCTGCCACAGCTGAAACAGCGCGTCGCTTACCGTTTCCTCTGCGTCGTTGGGGTCCCCAAGTATATTAAATGCCAGCGCGTGGCAATACCCGCCGTATTTGCTTTCCGCCTCGGTTACTGCGCTTTCATCCCGCAGGGTGAAAAGCTCGGTAATTCTGCTATCTTCCATTTTTCTTCCCCCTCATCTGTAAAGACAGGAAATTTTAACCACAGGTTACATTTTTATAATTACATTTTAAAATTGTTTTCTTAATTTTTCAAGCGCGGATTTTTATCCGCCGAAGGACTTGATAAAGTTCTTGATTTGCGGTAAGATAATAAGTAAGAAAATAAGCTACATATCGGAATCATTTGCAAGCGTTTTTATTACAGTAAACCGCTAAACGCAAAGTTGAGAGATACTAAAGAAAGCGATTATTGAAATGTTTTCAGACACACCGTATAATACACACAGAAAGGGGAAATGAAAAATGACCGATTTCGGAAAACGCCTTAAAACCTTAAGAAAATCCGTCGATATTACACAAGAGCAGCTGGCGGACGCATTGGGCATTTCATATCAAGCGGTTTCAAAATGGGAGACCGGTTCGGGGCTTCCCGATATTTCTCTTCTGCCCGGAATTGCAGAGTTTTTCGGTGTGAGTACCGACTGGCTGTTAGGAATAAAAACAGATAACGCAGACGAAAAAATAAATGCCGTACTTGAGGAAGTATTTCACTTAAAGCATATTGCGAAAGCCAAGGAAGGCATTGCACTTTTGGAAAAAGCGCTTAAAGCATATCCTAACAATCACAAGCTGCTTGCCGAGTGGGCAGAGCTTAAGGTGCAAACCTTTGACCAAAATTGCGAAAATGAGCAATGGCTTGAATCGATTGAAGATAAAGTAAATATTGTTTTAAGGGACAGCTCCGACGATTATATCCGCTACAAAGCAAAATCGGCACTCACGTTTGCTTATTCTTTTTGCGGAAAGCGAAATAAAGCTGAAGCGCTTGCAAATTCGTTTCCGGACGAAAATTATTCAAGAACCGAAATGCTTTCAATGATTTCTCCGGCCCGGGAAAGAATAAAATACAAACAGAAATGTATCTGTTGTGATTTTGAAAAATTGTTTGTCGATATTTTGAGTATTGCAAAGCATTATTACTGCTTTGCCAACCCTAAAGAAACAATACCGATTTGTAAAATCGCATTAAGAATTATCCGTACAGTCGGCAACGAGGGCTTTTTAATCGATTATGCGGCGGAAGCATACAGTGACCTTGCCAATGCTTACGCCAAGCTTAAAAATAAGGATGGCACAATTAAAAATGTCAAATTGGCGTTTGACGAATGGCAGCGATTAGACGAAATTTCCGAAAGCGGCGATTATTTTTATGAATCACCGTTATTAAAAGGCGAAGTGTTTAACAGAAGTAAAATAACTTATTCGACACCGCTTTCCGCAACACAAAATTATCTGCAAAAATTAAAGCAAATGCGTTCATACGATTGGCTTAAAAGCGACCCGGAATTTGCAGCCCTGCTTGATGAATTAAAAACAAAATCCATTAGCTTTCAGCCCGACTGAACTCGGCACGGAATGTCGGGCAATGTGATACGCCTTTTGATAGAATGAAGGAAGACAGGGAGGGAAAATATGGACCGGGTTATCGGAATGCAAAAGGCTATCGACTATATTGAAGATCATTTAACAGAAACGATTGATTATGAGTCGGTAGCGGCACAATGCTATTCGTCAAGCTATCACTTTCAACGAATATTCGGTATTCTTTGCGGATTTACCGTCGGTGAGTATATACGTAACCGCAGGCTGTCACTTGCCGGAACAGAGCTTGCCGCCGGCGACGCAAAGGTTATTGATGTTGCACTTAAATACGGCTATGAAAGTCCGGACAGCTTTGCCAAAGCATTCAAAAGATTTCACGGTATATTGCCGTCACAGGCAAAAAGTAACGGCAGTATGCTGAAGTCCTATTCCCGTCTTGCCTTAAAAATTTCTTTGGAGGGCGCAAAACCTATGAATTACAGAATTGAAAAGAAACCCGAAATGATTTTGACGGGCTACAAGGCGCATTTTACCGGTGTACCCTACGGTAAAGACAGAGAAAAACAAGAGGGTAGATTATTTGAAACGACAAGAGGAAAGCAATGGCTATTGAGAGGAGCGAAAGGCGCGTCGGGTGAAACCGGAACGGACATTTGCCTTATCACTAACGTTGATGACGAGGGTTATGATTTTTATTATGCGGCCGAGCTTGAAAAATACGAGCGGGATAATATGTACAATAAAGAGGTTACGGGGTTTGAATATATGGAAGCCTTCGGATTTGAAAACATTATTGTTCCGGAACAGACATATGCCGTATTCACAACCGAAAATCAACCGTATCCGGTTTCCGATTATATGGACATAAGAAAACGCATTGTATCGGAATGGTTACCCGCAACTGATTTTGAAATCGCAAATGCACCTGAAATTTCGGTATACCATTGGTTTCCTAAAAACAAAAGAGAAAAAAGATTTATTGAAATTTGGTTGCCGATAGAAAAGGCAAAATAATTCTTATGCCGCCTGTGTTATGCAGGCGGCATTTCAAGCGTTTTTTCGTATTCGGATTAAAACTGTTTGCGCAGCTTCTCAAGCGCTGATTTTTCAATGCGGGAAACATAGCTTCTTGAAATATTCAGCTTTTTGGCAATTTCCCTTTGAGTCAGCTCCTCTCTGCCGCAAAGTCCGTAGCGCATTTCTATTATAAGCCGCTCCCGCTCGGTCAAACAAACCGGCAATATTACCCGCAGCTTTTCCACCTTTATTTTTGTATCAATTTCATCGGCAATATCGCTTTTATCGGCAATAACGTCTATAAGCGTCAGCGTGTTACCGTCCTTATCGGTATCAATCGGGTCGCTTATAAAAACATCCTGCGCGGTTTTTTTCTGATTGCGGAAAAACATAAGTATTTCGTTTTCAATACAGCGGGAGGCGTATGTGGCAAGGTGTATGCCCTTATCGGTATTAAAGGTAGATACCGCCTTTATAAGCCCTATTGTGCCTATTGAAATCATATCGTCCTGGTCGGCGCCGGTGTTGTAATATTTTTTTACTATATGCGCCACCAGCCGCAAATTGTGCTCTATAAGCTCGTTTCGCGCGTCATCATCCCCGTTCCGGCTTTTTTCAAGCAGCTCCGCCTCGCGCTCGGCGGAGAGCGGCGGCGGAAAAGCCCCTGCGCCTTTAACATGCAGCGCAAAATAATAAACGGCTGAGGCAATCTTCATTAACAGACTGAAAAACAAAACTGACACACCCTTTCCTTCATAATAAAAATATATGAAGGAAAGGGCTTGCCAGTTTACTTAAAACAGTCCTGTATTGTTATTTAATGCCTGCTGAGCAATTCAAAAGTACCTTAACCCGAGCATGTTGGTGTAAACTTTTGAATTGTTCAG
>URNB01000058.1 GCA_900549055.1 uncultured Oscillospiraceae bacterium
GGGGTTGTGTCGGGTGTGAGCAGTGCGCCGTATGCACTTGAGCCGGATGCCGATACTCCCGGGTCGGCGTAGCTCATCAACGGTGAAATAGCACACATCACCATACATAGGGTGAGCAGGATACTGAGTATTCGTTTTTTCATATTTTATTACCTCCGTTTTCGTATATGTCGGCTCAGTCAAGAGCAATGATTGTAAGATTATAGACAGCACCGTTCAGCTGTGTGCCGGGGGTCAACTGGATAAATTCATATTGTAGCACAATATCACTGCCGGCACTGTAGATGCGGTTGAATGCAAACGGCATCCACACTCGTGAATTATCTGCATCGTTCATATATCTTTCGATCAATGTATCTTTGAGAATGCCTTGTTTGCCCTTCAATACTACCGAGTACCATCCACCCATGTCGTGAGAAATGCAGACCGAACCGCTGAATGAAAGGCTGTATGTATGTCCGGCTTTCAGCGTTACGGTTCTGTTGGTTCGATCCCACACAAAAAGTCCTCCGGAATTGCAATCTTCAAACAACTGAAGCGGCTGATTGAATGAAGCGCCGGTGCCACCGTTTGAGGCATGAAAATACCCCGCACACCCGCCGTTCTGACCGGCATCGCCCTTATCGCCTTTATCTCCTTTGTCTCCCTTGTCTCCTTTATCTCCCTTGTCACCTTTGTCGCCCTTGTCACCCTTTTCGCCGTCGATGCCGTCGATGCCGTCAGTGCCTGCTGCCTTCACGCTGGTGTCAATTTCGCCGATCCACCAGTTTCCGTTCTCACCGATAAAAGGTGTTTTTCCGTCCTCACCGTCGGAACCGTTTTGCCCGTTTGTTCCGTCCTTGCCGTTTTTACCGTCAGCGCCGTCTCTGCCATCCGCACCTTTTAATGCTGTAAGGTCGTACAGGTTAAGCCATATTTCATCACCGGCATAACGCCATTGCAGGGTGTTTTCGTTCACGCGGAATTCCGGCGTTTTTCCGTTTGCCCCGTCTGCGCCGTTCTGTCCGGCGGGGCCTGTAATATCGGATATCGAAACAAGGTTTTGCCACTCGCCGCCCTCATAGCGCCACTGTATATATTCTGTTGTTCTTTTTACCTCTATGTTTTTTCCGTTAATGCCATCTTTGCCGTTTGTGCCATCTTTACCATTCTTACCGTCAATGCCGTCAATTCCGTTTTTACCGTCAGTACCGTTAATACCGTCTTTTCCGTTTGTACCATTGGCTCCGTCCTTGCCGTTTTCTCCGGCAGCACCGGTAAGTTCGGTAAGCGCCACAAGGTCGCGCCAATCGGTTTCGTCGCTGTATTTCCACTGGATTGCCGTACCGTTGTTCCGCACCTCCGGCAATGCGGCGCTGCTATTTGCCGCTTTACTGCATCCGGCAGCAAATACAATGCATAATATGATGCAAAGTGCCATAGTAATACAATAAATTCGTTTCTTCATATCTCGTTACCTCCTTTCAAATATTGCGAGCGGTATTTATCTGCAAACAGGGCGACCCCCTGCTTTAAGACCTCCATCTGGGTTTTCAGGTAATATTCATCCTCAAACATGGCATAGTGGACGCTGGCGCGGACGAAGATAAAAATCAGCGGCGTGATTACCGTGTACGGAATACCTATCTTCGGCTCCAGCTGCTTTGCATACTCGGTATAGCGTTCATTGACGCCCTCAAAGAATTTCTTGCCGTGCTCGATATACTTCGGGTGCGTATAGACCTGATACATCAGGCGATATTTTTTGCCGTGTTTTTTTGCCGTCCAGTAGGGAACCTCCTTCACAAACCGGACAACATCCTTGGGGTCGGTGGGCGCCATCTCCATAAAATCGTCCTCAACCTTTTCCATACAGTAAGCCGTCGATTCGATGATCAGCTCATCCAGACTTTTAAAGTAAGCGTAAAGATTTCCCTTTGTGCAGCCGCACGCTTTCGCAAGCGCGCTGACGCCTGTTCCCGTAAGCCCGTTTTCGGCATAGCATTCAAAGCATTTTTCCATTATTTCCTTCTTTTTTTCGTTGTGCTGCTGTTCGCTGTGCATTGTATTCTAACCTCCGTGATTAAACGACCGTTTATTCAATTACACTATACCACACACCCTCGCCGAAAGCAAGACTTTTTTTTAACAAATTATAGGGGCTGTAAAAAGCAGTCTTTTTGTGGTATAATTGAGTTGAAAAAAACAAATAAAAAACACGAGAACAGTATGCCGTTTTTACTTTCTGAAATTAAAAAACCGAGTTTCGCTCAATTCAGAGTGAATCTCGGTTTTTCGTTTGCTTTTTACAGCCCTTTTCCTTTAATATTCGTCCCGTTTGCCGCCTATTGCCTCGGCGCCGTATCGGCAAAGCAGTGAAATAAAAATAAACATAACGCCGAGTGTAATGCCCGCGGCATTATCGGAATATATATTCGCAAGCGAAACGGCTTCAAGCCTCATCCGTCCCGAAATAAGCCCCCTTACAAGGCTTCCCGCAGCTGCGCCGACCGTCTTAAGCGCAAGCGTTAAAATGCCGAGTCTCATCAGCTCCTTTGCCCCGGCATGAGTAAACGGAGTTCCCGCCTTTAAAGCGTTTCCGAAGTAACGCTTCGCAAATGCCGCTTCCACCGCTTCTCCGGCACAAACCGCAAGACCTCCCGACAGCGCCGCCGCAATGCTTTTAACATTTAAGCCGAGCGTATCAAGCGAAGCTCCGTGCACCTTTATACTGCCTATTACGGCTATGCTGTCTCTGCCGATCAACAGGCTTATATATCCCGCAATGCAAGCGAAAAAGCCGATAACGGCAAGCGTAAACGCAATCTGTGACAGTACCCGTCCCAATTTGTAAAGCTTATTGACCGTATCATGCGATTTCATTATACCCACTCCCTATATTTATTTATATTTGAAGCAGTGTGCTGTATTCCGTCGGGGTCATTCCGTAATGCTTTTTAAAGCATCTGGCAAAATAGCCGGGATCGGAAAAACCGCAGCTTGAGGAAATTTCCGAGATCTTGACCCCTTTTTCATTTTTTATCGCCCTTCTGGCGTATTCAAGTCTTAATATCTGTATATATATCATGGGACTGAGTCCGGTGACCGATTTAAACCGACGGCAAAAGTACGCCTCGTCATAGCCGAAGCGGCGGCTCAATTCCTTTGAGGAAATATTCTCGCGGAAATGATTTTCGATATATTCCGTAACATTGCGCAGCTTTTCATCGGACGGCGCATGCACGCTCCTTTCCGAAAGACAATATCTGTAAAGCAGCCCCAAAAGGCGGTAAATTCCGCCTATCACCGTAAGCGGAGACGCGTCAGAGCGCGAAAGCTGCTCATCTACAATATATTTTGCGGTTTCAAATATCTCCTTATTATATGTAACGGGAGCAAACGATATTCGCTGCTCGGCTATCGGCAATAAATACTTTTGCGCGGCGGGGGTAGAATTGTAAAAGGTCTGAATATCAAACATGACCGTGCGGTAGGTGACCCCTCCCCTGCCCGCGATGCCGCGGTGGGGCTGCCCCGGCATAAAAACCGCCACGGAGCCTGCAGAGGCATGCGCCGTTTGGTCACCGAGCAAAAGCTCCAGCTCGCCCTCGGTTATCAGAAGTATCTCCATTCGCTCATGCCAGTGCAGCGAAAAGCAAAGCACCCCCTCAGTCACCGAGTAGGTGTCATGAATTTTTACCGCGCTGTCGCCGTATAGCACGGGAGTCAGCTCCTTTTGATAATTCAGCTTCAAGGCAACGACCTCCAAGTCAAAAAAATACTGAAAAAAATCAAAATAATCCTATCACTTACACTATATGTATGTTACCATAAGGACAGAGAAAAATCAATATTTTTCAGGAGGAGTTTTTATGAAGATCGGAACCTGCGTTCATTTGAACGATATAAACGAAATGTCAAAAAAGCTTGACGAGCTGCTTGCGAACGGCTTTGACAGCTGCCAGCTTATTTCCTGGAAGCCCGAGGTTTGGACGGATGAAAACGCCGAAATAATGAATCGCCTCATTAAAGAAAAGGGCGTTACCGTTTCGGCATTTTGGTGCGGCTGGGAGGGACCCTGCATATGGAATTTTTACGACGGTCAGATAACCTTGGGGCTTGTTCCGCCCGAATACCGCGCCGCGCGCATTAAAAACCTCTGTGACGGCGCCGACTTTGCAAAAAAGCTCGGTGTTACCGATGTTGTGACCCATATGGGCTTTATACCCGAGAACCCGAACGACCCGCAGTTTGCGCCCTTCTGCGTTGCGGTAAGGCAGGTGGCGGAGCATTTAAAGCAGAACGGTCAGTACCTTTTGTTTGAAACCGGTCAGGAAACGCCCGTCACCATGCTTCGCTGCTTTGAAAAGGTGGGAACGGATAATCTCGGCGTTAATCTCGACACCGCAAACGTTATTCTTTACGGCAGAGCAAACCCGGTTGACGCACTTGATGTTTTCGGAAAATATGTCCGTAATATTCATGCAAAGGACGGAAAATATCCCACAAACGGTCACGACCTCGGCGAAGAGACCCGCATAGGAGAAGGCAAAGTCGATTTCAACCGTCTGTTTGAAAGGCTGCATGAAATAGGCTACGATTCCTTTGTAACAATTGAGCGTGAAATTGAAGGCGAAGAGCAGAATAAGGACATACTTTACGCCAAAGAATACCTCGGAAGTATTATAGAAAGGGTTTACGGTGAGCCGAAATGAAGGGTCTTATGGTAGACTGTTCAAGAAACGCGGTTATGAACCCTACCGCCCTTAAAAGGTTTGTAAAGGTAATATCGGCACTGGGCTACGATACGTTAATGCTTTACACCGAGGACACCTATGAGGTTGACGGCGAGCCGTATTTCGGGCATCAGCGCGGAAGATTTTCAAAAGCCGAGCTTAAAGAGGCAGACGCTTTTTGCCGTGAAAACGGTATAGAGCTTATACCCTGCATACAGACCCTTGCGCACCTTAACGCCATGTTCAAATGGGTAAACCGCTACGGCGCAATAAACGACACGGCGGATATTCTGCTGGCGGACGATGACAGAACCTATGAGCTTATAGATAAAATTTTTGCCACGCTTTCCGAGTGCTTCACCACCCGCAAAATACATATCGGCATGGACGAAGCTTATATGGTGGGTCTCGGCAAATACCGCGATAAGCACGGTGATAACGACCGTTTTGAAATTATAAACCGCCACCTGCACAAGGTATGCGATATGGCTGATAAATACGGCTTTAAGCCGATGATATGGAGCGATATGTTCTGTAAGCTCGCCGTTTCCTCTTCCGATTATTACAGCACGGCGGACCTTGAAGCAATACGCAAAAAAGCAAACCTGCCCGAGAACCTGACCTTGGTTTATTGGGATTATTACAGCACGGATTATAACCGCTATTCAAATATGATAGAAAAGAACAAGGCGTTCGGCAGACCGATCGCGTTTGCGGGCGGCGCATGGACATGGAAAGGCTTCGCGCCGGACAATCAATTCAGCTTTGATACCACCCTGCCCGCCGTTAAAGCCTGCCGTGACCGCGGCGTAAAGGATATTTTCTTTACCATGTGGGGCGATAACGGCGGCGAATGCTCGCGTTTTGCGGTTTTACCCGCGCTCTGCTATTCGGCGGAGCTTTTAGAGGGAAATGAAAATATGTCGGATGCAAAGGCGCAGCTTAAAGCGGTTACGGGCATGGAGTTTGATGATTTTATGCTGCTCGATAAGCTGGATAACCCTACCGAAAAGCTTGATTACAACGCCTCGAAATATCTGCTTTACTCCGACCCGTTTATGGGTGTTTATGACAGCCGCGTAACCGAGGGCGTTAACGATTACTACAAAGAGCTTTATAAAAAGCTTTCGGCGGTACAGGCGACGGACGACTACAAGCCGATGTTTGACTCGGCTGCGGCACTGGCGGATGTTCTGTCGGTAAAAGCCGAGCTTGGCATTAAAACCCGCGCGGCATATTTGGCAGGAGATAATAAGACGCTTAAAGACATAGCCGAAAACGATTATACCGCCGCCATAGATAAGCTTAAAGCGTTTTACACCGCTTTCCGCAGATTTTGGTTTTTTGAAAATAAGCCCCACGGCTTCGACATTCAGGATATAAGACTCGGCGGGCTTATAATGCGGCTTGAAAGCTGCCGCGGCAGGATTTTGGATTACTGTGACGGCCGTGAAAAAGAAATTCCCGAACTGCGTGAGCCGGTACTTGAAGACGAACGCTCAAAAAGCTGGGATAATATTGTAACTGCAAACGTTATTTAATTAAAGGAGATTTTTACTATGTTAAAGGTTGCACTTGTAGGAGTTGGCGGAATAAGCGGAGCGCACATTCCGGCGTGGGAGGCTATGGAGGATGTCGAGCTTACAGCCCTCTGCGATATACGCCCCGGGCAAATGGAAAAATACACGGATAAACGCCGTTATACCGATTTTGACGAAATGCTTGCAAAAGAGGAAATAGATATTCTCGATATCTGCCTTCCTACATATTTGCATGCCGATTTCTCGGTTAAGGCAATGGAAAAAGGCATTAATGTCCTCTGCGAAAAGCCCGTTTCCCTAAAAAAAGAGGATGTTGCGCGCGTTTACGGCGCGGCAAAAAAGAATAACGTTAAATTTATGATAGCGCAGGTTCTGCGTTTTTGGCCCGAGTATGAAATAGTTAAAAAGATTTATGACGAAAAGACCTACGGCAATCTGCTTTCCGGCTCAATGACCCGCCTCGGCTGCCGCCCGAAATGGAGCTGGGATAACTGGATGACCGATAAAAACCGCAGCGGTCTGGTGCCGTTTGACCTGCACATTCACGATTTGGACTTTATGGTTTACGCCTTCGGCAAGCCCGCCAAAACAAACGCTTTTAAATCCACCACGGAAACACAAGACTACCTGAATACGATTTATCAATACGACGGATTTTTCATAACCACCGAGGCTTCGTGGTATGCATCGCCCTATCCGTTTAAGGCGGCTTTTCGTTTCCAGTTTGAGCACGCGGTTATAGCGTGGGAAAACGGCGAAATGAAAATATACGAGGAAAACGGGAAAATATGGTCGCCTATATCCGGCGGCGACGGGCTTGATACCGGCAATATAGGTCTGCCCGCAAGCGACGCCTACGCCAACGAGATCCGCTATTTCACCGATTGCGTTGAAAACGGCAGCTTTCCCGATAAGGTCAAGCCCGAGGAGCTTGAATGCGTGCTTGATATTTTGAATACCCTTTGATAAAAATACACATATAAAAAACGACGTCGGAAGCCTAACTCGCGGCTTTCGATGTCGTTTTATTTATATGCCGATATACAATCTTGCTTTTATTAAACCAAATTTGTATATCCCATTAAATATTCGTCAATTTCCTTTGCGGCGGCTCTGCCCTCGGCTATTGCCCACACAACGAGCGACTGCCCGCTGCGGCAGTCCCCCGCAGTGAAAAGCTTATCAACGCTTGTTTTGTAAGAGCCTGCGGCGGTTGCAATATTGCTGCGCCCGTCGGTCTCTGCTCCAAAGCTTTTGGCAATATAGGGCTTAGGACCCAAAAATCCCGCGGCTATAAGCAAAAGCGAGCAATCAAGCGTTTTCTCGCTGCCCGGAATTTCGGTCATAACGGTTCTGCCGGTCTTTTCATCCCTTTCGGGTTTTAATTCAACCGTTACCACCGCCTTTATATTGCCGCCTTCATCCGGCACAAAGGCTTTAACTGTGGTGCAGTAAACGCGCGGGTCATGCCCGAAAACGGCTATTGCCTCTTCCTGACCGTAATCTGTCTTGCACACCCTCGGATATTGCGGCCAGGGGTTAGTCTCTGCCCTGCTGTCGGGTAATTTCGGCATCATTTCAAGCTGGGTTACCGTTTTGCAGCCGTGGCGTATGCAGGTGCCTACGCAGTCGTTGCCCGTATCACCGCCGCCCACAATTATAACGTCCTTACCCTTTGCGGATATAAAGCCCGATTGAAGCTTATTATCAAGCAGCGCCTTTGTGGTTGATTTAAGAAAATCGACCGCAAAGTAAATTCCCTTAATATCGCGGTTTTCGGCTTTAAGGTCGCGCGGGTTACCTGCACCGCAGCAGAGCACTACTGCGTCATAGGTCTTTAAAAGCTCGTCGGGAGATATATCTTTTCCTACATCTATACCCGTTTTAAACTCTATACCCTCGTCGGTCATAAGCCTTACGCGGCGGTCAACAATCTGCTTTTCAAGCTTCATATTCGGTATACCGTACATTAAAAGCCCGCCTATGCGGTCATCCTTTTCATAAACGGTAACGCTGTGACCGCGGCTGTTAAGCCGCTGCGCGCAGGCAAGCCCCGAGGGGCCCGAGCCTACCACCGCCACGCGCTTGCCTGTTCTTACCTCGGGCGGGTGAGGCTTTACCCAGCCGTTTTTGTAGCCCTCTTCAATAATTGCAAGCTCGTTTTCCTTAACGGTTACCGAGCTTCCGTAAAGCCCGCAGGAGCAAGCCGCCTCGCATAGCGCGGGGCATACCCTGCCCGTAAACTCGGGGAAGCTTGCGGTTTTGGTAAGCCGCGCTAAAGCGTACTCCCAGTTGCCGTTATAAATTTCGTCATTCCACTCGGGTATAAGGTTATGCAGCGGGCAGCCCGATACCATTCCGCCGAGCTTCATTGCCGACTGGCAGAACGGCACGCCGCAGTTCATACAGCGCGCGCCTTGTTTTTGGCGCTCCGCCTTTTGCATTGGGGAATGAAATTCATTGAAATTCTTTATTCTTTCAAGCGGTTCTACCGATTTATTGTTTTCTCTCTCGTAATCCAAAAATCCTGTTGGTTTTCCCATTTTTATTCCCCTCCTTATTTCTGTACCGAATAAAAGGCTTCAAGCTCGGCTTCTTCATAGGGCAGACCCTTTTCCTCAAAGCGGCTTATTTCCTGTAACATTCGGCTGTAATCGTTTGGCACTATCTTTTTAAAGTAAGGCAGATAATTTGCAAAATCGTGAAGTATGCGTGTGCCTTTAGGCGAACCCGTGGCGGCAACGTGTTTTTCAATCATGGTTTTAAGCTCCTCGATATCGTGCTTTTCCTCTACACCCGTCATTGTAACAAGCTCCTTGTTAAGCCTTAAATAAAAGTCGTAGTTTTCATCCAGCACATAGGCAATACCGCCGCTCATACCCGCGGCAAAGTTTTTGCCCGTAGGCCCTAAAATTACGGCTCTTCCGCCCGTCATATACTCGCAGCCGTGGTCGCCCGTACCCTCGCAAACGGCGTATGCGCCCGAATTTCTAACGCAGAAACGCTCGCCCGCAATACCGTTTATATAAGCCTCACCGGATGTCGCCCCGTAAAGCGCCACGTTGCCTATTATAATATTTTCTTCCGCCCTGTATTTTGCGTTTTCGGGGGGAGCCACAATGAGCTTACCGCCCGATAAGCCCTTGCCGAAATAATCGTTGCTGTCGCCTGTCAAGCGAATGGTAAGCCCTTTCGGAATAAACGCCCCGAAGGACTGACCGCCGCCGCCCTTGCAGTTTATAGTATAGGTGTCGTCGGGCAAAGTATTTTTATATTTCTTTGTAATTTCCGAGCCGAAAATAGTGCCGAGCGTTCGGTTGGTGCTTGATACCTCAATATCGATAGCCTTCGGCTTGCCTGTTTTAAGCGCCGATTTAAAGGCGGGAATTATAACCGCTTCGTCCACGGTCTTTTCAAGCTCAAAGTTAAATACATTATCGGCTTTAAAATGCTTATCCTCCTGCGGGGCTGACTTATCGCTGTAAAGAATCTGCGAAAGGTCAGCCATTGCCGCGCGCTTTGTAACGGTTTTTTCGCGCACCTTTATAAGGTCGGTGCGCCCCACAAGCTCCTCAACCGTGCGAACGCCCAGTTTCGCCATTATCTCGCGCAGTTCTTCGGCAATATACATCATAAAGTTTATAACGTATTCGGGCTTGCCGCAAAAACGCTTTCTGAGCTCGGGGTTTTGCGTGGCAATACCGCAGGGGCATGTATCAAGATTGCATACGCGCATCATAATGCAGCCCATGGTAATCAGCGGAGCGGTTGCAAAACCGAATTCCTCCGCACCCAAAATGGCTGCAATCGCTACGTCTCTGCCGCTCATCAGCTTACCGTCGGTTTCAAGTATAACGCGTGAACGCAGCCCGTTCTGTATAAGGGTCTGGTGCGCCTCGGAAAGCCCCAACTCCCACGGAAGCCCCGCATTGTGTATGGAGCTTTGAGGAGCGGCGCCTGTGCCGCCGTCATAACCCGAGATAAGCACCACCTGCGCGCCCGCCTTGGCAACACCCGCGGCAATTGTGCCGACGCCCGCCTCTGACACCAATTTTACCGAAATGCGCGCGTCGCGGTTGGCGTTTTTAAGGTCGAAAATAAGCTGTGCTAAATCTTCAATTGAATAAATATCGTGGTGCGGCGGCGGTGAGATCAGAGCCACACCCGGTGTGGAATGTCTGGTCTTGGCGATCCACGGGTACACCTTCTTTGCCGGCAGATGTCCGCCCTCACCGGGCTTTGCACCCTGTGCCAGCTTGATCTGGATCTCTTCGGCGGAGACCAGATACTTGCTGGTCACACCAAAGCGGGCCGAGGCTACCTGCTTGATCTTGGAGTTGCTCTCGCTCTGGTAGCGCTCCTCGGGCTCACCGCCCTCACCGGTGTTGCTCCGGCCGCCCAGACGATTCAGGGCGATGGCGATGGTCTCGTGGGCCTCGCTGCTCAGGGCACCGTAGCTCATGGCAGCGGCCTTGAACCGCTTGACGATGGAGCTGACGGGCTCCACCTCCTCAAGGGGGATGCCGCCGTTGGGGTCATAGCTGAAGTCCAGCAGGCTGCGCAGGTGCACGCCCTCGGCACCCATGTTGTCCACGGTGCGGGTGAAGTCCTTGAAGGCCTTGTAGTCGCCCGTGAAGCAGGCTTTCTGGAACAGATGGATGGTCTGCGGGGTGAAGAGGTGCTCTTCCTTGCCGCTGCGGAACTTGTGAGCGCCGCCGTCGGCCAGCTCCATGTTGATATCCAGACCCAGCGGGTCAAAGGCAGCGTTGTGGGCAGCTTCCACATCCGCCTGAATGTCCTCCAGACCGATGCCGCCCACACGGCTGACCGTGCCGGTGAAGTACTTGTCGATGACATCCTTGGAGATGCCGACCGCCTCAAAGATCTGGCTGCTCTGGTAGCTCTGGATGGTGGAGATGCCCATTTTGGAGGCGATCTTCACGATGCCGTTCAGCACAGCCTTGTTGTAGTCATCCACGGCGGCGTAGTAATCCTTGTCCAGCAGACCCTCGTCGATGAGCTGGGCAATGGTATCGTGGGCCAGATAGGGGTTGACGGCGCAGGCACCGTAGCCCAGCAGGGTGGCAAAGTGGTGCACCTCGTGGGGCTCGGCGCTCTCAAGGATGAGGGCCATGGCCGTGCTCTTCTTGGTGCGGATGAGGTACTGGGACACGGCAGAAACCGCCAGCAGGCTGGGGATGGAAACATGGTACTCGTCGATGTCGCGGTCAGAGAGGATGATGATGTTGGCACCGTCCTTGTAGGCGCGGTCCACCTCCAGGAATACGCGGTCGATGGCCTTTTCCAGGCTGGTGTTCTTATAGTAATTGATGGACACCGTGGCGGTCTTGAAGCCGGGCACGTTCATGTGCTTGATCTTGAGCAGATCGGTGCTGGTCAGGATGGGGTTCTGCACCTTGAGCACCTTGCAGTTCTCGGGCTTGTCCTCCAGCAGGTTGCCGTGGGCACCCACATAGACGCTGGTGGAGGTAACCACCTTCTCACGGATGGCATCGATGGGCGGGTTGGTGACCTGTGCGAACCGCTGCTTGAAGTAGTTGAACAGCGGGGGGTGCTGGTCACTCAGGACAGCCAGCGGGGTGTCGGTGCCCATGGCTCCGGAAGGCTCGGCACCGGCCCGGGCCATGGGCAGGATCAGCTCCTTGATTTCCTCGTATTTGTAGCCAAAGACCTTCTGCAGGCGGGTCAGCTCCTCGCCGGTGTAGCTGGGGACCTTGATGTTGGGGATCTTCAGGTCCTTCAGCCGGACCAGATTCCGGTCGATCCACTCGCCGTAGGGCTCGCGGCTGGCGTAGTATTCCTTCAGCTTCTCGTCATCCACGACCTCGCCCTTGACGGTATCCACCAGCAGCATCTTGCCGGGGCGCAGGCGGTCTTTCATCAGGATATTGTCGGGGGCGCAGGGCAGCACGCCCACCTCAGAGGACAGGATCATCCGGCCGTCCTTGGTGATATAGTAGCGGCTGGGGCGCAGACCGTTGCGGTCCAGCACCGCGCCCACCACGTCGCCGTCGGAGAAGAGGATGGCGGCGGGGCCGTCCCAGGGCTCCAGCATGGTGGCGTAATACTGGTAGAAATCGCGCTTTTTCTGGCTGATGTTCTTGTTGTTCTCCCAGGGCTCGGGGATGGTGATCATCACAGCCAGAGGCAGATCCATGCCGTTCATCACCATGAACTCCAGCGCGTTGTCCAGCATGGCGGAGTCCGAGCCGGAGGTGTTGATGATGGGCAGGATCTTGTTCATGTCGTCCTGCAGGATGGGGCTCTCGATGCTCTCCTCACGGGCCAGCATGGCATCGGTGTTGCCCTTGATGGTGTTGATCTCGCCGTTGTGCAGGATGAACCGGTTGGGGTGGGCGCGCATCCAGCTGGGGTTGGTGTTGGTAGAAAAGCGGCTGTGCACCATGCCGATGG
>URNB01000059.1 GCA_900549055.1 uncultured Oscillospiraceae bacterium
CGCAATCTAAAAGGCGGCGAGCGAAACCGCGGCAGGTTCGAGTCCTGTCACACTACAGCGGAATCTTGAAAGGAGATTTGAATATCTATGGGAATTGAAAGTGCTGTATTCTTTCTGTTTTTTGCGGCTGTCTTTATACTGTTTTTCTTTGCTGTTGCAGGGGCGGCGCTGTTTTTCAGACGGTTCAATGAGAATACAAAATATATAGAATCAAATATTCGCCTCGCGCGGGATAAGGGGGAGTACAGCTACTGGGTGAGAGAGCTGCAGTGCCATTACCTCTGCCTGATTCCGTTTGTGGGAAGAAGAAACGTATCAAGGGTATATCGGTTTATTTTCCGCAAGCCCAATCGGGACAATAATAAGGAATACTGCAGGGGAATATACCGCATTTTAGCGCCTTCGATCGTTGGAATAGGAATTTGCACGGTTTGTCTTTGCGGGGCAAGCTGGGCTTGGTTTAATGCGTCTGTAGGCAGCACAATGCAGACGATAAAAACCCCGACCTATCAATTTGAACCAATTATTGTAAAAAGTAATGAATCCGCTTTAACTGCAAATGACGGCGCTTATACACTTGCCGCCGATACGGAATATACCGTAGAAATTAAAACAACCGGAACGGTGGGCGCCACGGGCTACTGCACTTTGGTTATCAACGACAGCGACAAGCGTAATACCGTACAGATTTCCGCAGGGGATACCTTCACCTTCACAATTCGGGCAAATGAAGCTGCAAGCATAAAGCTTACAGGTAATTGGGGAACAAGCTCGAATGAAGGCGAGCGTATAGCAAACGGTGCCGAAATTTCAATAGGTGAGCCGAAAAATTCCAATGAAACCAAAACCGAAAACAATGCCAAACCCGCCGCACCGGTAATTTCGGAGAGCAAGACGGAAGCTGTTACCGACAACAAGTCGGAAAGCAGGGAAGAGAGCAGCGACGCCGGCAAGACGGAATCCGTAACGGAGGAAGCATCGCAGAGCCAAAGCTCGGGGGAGACTTCATCATCGGCAGAAACCGAATCCGATAAGATACCCGAGTAAGCCCGGGATTTTGGATATCTACCGTCTACTGTTTAAACAGTAGGGGTAGTCAAAGGGCACAAGCGTGAGCTTGTGTTCTTTGACTGCCCGAAATATAAAAAATTTCGGCATGCCGAAAAACAGGGGGGAACTCTTTATGAAAACTGCACAATCGGCAAAAATCATCAGGGGAGTTACTGCTCACTTCACATTGGCTGATTTGGCCAATCATGTGAAGAATGAAAAACACCGTAAGTAACACCTCTGTTTTTCTGTCGGTAAAGCGGAGCGTGTCCGTGTATTCAATGCTGTTATTGCGAAACAATTTACATTAATAAAAATTAACAGCTTACTGACAGATTAAAAGAGGCTGTCGCGTTGTATTAAGACGCGACAGCCCTTTTTCCTTAAAGGTTTGATAATTTGTTTTAGCGGCAATATAGCCGCTTTTTTGTTTATATTATAACTCCGCGTTTGCAGGCGGCTTTGCACTTGCCGCAGCCCGTGCAGAGGGAACGGTCTATAACCGCAAGATTATCAATGACCTTAACGGCGCCGCTCTCGCACGCCCTTTCGCACATTTTGCAGGCAATGCAGGAAACAGAGCAGTTTTTAACCACAGGCGCGCCCTTTTCCTTATTTGAGCAGGCAACCCTTACCTCAGCCGATTTCGGAAGTACAGATATAAGCGCTTTAGGACATACCGAAACGCATTTGCCGCACCCCACGCAAATATCACCGCAAACGACGGGTCTGCCGTTTTCAAGGGTTATAGCCCCAAAGGGACATGCCGCGGCGCAATCACCGAAGCCGAGACAGCCGAACGAGCATTCAAGCGGACCGGATTGAAGGGCAGCCGCGGCGGCACAGCTTTGCATGCCGCTGTAAGCATATTTAAGCTTGGTGTTTTCGCGCGTGCCCTTGCAGGCTATAAAGGCGATTTTAGGCTCGTTTACAACCTCAACGCCCAGTATTTCAGCCAGAGCAGCCGCGGCAGCGGCGCCTCCCGGCGCGCATTTATCGGGGGAGGCCTCTCCTGCAGCTACCGCCGCGGCGTAGCCGTCGCAGCCCGAAAAGCCGCAGGCACCGCAGTTGGCACCCGGCAGAGCCTCGCGGATTTTCTCCTGCTTTTCGTCCACCGGCACTGCCATAAACTTTGAGGCGAGGGAGAGCCCTACCCCTGCAATAAGACCTATTATGCCGACAATTATAACGGGTAAAAGTATTTCCATTTTTTAACCCCCTATTCCGGCAAAGCCTAAAAAGGAAAGCGACACAAGCGCAGCCGCAACAAGCGTTATGGGCAGTCCCTTTAAAAATTCGGGTATATCGGCGGTTTCAAGCCTTTCGCGCACGCCTGAAAACAGCAGCATTGCAAGCATAAAGCCGAGTCCCGCGCCGAGCGCGTTCACAAGCGACTGCACAAAGCCCAGCTCGTTTGTAATGTTAAGCATTGTAATACCCAAAACCGCGCAGTTTGTGGTTATAAGGGGCAAATAAATGCCGAGCGCGTTGTATATCGGTTTTATATATCGCTTTAAAACTATTTCGATAAACTGAACTATCGCCGCAATAACGAGAATAAACACTATTGTTTCAAGGTAAGTGTAATTCGGCGAAAGTATAAAGTGGTAAATAGGCCAGGTAACGGCGGTGGAAACCACCATTACAAGCGTTACGGCAATGCTCATTGAAAGGGCGGTATCGGTCTTTTTGGAAACGCCTAAAAACGGGCAGATACCGAGGAATTTTGAAAGCACCATATTATTGGTGAGTATAGCCGCCAAAAGAATTGACGCTATGGAGGTTGCGCTATTCATTTACTTCCGCCTCCCTTTCGCCGTTTTTGCCGCATATGCCTTTAGATGGGCAGCTTTCGCACCCTAAATGCTCTACCGGCTTTTTGCCGTTTTTCTTTGCGAGCGCGTTGGACGCCGCTACCAGCATTCCGAAAACGAAAAATCCGCCGGGCGGCAGCAAAAATATTATCATCGGGCTTATAAAGCGGGAGGTAAGCGGCAGCGAGAAAAGCGAACCCGCGCCCAAAAGCTCGCGTATTGCGCCCATAAGGGTTAAAACGGCGGTAAAGCCTACGCCCATTCCGAGACCGTCAAGCACGCTCGGAAGCACCGAATTTTTAGATGCAAACATTTCGGCACGTGCGAGAATGATACAGTTTACAACTATAAGCGGCAGATATATTCCGAGGGATTTATCAATTTCGGGTAAAAACGCCTTTACAAGCATTTGAACAACGCTTACAAACCCCGCTATAATGGTTATAAACGCGGGTATGCGCACCTTATCGGGAATAATATTGCGCAGCAGCGAAATTGCCAGGTTCGAGCATACAAGCACAAGCGTTGCCGAAAGACCCATACCTATGCCGTTTATTGCGGCGGTGGTGACCGCCAATGTCGGGCAGGTGCCCAGCACCAGCCGCAGGGTCGGGTTTTCTTTAATGAGCCCGTTTGTAAAATAGCCCAAATATTTATTCTTCATCTGCGGTCGCCTCCTTTACCTTTTCAAAATCATCGAGCGCCTTATTTACCGCGCGGGTCACGGCGGTTGAGGTTATTGTGGCACCCGTTACGGCGTCAACCTCATTGTTTTCCGCCTTTGCACCGTTTTTAAGCACGGAAACTCCCTTTTTAAGCCCGATATACTGCGAAAAAAAGCTTTCCTTTGCGGCATTTTGACCAAGTCCCGGGGTCTCGCCCGAAACATCGAGTATCGCAACGCCCGCAACCGTGCCGTCGGGCTTTATTGCGGTCATTACCGAAACATCGCCGCCGTAGCCCTTTGAGCTTTCGGTGAATATGTAGGCGGCGGTTTTTCCGCCATTTATTGCGGCGTAGTAGGTTATTTCTCCGTTTTCACACTCTTCAAAATTGTCTGCGTCGATCAGGCTTTGCATATTTTTTTTACTGTTAGCCGCTTCAAGCTCGGCTATTTTTTTAACCGTTACCTTATTTGTTACGCTTAATGCCAGCGGAATTATAATGCAAATTGCAAGCAGAACGCCCACCGGCTTTATAATATCCTCGCGGTTTTTCTTTATCGCTTCAATAAATTTACTCACTCTTCGCCGCCTCCTTAACTTTTTCAAAGCCGAACGGCTTCGAAAGTGTGAAACGGTTTATATGCGGCACTAAAATATTCATAAGCAAAATTGAATATGAAACGCCCTCGGGAAGTGAACCGAATTTTCTTATAACGAAAGTTATAATTCCGCAGCCCACGGCGAAAACCGCCTTGCCGAGTGGGGTTGTGGGACTTGTGGTGTAGTCGGTCGCCATAAACACAGCGCCCAGAATAAGTCCGCCGCCGAAGACGGAAAGCATAACACTTTCACCCGAAATCAGTGAAAGCAGCGCCACCGTGCCGATAAAGCAAACAGGAATTATAGGTGTTATGACCCTGCGTATAACAAGATACAGCCCGCCGACTATCAGCAAAAATGCCGAGGTTTCGCCTATCGAGCCTGCGTGCATACCGAAAAACAGCGTTTTAAACGAAAGCGGACCCGCAGTGCCTGCTAAAGGCGTGGCGGAGGTCACCGCGTCGGAAACAGGCTCTGTAAACCGCGTCATTGAGGCAGGGAAGGAGACAAGCAGTATTATTCTCGCGGCAATGGCGGGATTTGCAAAGTTATGCCCCAAGCCGCCGAACATCTGCTTTACTACGATTATCGCCGCCGCGCTGCCTATTGCCGCCTGCCAAAGCGGCAGTGTGGGCGGCAGGTTCATACCGAGCAGCAGCCCTGTTACGACTGCCGACATATCCTTTATTGTATTCGGCTTTTTCAAAGCCTTGTTCCATAAAAATTCACATAGCACCGCCACACTAACGCTTGTTATTAAAACCGCAAGGGCGCGCAGTCCGAAAAGAATACAGCCGTAGGTGGCGGCAGGCGCCAAGGCTATTACCACATCCGACATAATGCCGCGTGTAGTATCGGGTCTTTTTATATGCGGGGAGGATGCAACCGTTAAGAGCTCCTTCATTTCGCCGTCCGCCTCCTTAATTCAGCCTTTGCAAGCCTCATGCTTTGCGTAAGCGGTCTGTGCGCGGGACATACAAACGCGCAGCTGCCGCATTCCATACAGTAATTAACATTAAGATCATCAAGTCGGTCATAAAGCTTGCTGTCCAGCGCCGCTTCAACATTTGCGGGGTAAAGCCGCATAGGACATGCGCCCGCGCAGCGGTCGCAGTGTATGCAGGGGGTAGTATCGGGCGCTGTTCTTTCTTCCATAACAATAATGGCGTTGTTGCGCTTTTCAATAACCGCGTCGGTGTTGCATACATCTATTCCCATCATGGGGCCGCCCATCATTATTTCCGCCGCCGTATCGCTCACGCCGCCGGCAAATTCCAAAACATCTTTAATGGTTGTGCCTATGGGTACCAGCACATTTTTAGGCTCTTTAACCGCCGTGCCGTCCACCGTTATACGCTTTGAAACAAGCGGCACTCCGGTGGTTATAAACCTGTAAAGCGCGGCAACGCTTGTTATATTCATAACAATGCACCCGACATCACTCGGCAGCTTACCGAGCGGCACTTTTCTTCCCGTTGCCGAATAAATTATTACCTTTTCCGCTCCCTGCGGGTAGCTTGTGGGCAGCTTCATAAGCTTTACGGTATCGTCGGTATCACGCTTATCGGCGGCAATGGTGTAAAGCTTTGTAATAGCCTTTTCCTTGTTGCTTTCAATGCAGATTATTACTTTTTCAACGCCCAGCTTTTCTTTAAGCAGGTAGACGCCCTCTATAACGTCGTTATAGTTTTCGATGCACTCGCGGTAGTCGCTTGTTATGTATGGCTCGCACTCCGCACCGTTTATTATAAGGGTATCGATTTTTACTCCGTCCTTAATGCTCAGCTTAACGCCGGTGGGGAAGCCCGCGCCTCCGAGTCCCACAAGTCCGCACGCGGCGGCAGCGGCGGCTACATCCTCGCGCGTTTTCACTTCAAAGGGCTGAAGCTCGGGGTCGGGAGTCTGCTCACCGTCCGATTCGATTGTTACATATGTAACGCTGCGCCCGTTTGCGTTTTCCGTCCCTATGGCGCTTACCGTTCCCGAAACGCTTGAATGCACCGGTGCGCTTACAAAGCCGCCAGCCTTGCCAATAAGCGTTCCCACGCACACCTTATCTCCTACAGCCACAACCGGCTCAGCCGGTGCGCCTATGTGCTGGAGCATGGGTATTTTAACAATCTTAGGCGGCGGCATTATAACGGTTTCGCTTTCCGCCGTGCCCTTCAGGTGCGGCAGCAGTGTCCCGCCGTGTATCCTGCCTACAGGGCGCAGTATTTTTTCCTTTTTTTCCATACTGATGCTCACTTTCAATACAGGTTTATTTTATACTATTTTACAGTATCGCATTACTTTTTTCAAGCTTTATTATTATCTTTGAGGATATTGCACAGACAAAAAAGGTCAAAAGAGGCATGGTATAATTCAAAAACTACGGCAGCTCCTGCCGTTGGTAAAGAAATGATTAATGAAAAAGAAACCCGAAAGCCCTCGAAAATAAAGGGCTTTCGGGTAAGCGGCGACTACTCCCACTCGCCCTCTACAAAATCATCTTAAACAAGTTTGATTGGGTGATTTAGCAGGGGCTATCTACATTATTTGAATTATCGGATGCATATTGGCTATCCGATTTTTTGTTGCCATGGTGTTGCCACGAAAGCACAGAAATCTATTGCTTTTTCAGTTGCTTTCTTAATGTTTCAGGGAGGATTTGGTTTAACTCTTGCCTGGAGAAAAACTGCGATTCATTTTCTTTCAAAGCCTTTTGAGCCAAAGAGTAACTTTTATTATCAGTCAATGGCGCCGAAGCATAAACTTTGGCTACACGTTCTTGAAGATCATTCCGTCTGCTTACAATATCTTCTCTTGATAGTGTAAGAAAATCTGTAAGTAACGACAGATATTCTTCTCTGAGTAACCACAATTTATTTGAGGTATCTAAGTGCAGTTTGTGAACAGCAGATAAATCTGTGTCTTTGAAATAAGCAGTTAATACTAACAGAAAAGTCGAGCAAATACCACCTACCCAAGTGAGCAAGATTTGATTGGTAATCAACGTACCTATAAAACCACCAGTTGACACCGCAGAAAGGATCAGTTGAATCCATTTTAATGCCGTATACTTTTTATGCAATCTTCCGGCATGGATTACTTGGGTGGTATAAGTATATACAACTTTTCCGTAAGCTTCTTCGATTTGATTATAGAGGGTAGTATCACAAGGTCGGGAATTTGCTTCCATAAATTTCCTTCCATTCTGCGTTTGCACTTGATGGGTATTTAGTCTCATCCGCAATAGCTTCTAATGCCTTTTCGTATGATGCTTTTGCCTTGGATTGAAAAGAGCCAAAACAAGTGATGTATCTGTCACTTCCCATCACTTGCCAACGATACTGGGATGTTGGTCTCTCAGATACATATTTGAGAAAGTCTCTTGTCATCCAATCATAATACACATACGATTTGTCTCGGTATTCCCAAGTAGAAATGAAGTTGTAACTCAATATATCCAACAAAATCCCACTGATATCTACGTCATTTTTGTCCCTCCACGCTCGGGACATTTTACACAACCTTTTCAGGTTTGAATTACATTGGCCGTTCATTGACTGAATCTCAGCAATCTCTGCTCTGGGATTAGTAACCTTCCACAAACCGCCGTTGTTAGAATTTGCAAATGTGTAACTACTATCATCTTTATTGATAAAAGCAGGTAAAACCTCAAAATTTATACCATCTGAAAATGGAATACTAATAATTTGCCCATCTGCTTTCAAGTGGGTAACCGAGTATGTTTTCTCTATGACCTTTTTCACTTCTTGAAGTAAAGCAGATTGTCCGTTGGATGTATATGCATTGAATTTCTCATATGTTGAATACGGAAGTTGTACCAACATATCTATGTCACTGGTAAAAATCTCAGTATCACGACCATATGAACCAACATACAAACTGTGAGAAGAATCAGAAGATGTTCCCCAATAATCAATGTTGATTCTCTTGGTAATAGAATGATATCTATTGCTAATTTTACTCAGATTGTCGTCTGAAAATCTGAGGTTTTTACAAAACCGTTCAAAAGCTGCAGCCACAGTAAAAGCCATATATAGTAAACACCTTCTCTCTATTTCTATTATGCCAATAATTCAGCTAAACGTGGGCACTTAACATAAGATAGTTCTTTGGGCTCGATTTTTTTCAAACCTCCACCATACACTCGGCCTTCACTTTCAAGATCACTGGCAGTAATGTTACTCAAAGCGATCCAAACCTCATGTAATATATCTGGTGCCTGAGTAATTGCTTCTTGGAGAATATTTTTAGGATATAACATTAAATAAGAATTCGTAGCAATTGCGCTTGTATGATTCAAAATAAAACGAAAAGGTGCAGCGTGTTCATCATTTCCTCTGCCCATATAGGAACATAAGAATGGCGTTGCCGATCTATTTTCTTGGTAATACCAAACCTTGCGATTTTTACAAAGATACTTTTGAGCAGTAGTATCGAGACCACTACTCAAATAATTCCAGATAGACGGATGATTCTTTTTTATTTCATCTTCCGGGAGTGTACAGCTAAGCAAGAAATACTGTGTGTCTAAGCGGGGATTCCCATATTTATCACTAAACACTTCATTGCATTTTAAATAACGAGGGCTTGGCAGAATCGGTGTAAAGAAGCTCATGTCGAGATTTAGTTCTTCAATTTCTTCTTTAGACAAAATAAAGAAATCATTATCACCAGTTGCCAATCCACGCTTAATAGTGAAAAAGTCACCCAATGTCGGAGTATGCGTATTCAGAAGTTGCTCATCATTGGTTGGGAAATGAGTCCATTTTCTGCTTTTTCTCAAGGTGTTTCTATCTACATTTCGATAAGCTTCTGGTCTTTCAAGTGTACCACCATAAGAAAATTCGACATTATAATTATTTTCCATGGTCTCGTTTTTAAACCAAACTACACACGAAGAAACCAAAGCATCGTCAAATTTACAGTTCTCAGGATTATATCTATGCACTCTAAGTAAATGAACTTTGTTTAGAAGGTACTCTTTCAGTTTACCGCCATAATTAACATCCATAAACTCACTTGGAATAAGCCATCCACATATTGCATCTGGAGCAAGCCATTTGTGTGCGGACAAAATAAAATAACAATATAGTCCTGCAAGACCTGAAAGCGATAAGCCTGTTTCTCTTTGTGTCATAGCCGAAAGCTTTGACTTTTGTTCTTTGTCAATGTAATGGTGGCGCACATACGGAGGATTACTAACCAAAAGGTTTATCTTTTCAAAGGATTCAATTTCAGTAAAATCGCCGCTTACTAAATTTACATTTGTGTGACCCCAAAGTTCATTAGCGGCATCATAGAAAGCTTTGTCTACTTCAACCCCAATTGCGGTGTTTATGATTTTATCGTGTTTGTCACACTCTGATAAAAGAACTGAATAAAACGCTCCCGTGCCAAACGCAGGCTCCAAAAAAGAGATTTCCTTTTTGTCCTGCAATGCTAAACCAAATGACATTATTTCTTGAGCCAATTCATAGGGAGTTGCAAACTGACCAAACCGTCTACGACTTTCAATGCTTTTACTATTATCAATCGCCGTTTGTAATTGCATCCTTCTGGATTCTATTAAGTTCAAATCCCTAATTGCTCCAAATCGTTTATTCTGTGTTCCCATATCCAATCAATTCCTTCTGCTGCTTCATAGCCTAAATATCCCGAATCAAAGTAACCACATAAAAACAAACTATACGATACATTGCCATATGTATTTTTTAATTGCTGCATTTTAGTAGCTTCTTCTTTACGGCGTTTGTTTACGTTGGTAAAATCTCCGGCTGATTTCGCTTCAATAAGGAGAGGAAAATCTCCAGCTTGTGCCGATTTAGTAAGAATAACCACATCGACAGGAATGTTGATTCGATCTTCCGAACCTTCAGCAACTAATACAGGCACATTAGTATGGAACGAAAAAGTTCCTGGTATCATTTCGTTATACTTCGTCCCGGCATTGGCTTCTGCATAACCTCTATCTTGCAAGAACTGTGTTATTGCTGCAAGCTGACGTTTCTCTTGAGCATTTCTAATAATCGGATCAGCTACCGCACCACACAATCTGTCTGCAACAACAGTCGCAGATCTCTGAACCTCTTGTTCAGTTGGTTCACGCATTTCTGGTAGCCAAACAAATATATCCGGATCTGCCATCCTATTGATAGTTCTGGCTATTTTTGAAAGTTCGTCGGACAATCTATCTGCAGCCATTCGAGGAGACACACGAGGATTATCTGCATCTTCCATATTTTCAACCAAGCTTTTAGTTACTCCAGCTAAGCCAACAAGACGATCTCTTGCAATAGGAGGGCAAGTGGACATTCTTAATATTGGCAAGACCTCTGGGTGATTTTTTAATAATTCGACCGATATATTCCTCAGATAACTCGTATCAATCAGAGCACGTTCTACACTGCTTGCTGTCGTTACACGTGTTTCTCTAAATGCCCTGGGAGCAAATTCCATAAACCAACTATTATACAAATCCACAGATTGCAAAATGTCGTTTTTCCAAAGATCAGGTTTATCTCTATTAATGCTCATATAATCTCTCCTCAAATCACATCTTTTGTTAATTCCATAATATCTCCTATATCACACTGCAATGCTGTACAGATTTTTACCAACACATCTGTAGTGACATTTTCGTTTTTTCCTAACTTCGCCATCGAAGCGTGACTAATACCTGCCGCAGCGCACAGGTCTTTCTTCTTCATATCTTTATCAATTAGCAGTTTCCAAAGCTTCTTATAACTAACCGCCATACTTATCAACTCCAATAGTAATTCTCATAGTTCAAAAAATGCTGATAAAAATTCTGCGTTCGCTGCTTTTAAGAATAGTATAGCATAGATGTGCTCGCTTTTCAAGATGATAATTACAAGTTTTTCCTATTCGGCGGCAATTCTGCAGATACTCTCTCGCCTATCGTTTTGATAAGGTAGCCTTATTATGGGAATGGCTAATTGCTGTGGCGGCAGGGATTTCTCCCTGCCGCTTCTGCGCTTATGCTGTGTAAATTAGTTCGGTATTTACCATCTCCATCGCCCTATGCCGGATGTTATTCATCCTGCCGACCCACTCCATCTGATTGGCGGCTTTCAGCGCCTCCGTGACACCTTCCGCCTCGGCCATCTGCTTTAACCAGCCGAGAGAATAGTTCCTCCGCCTGTCGATCGATGTCGGCAAGATAACCATTCAGCTTGCCGCTGGTGAGCAGGGTCGCATAGCTTGCCCGGCGATGCTCCTTCAGGTAACGCCGGTGGCGCTGTCCCCACACGCCGATGGGCTGCTGTTCTTCTTCGGGCAGCTTCAGATCGGGGAGAAGATAATCCCCGACCTGCGTATAAGTACCGCCCATTTCCTCAAAAATCGTCTTTGCCATTGTCTGTTCCTACCTTTCAAAATTTGTATTTCTGCGCCTTGTGCGCTGGGTTTGCTTTCGCTGCTGCTCCATATCTTTTGCCTGTGCAATCAGATTGTCGATCTGCCGGCTGCCAAGGACCTTCCGCAGGGAGCGGAAAGCCTTCAACTCTGAACGCAGGGCTTCATTTTCTCCTTTGAGCCGGTCGTTGGTTGCGGTCAGATGTTCATTCTCTCGGTAGAGCCGCCCGTTGGTGTTATTCAGCCGGTGGTAGCTGTCTATCGCCTTGTAATAGCGACAAAACACCTCTCGGATAATCTCTTTCAGCTTTTTAATCAACGGGTCAACGAACCGCTGCTTGTAGGTCTTGGCAGTCATAAGAGTAGGTGGGTCGGGGAGCTGAAATTCTGTATCCGTTTCAATCCGCTGCTCCAACCGCTCAATGGAATGTGCCCCCTGATCGAAGTTGTCGATCCGATTCTGCACCGTTTCCAGCTCATCTTGCTTTTCGGCCAGTGTGGTATCCAGTGCAGCGATTTCTTTCTCCCGTTCCTGCTTCTTGTAGTCCAGAATGGAGAGGTGCTTTTCGTGGGTGCCTTTCTGCTCCCACTGGATGTCATACCGTTCCATCACGGCAGCCAACTGCTCCTTTTCGGACTGTACCCATTGCGCCCATTCGGTAGCGCCTCGTGTGCCGCCCTTGAAGCCTTGCGCCGCCAGCGCCTGCTTCAGCGACACACGGGTATCAAGCCCTCGCTTGCTCCCGGTGGTAAACGGCACAAAGTCAATGTGGATGTGTGGCGTGGCCTCGTCCATATGGAGGTGTGCCGAGAATACCCGGAGGTTGGGATTGCGCTCCTGAAAGCCCTGATAATATTCGTCCAGTACCTGCCGAGCCAATTCTGCGTATTCGCCGGTAGCGCTCATATCCTCCTTGTTCCCAATTTGCAAAATGATCTCGTGAAAAGGCTTTTCCTGATTGCCGGAGCGGATTTTCTCATAGTAGTTTGGAATGCGCCGGTCGCTTCGGGTCTG
>URNB01000060.1 GCA_900549055.1 uncultured Oscillospiraceae bacterium
TTTTAGCTTTTTTAGCGGGCTTTCCCGTTTTAAAGCTGCATATAGGGCTTACGGCTAAAGTAATTATTCTCTGCCTTACCGCCCTGCCGCTCGGCGTTTTGGGGCTTATAGGCATTAACGGCGAGAGCCTTTCGTCCTTTATTTTCGGCTTTTTAAAGTTCCTTAAAAACAGACGGGTTTTAAAAATCGGGGACGATAGGAAAAACTCCGTTTCCGAATATCTGCCGATAGAGAAAATAGAAAACGGGATAATATATACCAATGACAAACGGTACATAAAGGTAATAGAGGTTTTACCCATAAACTTTTTGTTAAGGAGCGCAAGAGAGCAAAGAAGTATTATTTACTCCTTTGTTTCTTACCTTAAAATAAGCCCCGTGAAAATGCAGTTTAAAATCATAACCAAAAAGGCGGACACCAAAAAGCACCGTGATATAGTCCTTAAAGAAATGGAAAAGGAAATGGACGAAAGCTGCCGCAGGCTGCAAAGGGATTATTTAAAGCTAATAAACCGTATAGGCTCTAAGGAAGCCACTACCCGCCGTTTCTTTATAGCCTTTGAATACGAAAATGTCGGGCGGCGAGTAAAGAACGAGGAAAGCGAGGCGGTAGCCTCACTACAGACCGCCGCGAGAACAGCTGTAAATTATTTAAAGCAATGCGGAAATAAGGTAATAATCCCGGATAACGAGGACGAATTTACCGCAGATATTCTGTACGGCATTATCTGCCGTGATGAGAGCTTTAAAAAGCCGCTTGCCGAAAAGGTTGCGGAAACTGCGGCAAGGTATATTGCCGAGGGTAAAAGCACGGATAATATTCCGGTTACCGAATTTTTATCTCCCGAAAGCACCGACCTTACGCGCGGCAGGTATATTAAAACAGGTGCTCTTTACCGCGCGTATTATATTATCCCGTTGGGCGGGTACAAAACGCAGGTTCCTGCCGGGTGGCTGAGTCTGCTAATAAACGCGGGAGACGGTATTGATACCGACCTATTCCTGTTCCGTCAGCCAAAAGAGCAGGCGGTGCGCAGGCTCGGTCAGCAGCTAAGAATAAACCGCTCGAAAATACGCGAGGCAAGCGATACAAACACCGATTTCGACGACCTTGACAGCGCAATAAACAGCGGATATTTTTTAAAAGATGGGCTTGCAAACAACGAAGAATTTTATTATATGAGCATACTTATAACCGTAACCGCCCATATGCCCGAAGAGCTTGAATGGCGGGAACGGGAATTAAAGAAAATGCTTATTTCGCAGGATATAAGCATATCCGCCTGCACATTCCGAGAAGAAGCGGCTTTTCTTTCGTCACTGCCGCTGGTATCTCTTGAAAAGCATTTGTATAACCGGGCGCGGCGCAATGTGCTGACAATGGGCGCGGCAAGCTGTTATCCCTTTACCGCATATGAATTGAGCGATGACAACGGCATACTTTTAGGGGTCAATAAATACAACAATTCGCTTGTTATAGTGGATATTTTCAATTCCTCGGTATACCGCAACGCCAATATTGCAATAGTGGGAACGAGCGGAGCGGGAAAAACCTTTACAATGCAGCTTATGGCTCTGCGTATGCGAAGAAAAGGTATTCAGGTGTTTATAATAGCCCCTTTAAAGGGTCACGAGTTTTTAAGGGCCTGCAAAAATATAGGCGGAGAGTTTATACAGATCTCCCCCGCCTCAAAAAACTGCATTAACATTATGGAAATAAGGAAAACGGATAAAAGCGCCGACGAAATAATCGACGGCGGTCATATTGAAAAATCCGAGCTGGCGAAGAAAATTCAAAGCCTGCATATCTTTTTCAGTCTGCTTATTCCGGATATGACCCACGAGGAAAAGCAGTTACTTGACGAAGCGCTTGTAAAGACCTACGCTTTAAAGGGCATAACGCACGATAATAAAACGCTTGCAGATAAAGCTGACCTCAATAAATACAAGGAAATGCCGATACTCGGAGACTTATATAATATCCTTATTTCCAACGCCTCGACCGAGCGCCTCGGTCATATACTTAACCGTTTGGTGCACGGCAGCGCAGGAACATTTAATCAGCAGACAAATGTGAATCTTGATAACAAATATACCGTGTTCGATATTTCCGAGCTTTCGGGCGATTTGCTGCCCGTGGGTATGTTCACGGTGCTTGACTATGTGTGGGATAAGGCAAAGGAAGACCGCACCGCCGAAAAAGCAATTTATGTTGACGAAATGTGGCAGCTTATAGGCAGCGGCGGAAATCAGGTGGCGGCGGGCTTTGTGCTTGAAATGTTCAAGATAATAAGGGGCTACGGCGGTTCGGCAATATGCGCCACGCAGGACTTAAACGATTTTTTTGCGCTTGACGGCGGCAAATACGGAAAGGGCATTATAAATAACTGCAAGACTAAAATAATACTTAATCTTGAAGACGACGAAGCCGAAAGAGTAAAGGATATTTTCAAGCTTTCCGAGGCAGAGATTATGGAAATAACCCATTTCGAGCGCGGCAGCGGGCTTATAAGCACAAACAACAATAATATAACGGTTGAGTTCAAGTGCAGCGAGCTTGAAAAGCGCCTTATAACCACCGACCGCCGGGAACTGAAACAAATACTTGACGGCGAAAAGACGGATATGCGGAGTTAATACGGAGCTAATGCGTATTAAATTTTTTACGCGTAAATAATGCGGATGCATTACGCATTAGGGTTAGATTTAGAAAAGTGCAGTTTACCTGTCTTAAATATTTTTAAAGTCATACCACACATTTTTATTGATAATTATAATTTTGTGTGGTATATTTTAATTGAGGTGGGAAAGTTGCTTATCGGTTCTGTTGTGAAAAATGAAGCTCTCCGCAATCAAAAGATGATATGTGAATATGAATCTTTGCTGACAAAACTTCCAAAGGGATCTGTCACCTGCCGCAAAAACGGATATTACTATTTAAGGTACAGAGAAAACGGTAAAATTTATGATAAATACATCGGCAAGGATACCGGGGAAGTAAATAAAATCCGTGAGAGACTTATTCTTCGTAAGCATTATACAGAAATGCTTCTTGCATTGCAAAAGGAGCAGAAAGCTATTCATAAAATACTGGAGGGATTGAAATGATTATCTATCACGGAAGTACGCAGCTTGTAAAAATACCGGAAATTCGTAAAGGCGATACCTTTCTCGATTTCGGACCCGGTTTTTATACAACAACCTCTGCAGAGCAAGCCGAACGCTGGGCTAAAATTAAAATGCGGAGAGAAAACAAGGCGATCGGATATGTTTCAATTTACGAATTTGATTTTGAAACTGCACTCAAGCAGGCAGAAATACGACGTTTTCACACAGCAGATATTGAATGGCTGCAATTTGTAGTTAAAAATCGTAACGGTGAAATACAGGATACACCGTGCGATATGCACATAGGACCGGTAGCAGACGATAATGTTTACCGCTCCATCCGACTTTTTGAAACCGGAGTATTGGACGCGGACGAAACAGTAAAGCGCCTGAAAACAGAGGTGCTGCAGGATCAATGGACTTTCCATACAGAAAAAATACTCACATTCGTCAGGTTCGTCGGATCAAAAGAAGTCAGAACGGAGGAATAAACATGAGCAAAGAAGAATTTACTGCGATTATGCCGTATATCAGCGCCGATTTGGTAGGTTTAATAGCACGGAAAAATAACATGTCCGAAGAAGACGCAGTTTTAAAATTGTATAATTCAAAGCTGTATTCAGCTCTTGAAGATGAGTGCACAAAAGTTTGGCATTACAGTACAGATATGCTCTATTCGCTTTTTGAACAGGAAGAACAAACCGGTAATATAGCTTTTCCGGATGTATAAGGGGGATATAAAATGAGCAAGGAAACTGCCTTTCTGGTATTTTGTCTTGAAAATTATAAGGTTCATAAATCATTGACCGGAAAGCAAGCTATGGAATTATTTTGCAAATACGGTGTATTTGACTACCTTAAAGATTTTTACGACATTTTGCATACAACCGGTTATCAATATATTAACAACGATATTGACATTTATCTCAAATCACGAAATGCCGTAATAACCGCATAGAATCAAAAAGCGTTCGATTTTCGGGCGCTTTTTAATATGGCGTTGACAAACTCAAAAATAAGGTGTATAATTATCTCGGAAACAAAGAAACAAGGAAATCAAAAAACTTGAATTAAATAATTCAAAGTACATATAATGAAAAAGGAGAAGAATTATGACACATACTGTTTTGAGAGGTAATGCTGTTATGGAAAGAAAAAAAGTAAGTATTTCAGCTAAAAGACAAATAACAATACCCCAAAAGTTTTTTACAATGCTGGGCTTTGACGATGAAGCCGAGTGCATTTTAAGAGGAAACGAGCTTGTTATACGCCCTGTTAAGGAAAGCTCGGGCGGTGAATTTGCAGAGCAGATACTGACGGATCTGGTTAAACGGGGCTTGAGCGGTGACGAGCTTATAAAGGCATTTAAAGCCGAGCAGAAAAAGATTCGCCCGGCGGTGGAAGAAATGCTTGCGGAAGCCAAAAATGCCGCAGACGGAAACGCCGAATATTCAACCTATAACGATGTTTTCGGCACGGAGGAATGATTGTGACAGAGGTAAGATTTTTACCGCCCGCCGCTAAATTTATTAAGAAAATCAAGGATAAAAAGCTAAAAGCCCTATACAGGGAGGCAATAGATACGATTTCGGAAAATCATTTGGTGGGGGAAGCCAAAACAGGTGATTTAAGCGGAGTTTACGGCTACGATATTTATTATAACAAAACCAATTACGAGCTTGCTTACACGGTTGACTATACCGACGATAAGATTATAGTTGTAATAATGGCGGGAACAAGAGAAAATTTTTATGACGAGCTAAAGCGATATATGAAAAATTTATAACCACATTATTTTAAAAAGTAATAAATATAGGAGATTCTCTAATGAAAACTCTTAAATATTCTACATGTAACGAACCGGAGGGGGATCCCGACTATACTAAAGTGACTACCGAAGAAGCAAAGCATATTGCCGAGGCGGAAAAAAGCGGATTTGTTAATGAGTCTGATATTGATTGGGATAATCTAACAGATGATTATATTGAAAATTTAACCGATTATTTCCTTTTGTCTGAGGCTGAAAAGCGTATGGCTGACAACAATGATTCCGAAAACGTTTCTCATGAGCAGATGCTAAAAGAACTCGGAATTACCGAAAAGGATCTGGACGGCATAGATGTTGAGATAGAATATATTTATTCTGAATTGGAAGCCGCTGAAAAACAAGTGAAGCAAGGAAAGGTGCTTGATGCTGATGAAAGTCTTGCGCAAATAAAAGAAAGGTTGAAAAAGCAATTCTTATTGCAGCACCGTTATACGGCACCTATTATGCGCTTGATCCGCTGGAAAGCGGAAAAGTGGATATGGTGGATGAAATATTAGCCGAACAGTTAGAAAGTATAACTGACAATAAGTTCATAAAATGGTGGGCATATAGATTTACATATCTGTTTGTGCGTGCGGCTGTTCATAATTCACCTACAACCTATCAGCTTTTGCCGAGTATAGAATATTTAAAACTTATGCCGCAGATGTATGAAGATGAATTTAAAAACAGCAAGGCAATTACCACCTTAAATGACTATTACAGTATTTTAAACAGAAGTCCGAATCTCAATTCTAATCTTACTGACGGTAATAAACGCAGTCATAAAGCCTTTCGGAATAATATAGGCGACATTGTATCGGTGTTACAAAGTGTTGATACAACTCTTATTGGCTCAAGTAAAGGATTTGACACGACATCGGTTGTACGATATAAGACAAATTTGCTTGGGCAATCTGTTATAGATGATGTCGCTAAATCAGTCGAAGGTGACGGAGTAGTATTGGCAGCCAGTGCGTTTGCCTTGTCGGGCGATAGAAAACACCGTTTAAAATACAAGGATTTTGCAAATGAGGGTTCATACGGCCATATGGATTTGGCTATGCGCAGGGCACCGATTCAATATGTATGTGATACAATCAACGGTAAAGCCTATATTTCTCCGGCAGATACAAATTCCTTGCTGGCGGAAACGAACGATACAGACAACGGTATGGCGGATAATTTAAAAATAAAGTATTCGGGCAACAGCTTTTTAACAGTAAATATTTACGATGAAGAGAACAATAATGTTGCGCAAATATCCGAAAATAAGTATTTCGGTTTTAACAGCGATACTTTCAGTTTTACACCGCTTGAAGTGGAGGATGATAATTTCAGCGCGATAATTTATATGCCGAATTATGGCTATCGCGTTGAATTCAGTTGCGGTAACAGTGTAGGAACTTCTGTGGATTTCAAGGCCGAGGTTTCAACTCTTGACAAAGACGGTTGGCGAAAGACAAGCGTTTCCGATTCTGTGGCCCAAACCTCGGGAAATGGGTTACTTGCGTCTTATGACGGAACAAATAATCCTATTTCGGCGGAAAATATCACATCTGCGGTCGGAGGTACTGTCAATAATCATTTTACCGATTGGAGTTTGGCATCTGACATAAATCTTGATCTTAACGCTGCAAAAAAGATAGATGTTTCGGGTGACGATGCAGAATCCGTATCCTCGCTTCTTACTTGGAGTTCGTCGGCTGATTCCGTTGCGTCTGTTTCATCAAACGGCACGGTGACTGCATTAGGTTATGGAAAAACAACAATATCCGCAACGGACGGTAATAAAATAGAAAGCTGCGAAATTACCGTTAATTTAGTGCCGACATCCGTTAACATTCAAAATATTATTATGACCGTAGGGGAAAGATATGTAATCACTCCGGAATTTATACCGGCAAATTCTACCGACACAGATGTTTCCTATACCTATGAAGAGGGAACGGTTATTAAAATTGATGAGTTCGGCGTTATACAAGCTCTTGCTCCGGGAACAATATCCGTGACGGCAAAAACGGGAAACGATATTACAGCTGCCTTTACAGTAACGGTTAAAGACGCCGATTTCACAAGAAAATCCGGGGATACAAACGGAGACGGAACGGTGGATATAATAGATCTTATACGGGTAAAAAAGCATATTGCCGGAGTTATGACTTTGACCGGAATTGACTTCGATACGGCTGACATTGATAAAAACAGCATTCTAGATTCTGCTGATTTAACTCGACTTCGGAAAATACTTTTAGGTATATAGAAAAAGGGTGAAACATAATGAAAAATAAAAGTATTATTTTAAAGGTTATTGTTTCGGTCGTTACTGTTGCCGCGGTTATCTGTGCTGTATCTTTGACTCGCGATTTAATGAAAAAACATCGTATCGAAACAAGAAAGCCTATTCTTAAAGTAATGTCAAGAAGTTCAGGAGGATGGATTACTTTTGGGAAAGAGCATTTTTACATCGTATATGATAACGGTGATTATGAAGAAACAGAAGAATTTCAGTGTTCGGGTACGGAAGTCTATAAATTATATATGGTAGATGATATTGAAACTGATTTGGAAGGTATGCCGGCTTACGCCAAAAATATAATTGAATATGCGGATAATCTTGAAAACAGTAATATATTTAATCTTTATGTGATAGGAGGCAGGTGCTTTTTTGATATTCACGACAGCAGAGGTATGCGTAAAAAGCATACAAGTACAGTCTTTGAATATTTTCCGGACGATAATTCCGTAAAAAGAATAGTTCAATTCAAAGATTATTACACACAGTATGTTGAACTTTACTGATTACCTCTGAGAACAAAAACCAATCACTTTTTTATGGGCGGTTGGGTTTTGTAAAATAAGTTTTCGGATAGCTATTTTGTGCGGTTTGAAATCAAACGATTTAGCAATGCTTTATAAAGATATTAAATCCCTGCCGATTTCAAAGGTGAAATCGGCAGGGATTTTACTAATTGCGGCTTTCAATTTCTTATCGTTTTAATCGATATTCAAGCGATTTTTCCGACATTTTCTCTTTCCAAAAAGGCATTGAAAATTTGCCGTATATATTCCCAGCCACCGATACTCAAAAATTCATTTGAGAGATATTCGTCATATAACAGCGAGAGAATATTTGTGTGTGACGCCAAAACCTTTAAATCTTTTAAACCAAATTCGGTTTTTAGATTGCTGTTAACCGCATAGCAATAAAGGTTTTTGTAAAAGTGAATTTTCCCGGCATTCTCAAATACTGTTTCGGTATTTTGGGAAAGCTGCTCTTTTCTGAAAGCCGTATACTCCTTTTTAATATTTTTGGTCAGTATATCTTCGTAAGACAAATTAAACCCTCATTTCTTATCGCAGTTTACATCTGTGATAGGTAATGCGCCCATTTCCTCACCAACATCTGCAAGGCGGTTTATCGCCTTAATAAGCGCCGGCAACTGATGTTCAAAAAAGATTTGTCCGTATTTTGTTTCGTGAAATTGTAATCCCATATTTAATATTCCTTTCCATTTTAATGCTTTTTAATATTACCGTCATAGTGTGTTTTAAAGCCACATTAGCTAAAAGCCGGAGCAAGGGCAAAATACCCTTGCTTCCGTACTTTACGCCGCTTTATCCGTAGGCAAAGTGTGTGCTTTGCCTGCCGAATATTTGCCCTCGGTTATTTCGTGCAAAATTTCTCTGCACCTTTCTTCGTTTCCGCAGCCCGCGACCATAGTAACGCGATCGGGTCCGCTGCCCACATATACGCTTATACAGCCGTCAAATATTTGCAGCAGAATATCCTCACGCTTGGCGCAGGCAGAAACAAGGGCGAAAAAAGAAGACATTTTTTCCATAAACAATCACTCCTTACGCCGCTTCAAGCAGGTCTTTCATAAGAACATCAACAAGCCGTATTCCTCTCAGCTCTCCGCCGTGAATAAGAATGTTGTTTTCATCAAGCTCGGCAAATTCCTCAAGGCGTAACACCTTGCTTGTTTCCGCTAAAGATTTATCCTCTTCGCTTAACCTCTTCTTTATTACCTTTTGCCATTCTCTTAAAAACGGTTCGGCTGTAATAATATCTTCATCGTTGCGGTCATAGAGGGTTCGTTTTTGGCGGATAGTGCCGCCGGGTTCCACCTCTAAAGTATAGTAGGATACATCCGGCTCGTTTGTACGGCGCAAAAACAGAATATAGCTTTCCCTGCGCTCAATGCGGTCAAGGTATCTGTCCTGTTCTGCAACGCAGTGGTGAAGATTTCTGCCCTCTGCAAGCACATCCTCAACACAGCTCGGTGCAATAACGGAAAATGTTTCCCCGGCATATTCGTACTTAGCCTTAACATATGAAAACACATCGGGCAAAAGGGGATAAGACTTTATTATCTCGTTTGCACGCTCGTGAAGATCCTTGCGCTGCAGCAGATTTACAATCTCGGCATGCCGCTGCCTCAATTTGCCGGCACGGTATATAATGGCGTCGCTTGTATCAATATTTAATTTTACCGCCATTGCAAGATAATCCTTCCATAAATCCATTACCTCATTACAGGTCATATTAAGCGCGTTCATCTGTTTGTTAATATAGTTGAATATCTGTACCGCACTCATTCTGTCAGATATAAATGACAGGTCATTCGGCATCAGATTATGCCCTATAAACCATTTCTTTAGGTAACGGGATAAAAAGACATTTTGCCCTTTTTCGTATTGCAGCCAGCTTAAATACTTAAAACCGCCGTTTGTTTCCTTTAACTCTTTAAGCCTTACGGAATCTATACAAAGAATTTTTTTAAGGCTGCTACCGCCCGAATCGATGCGATGGCGAATATTAAAGCTCTTACCGTTTAATAACTCCTCGGCAAGCTCTGTAAACCCTGCCTTAATAAGCTTTTCAATATACGATGTTTCTTTAACCTGCATTAAAAATACTTCCGGATCAATTTTACCTTTATACTCATACCATTCGTTAAGCGCGGTACATTTCAGATCTTTTTCGGAAAGTTTCCTTAATGTCTTCTCGTATATTCTTCCGTTCACGGCATAATATTGGCTGCCGCATAACCTGCCGCCTATCCAGCGAAATGCCCGACGCTTGAAATCCCCGTAAAAGTATGCCCGCAGCGGCATACCTGCGTCATTACATATGATTCTTCTGGCTTCATAATAATGAAACTGCGGAGCAAAAGGCAAGCCTCGATGATATACTCTGTACGAATGAAATTCCCTCATCATAAGCCCGTCCTTGCAGCGCTGAAAAATATATGACGGATGCTCCTGTGTTACGAAATAGCCGAATCGCCCGAGAGATTTAAATGTTATTTCCTTATGGCAGACAGGGCAGATACCCTTTGAATTGTAATGGGGTTTTTCAACCGAAACCGTATTTTCACAATATGTGCAATAGCCTTCTGTATACTTTTTGCGCGAATAATTGTAAAAAACAAAGTGTTCGTCGGTAGCCTCTTTGTCTAACCATTTTTCAAAATCCTTCGGCAGCTGCTTTGGGGTTTGCTTTAAATCCTCATCCCACGGGTCGGTTACCTTTCTGTGCCTTTTTTCAAGATTTTCCGCCATAACATCATCCTGATAACAAACAAGTATATTTGCGCCGCTTTTATCGGTCTTAAAATACTTTTTCAGTATTTTATTTGATTCGCGCGGGACATATACGGCATGACGGTTAAACCAACTATCGGGCCAATAGAGGTTGCGGAGCGAGGCGGTAAGCCACTTTTCTTTCTCGTGACTGTAAGTGATATACTTTTTATTTTTCCTATCGAAATATATATCGTATATCGGTTTTGTGCCGCCGTACCGCATTGCCTCGGTCATAAAAAAGGATACCTTTAAAACGCCTTTTTTGGTGCAGCACCTAAGATACGACCAATTTGTATATTTATTTACCCTGACATCTTTCGGTTTATCTGCTTTGGCTCTGCGGAGCATATACGGAGTAGCCCGAAGCTTCGGCATTTTAAGCAACTCTTTTTTTATCATATTCCGTTTTCTCGCTTTCCTCTAAATTGACATTATACAGTCGGTTCGGCATAATTCTTTTCCCGTCAACCTTAACTAATGCTATTTGAATAATCTTTTTGCTGTTCGGTTCTTCCTTTGCAAAGCAAAGATAATCGCCTTTTTCACCCGAAGCAATGGGGTCTTTGCCGCGCACTATTACATAACCGTTCCGGGATTTGCCGATTTCCCTTTCCACTTGGCTGCTGTTTGCCCTGAATGGGTGATCGTTTATATATGCGAGAGAATGTAACAGTAAATCCCTCAGCGTCAGACGCTTTAATATCGTTAAATGCGTACAGGAAATTTTACTGTCGCGTTCATCCTCGTCTATATCTCCGCCTGCGTCAACAATATAATATTCCGAATTTTTTATATTCGGATAATAGTTAAAGCAGTCGAGGGGATTTTCGGCGCAATGAAAGCCGTTCTTTGCGCAATTTGCTTTTTCGGTCACATTAAGCCCCGGATTAAACTGATAGTCTCTGCATATCAGTCCCTTATCAAAGCCTTTATAAGCTAACATACAAATCCTCCTAAAATAAAGAAAGCTGGTTGGTGTTTTCCGACTTTTCCTTCTCTTTGGGCGGTGGAGTCTCTTTCTTTTTTGCAGTAGACTTTTTAGCGGTTTTTGAAGTATAGGCCGGTGTGTATGTTTTCGGTTCAAACTTTTCCTCGTCCGCATAATCTACTTCAATTTTGGTTGAACGATAGTATTCCTCAGCCCAATCGTAGCAGAGATCGTCCGGAATGTCTATGCCTATAACGCCGTTTCCGTCCGGCTTTTCACCCGTAAGCTTCATATCTTCTTCAAGGTATTCCCGCGCTTTAATGTTTATATACTTAAAGCAGTTTGCAACGCTCTTTTTAGGATGAAGAATATTGCGGGAAAGGTTTTCGTTTTTCCTGCTCAATTCGATTATATAAGCGGCAACGCTTTCTTTCATATTGCGGCGGGTAATCCTTTCAACACCCGTCGCTATATTGTTTTCAGCCTGCTTTAATAATTCATCCGTGGAAAGCATTGTGTTCATTTCCCATTCGATCTGAATTTCTTCATCGCGAGCCGCCTTTTTAGCGTCAAATTCCGCCTTTCGCTTGGCTTCTTCCGCTTCAAAGGCTTTTTTTCTTTCAGCCTCGGTTTGCTCGGCTGTTTTTTCGGTGACTTCTGTTTTATTATTGGCATCCATTTTTATGCTCCTTTTTCTGATAGTGTTTTTCGTGTTCTTTGCGTAATTCTCCATTACACAAAAAAAATCCACTTGCGAAAAACAAGTGGAAGTGATAGCTGTAAATCAATCATCAAATCCTCTTATTGTTCGAACATATATGTACTGTCAGGTACGATTCGCTCAGGTTGGCACCTTCCGTAGAGGGGTTGCCGTGACTTCACAGATCCTTTGTATCTCCATCACTCTGAATAAGAAAATTCTAAAAATATT
>URNB01000061.1 GCA_900549055.1 uncultured Oscillospiraceae bacterium
ATTGTGCTCAATCGAGAACTCATCGCCATCAACCAGGATGACCTGGGGGTGCAGGCATACGCTCTTCCGCCCATGAGCAACGGTGATATCGTGCTGGCCAAACCGCTGTATGGCGGCGACATCGCGTTCTGTCTCCTGAACGAAACCGATGCCGCAAAACAGATGATCCTTTCCTGGGACTACTGCGGCTGGGAAATGACCGATACCATCCACCTGCGCGATGTCACCGCCCATCGGGATTTGGGAAACTTCCTGCACGGAGCGCATTTTGACGTACCCGCACATAGCGCTATCGTATTGCGTGCGCACCGGGTTTGACGAAACAATTCAAAAAGCCCTGACAGGCATCCTCTGAAAACGGCCCTGTGGCGGCATTGCAAGCGGGCGGACGCGTAAACCAGCGTCCGCCCGCTCTGTTCTGTTTGTCAGCATTACTTTTTGTCGAGCACTTGTCCTATCATCTGGTCCACCATGCTCAGCATGCGGGGCAGATGGAAGGGGCCCTTAAACGTGCTGCCCTTGGTGGAGGGCATCGTGGGCTTGCCGTCGCGGCGCAGGTATCCGTACCACTCGCCGTATTCCCTATCCGCAAAATGCGAAAAGGTATAATCATAGGTCTTTTCAAACATATCCCAATATTTTTTATCCTTTGTTACGGCATATGCAAGCAGTGTGGATATTAAAACCTCGTTATGCACCCACCAAAGCTTCATATCCCATTCCAGCTGCTCGCACGGTCTGCCCAGTGCGTCAACAAAATAGAACATTCCGCCGTTTTCCTTATCCCAGCCGCGCTCTGTATGCCAGTCAAGCAAATTGAGCGCCTTTTTCATAAGCTCATCGTCCTTGGAATAAAGCGCCTCGCACATAATAAACCACGAGTTTTCGCAGGAGTGACCGGGGTTGACGGTTCTGCCCGCGGGGTTATCTATCATACTGCCGTCGCTTGCCACCGTTTCAAGTACGCACTTAAGCTCGGGCTTGTAGTGATATTTCAGTATATCTCCTATTACCTCGCGCACCGCGGCGGTATAGTATTCCGCCCTTTCGGGAATACAGCGGCGCAGTATCTGCCCCGAGCTTATAAGCACCATAGGCACTGCGGAATCGCGCTGACTTCTTGTTTCGGCATATGATTTTGGGGTGATTTTATATGGGTCGTTTTCGGGGTGACGGTAGATATCGAGCATCATATCAAAGCATTTTGCCGCCTTAGCCAGAGCCTCGGTATCTCCCGTAAGGGCGCCGTATTCAGCCATGCCTATAACAAAAAAGCTTTCGGAATACATATATCTGCGTTTTCTCAGCGGTCTGCCGTCGCGCGTTACGGTAAAAAACATTCTTCCGTCGCTGTCGGTGCAGTATTTTTCAAGAAATTCCTTACCGCTTTTTGCCGCGTTAAGCCAGCTTTCCCTTACGCCGTACCTTGCGCACAGAGAGGAAAATGTCCAAAGGCAGCGACCCTGAAACCAAACCGATTTATCGTCGTTGTAGCTTTTGCCCTCCCTGTCTACCGAGGTTATAAACCCGCCGTATTCCTTATCTATAAGGTCGCTTTTCTCCCAGAACGGAATACAGTCGTCCAAAAGAGCCGAGTGAAAGCGATTTTTGTATTCGGTAAATATTTTATTTTCCATTGCCGTTGTCCTCCTTGGTTTTTAGGTAATTCATATATTCGCTGTAAAATTTTTCGGTCTCGGCAAGACCCAAATTCATTCTGTGCCCCGGCTCATTCATAATTCCGGTGTATTGGTAGCCGTATATCTGCTCCAATTTATCGTAATTCTTCATTTCTTTAAGCAGGTCGGGTATTTTTTTGGGGCGAAGCCCGTCTGTAAACGGAACGGCGAACATTTCCATATCAACCCAGAAATGCGTTCCCGTCTTGCGGCACATATTCATAATTTCATCAATATTATATTCGCTCCTTGCAAATGCAAAGGGTATTATAATATCAAGGTTTTCGAGTATCGGCAGCCATTCCTTCTCATACCAGTGCATATGGATGTTGTTAGGAGCAAGCGCCACCGGCTTTGTGGGGGTAAGCCGCCTTACAAATGCGGTGTATTCTTTGAAAAAGCTTTGTATATCCTTATATTTCTCATTCGGAACAGAGGGATAATCAAAGTATAACGAGCCCATAATTTCCTCGGAAATATACCAGCCATAAAATGATTTATGGTGTCCGTAGCGTTCGTTCAGCTCCACAGTCACCCTTTTATGCCATTCAAGAGAGTCGGGCGAAAATTCAAACCACGCATACATACCCACCCCGGGAAAAACATGCATTCCGCACTCGTCGGCGGCAGTCAGTATAACCTCTAACGGGTCTTCGCACTTTATTGACATTCTGTTTTTGTAAAGTTTACTCGGGTAAAACGCTTTTCCGTCGTATGTATCCACGGTCATATTGTGCTGATAAGCGTAATTTCCCGCATCAAACACATTCTGAATAAGTACCGAGGTAATTTTCGCCTTGTGCATGGAGTAGATTATCTGCCGCCAGCCGTCGGCGTCAAGATTCTTGAGCCCTTCGTTAAAATAAGTACCCTCTGCCTCGCTCCAGTGGTAAAGCGTTATCCAGCAGCCGTCTATCATCCCGGTGGACGGCACATCCGATTTTACAACCTCATAAGGTATGCGTATTGTTTCCTCTGTATTGCCGTCGTTGTCCTTAAAGTTTATTTCAAACTCAAATTTTCCTGTTATACCGCCGAGGTCGGGATATATTCTGTTAGATTCAAGCCCGCTTTTAAGGTCGTATTTTCCGAGCAGCGCCTTACCGCCTGCGGTAACCGCATAAATTTCCGCTGTGCAGGCGTTTTCCGTTGCTATTTTCAATTCCGGAGACACCTTATCCGAAATTCTTGCCGCAGGAATCGGCGTACAGTAATTTTTTTGCATTTTTCCCTCTCCGTATCTATTTTAAAAGTGCATTTGCATCGTCCACCATTTTTTGATAGGTGGTTTCGTATTGCGCAAGCTTCTGGTTAATATCCTCGCCGTTTCTCACATCATAAAGCAGGTAAAACGCTCCGTAGCCCTGCTCTAAAATTCCGTCGGTATACGTCGGTATGCACAGATTTTTCGCAAGCTTATCATACATGGCGCGGTTTTCCGCATTTTCAAGGGCTTTTTTCTCCTTGTTATCCTCATCGGCAGCCTTTAAAATCATATCTATAAGCATTCCCGCGCTGTAAGGAGCGTCCGAGCCGTTGGAAATGGCATAGCCCGTGGAATGTCCGAAGCTTTTACCGTCCTTATTATCAGGTCCTGCGGGGAAAGCCGTCACCCCGAAATCAATCGAGACCGAACCGCTCTTTTTCAAGGAGTTAAAGGTCGCTTCTTCATACGCGTATGCGCCGTGCATAGCCGCCTTACCCTTTAAAAACTTATTCTGACCCGTAACATAGCCGCTGCCGCAGATAACATTTTTATTGAATATATCCTGAACCGTTTCAAGCGTGTGGCGCATTTGCGGCGACTTTATATTAAGCGTGTATTTGCCTTCCTTAAACTCGACCGCCGTGCAGTTATTCGACGCCTGAAATACCTCGTCAAACATATTCTCAAGCCCCGCAATACCCGCGTCTGCGTCGTTGCACTCACGCGCTATTTCAATAAAATCGTTCCAGGTCCAGCTGCCCGATTCATAGCGCTTGCGCGGCTCGTCGCGGTCAAAGCCGTTTGCTTCCATAATATCGCGGTTATAATAAAGCACATACGGAGTAGCCGAAACTCCTGCGGCATAATACTTGCCGTCGAATTTAACAAACGTGTCCATTACATCGCTGTTGTGCCCTGTTACGCTGAGATCCACATAATCGTTAACGGGGGTCAGATAATTTTTCTGGTACATTCCGAGGTACTGATCCACGCTTATATAAAATACGTCTATGGGGTCTTTGGCGGCAATTTGCGCCGCAACCTTTTGATTCCAAAGCTGCTCGCCCACAGCCTGAAGAATTTCCACCTGCTTGCCGTAGGTTTTTTCAAATTCCTTTATTGCCTTGGTGTAATAGCTGTCCTTATCGCTGCCGTCATACCCGGGCACCAAAAACGAAATTTTTTTAGGCTCTTTGGCAATTTTCTCTGCGCGCTCGCCGTCTGCCGCGCCGCCCGTTCCGTTTTTTCCGCACCCCGCAAATACTGCAGAGATCATACAGATACAAAGCACCGCGGAAATTACCGATTTAATTTTTTTCAATGTAATCATCCTTTCTGTGAAAGCTTTTCTATCATAACCGCAGCCGCAAGGCATACTCTGCCCGCGTCCGCGTTATAAAGCGGGTAAGCGTGATTTTTCATTGCCTTTTTATAAAGCCGCATATAGCTTTCCACCCTGCCCTCGTCGCCCATAATTGCGGCGGCATAAACGACCGAGCCCCAAAAAAAGCTGTCGGGCAGACTTATTTTTTCCCAGCTGCTTTTCTTTTCGCCTGTGGAAAAATTATCGTTAAAGCTTTTGTACAGCTGCCGCGCCCTCTCGCTTTCGGGCTTTAAAAGCCCGCTTGAAATCATAAAAAGCTGTGATGTGGCGCAGGGGTAAAAATCGCTCCACGCAAATTTATAGGCAACCGTACCGTCGGGGGATATTGCCGTTTCGTAATAGCCTTTTTTATTCCAAAGCAGGTTTTCTATCCCGTTCGATACCTTTTCCTTTGCCGCCGTTATTTTACCTATAAGCTCCTTTTCATCCGCAAAAACGCTTTTATAAAGCTTTTCCGCAGCCGCAAGCCCCTCGTAAACCTCGCAGTTATCCATAAGGTACTGTATTTTATAATCGGGCTTTGTTGTTGTAAGCTCTCCCTCAAAGGTTGCCAAAAGCGCGGCGGTCACGCGGTCAATATCTGCGCCGTTTTGCTTTATGTATTCGGTGTCTCCGCTTTTTTGCCGGTATTTTTCCAGCACGCAAAGAAAGGTTGCCGCATAGGAATCAACCGAATCGTAATGCTTTTTGCCGTTATCGGTGTTTACCGTTTCCCGCTTCACCTTTCCGCCCGATACCTCCGCCGTGTAATCATAAACGGTGCCGTCAAGCCCGTTATAATCCGTATCGGCGGTATTAAGGTGCGAGAAGTGCCAGTCGGCATATTTTTTGACCTGACCGAGGTATTTATCACTTTCAAGCATTGCAAGCGCCGCAAAATCGGAAAAATAGGGGTTAAGCGTCAGCTTTCCGTCCGCCGCATATGTCATGGGCAAAGCTCCGTTATCAAGCTGAAGCGAAGCAAGCCACGCGGTTTCCCCTTCAACTATTTCCTTGTAAAGCGATATTTGCTCCTCGCGGCTAAGCGTTGCTTTTTTCAAAATATCGGCTGCCGCAGGCGGCGTTTGAGAGCTGTCTGTATGCCCGCCCGTTTCAGAAGAAAGGCTTTTTTCATTTGCACAGCCCGCCGCGGATATTACAAAAAGCGATATCAGCACGGCTGCCGTTAAACGTATACCTGTTTTCATCCTACAATACCGGTCCTTTCTATTCCCTCTGTAAAATATTTTTGAACCACTGCGTAAAAGCCTATCAGCGGCAGCGCGGTTATAAGGCACGCCGCCGAAAGTATGGAATCGCTGAGCAGCTTTATATCCGAGCCTGTTGTAAGTCCCGACATATTTTGCAGTTGATTGCCAAGCGATGTTGAAACGCCCGTAAGCGCAATGGAAAGAGGAAAATTTTTATTGAGCAGCATACCCGTAAGCGAATAATCGTTGTAATACCAAACAACCGAAAACACCGTTACCGTAAGTATTGCCGCGGAAACGTTGGGCACCATTATTTTTATAAAGGTTTCAAGCGGGTTGCAGCCGTCAATAAACGACGCTTCCTCAAGCTCCTTTGGCATATTTATAAAATACTGCCTGAAAATAAATATATACAGTCCCGAGCGTATACCCGTTCCGAGCAGCGCCTGAACATAAAACTGCGCGTAGGTATCAAGCAGACCCATTGTTTTAAGATTTACATAGAGCGGTATCATATACGATTCCGTAGGAACTATGATATTGAAGATTAAAAGACCGAACAGCAGATTTCGGAATTTAAACCTGAACCGCGCAAAGCCGTAAGCGATAAAAAGACACGAAACCACCTGAAAAATAACGCAGGGCAGCACAATAAGCAGCGTGTTTTTAAAGGATTCGCCGAATTTCAGCAGCTCAAGCGCCGTTTTAAAGCTGAAAAGGTTAAACCCACTCGGAATCCATACAACTGTCGGGTCAAGCGTATCATTTACGGATTTGAAGGAGTTTGAAAGCATAAACAGCACCGGATAAAGCATTACAAACCCCACGCCCACCAAAAACACGGCGCGCAAAATTGATTTCACAAGCCTTACGGAGCGTTTTTTTGAAAGTATTATTTTCTTATCCATTTTCCGCCTCTTAATTTCCCGAATAAACCACAAACCACTTTGAAACAAGCTGTATCAAACCGATTATAAGCAGAATACAGAAAAAGTATATTACCCCTATGGTAGCGCTGTACGTGTAGTTATTATTTGTGTAATAGCTGCGCAGCAGCTGCATTACCTTATTATCGTAATCGGTAAAGCCGTCTATCACTGTATATATAACCGAAACCAAAAGCGTGGGTGTAACGGTCGGAAAGGTTATCTTCCAAAACTTTTCCCAGGCGGTTGCGCCGTCCATTACCGCCGCCTCGTAAAACGAAGACGGGATATTGTTTATAGCCGAAAGCAGCAGTAATATCTGCACGCCGCTTTGCCAGGTTAAATCAAACATACTGTTTATAATATCGGTGATTGATTTCGTAACCGCCTCGGGCAGTCCGAGCTCCGAAAAAACCGCCACCAGATCAGGAGCTTTAAACATATACCCCGGCGACATATCCGTAACGCCCGAGCCGCTCATCATAACCTTATCCTGTAATATACTGATTATTACGCCCGAGGCGATTATAACAGGAAAGAAAAATACGGTTCTTGCAAGACTTCTGCCTATAAACCTTTCCTTTAAAACCACGGCTATAAGGAGGCTGAACGCCGTTATCATAACCACGCGCGGAAAGACCGACGCCACAGACCCCGTAAGATACTGAAGAAAGAAGGTATCCTTTGTGAAAAGGTAGGAATAATTGGAAAGCCCGGTAAAATCGGTTTTAAAGCCGTTTCCGCTGACGGTAAGATTACAAAAGGAATATATAACCGATTGCGCCATGGGAACGGCGAAAAACACCGCTATACCTACAATCCACGGAGCTATAAAAAGCCACGCCCAGCGTGCCTTCTGCTTTTCAAGCCCGCCGCCTTTATTGCCTTTCATAATCATTCCTCCCCCTTAAGACTCCACCCGATAGGTGAAAAGCCCTTCGCCGGAACGGATATACCGCCGTTTTCATACGGCGCATCGCCGTAATTTACATATACGCCCATACCGTTTTCAAAAAGCGTTTCGGTAACATCGGGCGATAAACGCTTGTGCGAGACCATTTTCTTATCGGAAACGGCGGTAAGATACTCCGCCGAAATTTTATATTTGCTAAGCGCAGATGCCTTGCAAAGCCCGAAATCTATATATGAGTATTCATCGGCAAGCGTATCGGAAAGTTCTCCCGCGTTTTCAAAGCCAAAGGCGTATTTCAGCGCCGTTCCCGCCTCAAGCGCCTTTAAAAATGCGGTGTTTTCATCACTTTGACCGTTAATATCGGGCGATGTCAGGTAAACCGAACCGTGCAGCGCCATTGCGTAAAACGGAATTTCATACTGTGAAAACAAATAGCTGCCCGAATAAAGCGGCGTATCGGTTATGGTATAGGCTGAGGAAAAGCCGTAAGCGCAGGCGTTCGGAATTACTATTTTCCCATTTTCCGAAAGACCTTTAAGCGCCGTTCGCCACAGCTGCTCGCTTTGCGCTCTGTCTACGGCGCGGTCGCCGAGGTCGGAATATATCTTATTCCCGAGCGTTCCTACCGAATACCCCGCAGTATTAAAGCTGCCGAAGCCCTTACGAGCCGCAGCCGCAGCCGACGTAATTTTTTCAGGACTTAAAAGATATTTAAAGGGTGCTTTATCCGTTTTTTGAAATGTGCTCATTTTATACCTATAATCAATTACGGGTTCTTTGCGCACCGTTTGCGCGGACGCGGATTTTTTGGAATATCTGTGTTCGCTCTTAGGCATATCGGTAAAATTCAGCCCCAAATACGCCTTTATGCCGAGCTTTTCGGCAGTGCTTAAAAAAGCGTTAAGCCCGCTTTTGCCGCCGAGAGCGCGCTCGGGCTTTAAATCGGCGGTAATTCCGCTTTCATCGGCATTTTTATACCAGTAAAGGTAATTAACCGAAAAATCCTCAACGCCGCCCTGCTTTAAAGCCTTTACCGTTTTTTCAGCCGCTTTAAAATCCGTAATCGGCATTACCCGCTTTACGGGCAGCCCCAAAACGCTTTGCTGCTTAACAGCCCCGCCTATAATATCAACAAAAAGCGCGTTGCCTTTGGCGTTCAGGGCTTTAAGCCCCTCTTCCTCGGCAAGGTAATTTCTGTAAGAAGCCGCCATACCGTTATAATCCGCCGAATCGCAGACGCGGTACTCCACCGAAAACTTTTCTGCGGAGCAGGGCTTGCCTTCAAACATATTGACCTGGGTATTTTCAAAGGTCTTCTGGCTCACACTCACAAGAATATTTTCCCTGTAAACATATTCCGCGCTAACGGTGGTATACGGTCTTTTTGCCGTGCTGCCGTCGGCATTCACAACCGCCCTTGCCGCAGCGTTTGTAATAATTGCGCAAAATGCGGCGTTGTTTCTTTTTACTCCGAACACGGGAAGATAAGCCTTTGATTGCGGTAATGTTCTTGTGTTTTGCTCCACAGCGCAATCCTCGCCGTAAATTCTCGCCGAATACCTTTGTTCCGAATAGCCGAAGGAGGATATTGCTCCGCAGCCGTCGGGAATAAACACATACCCGTCGTCGCTGTCAGCGCCGGCGGAAAATCCCGGCAGCAGCGTTACGGAAGTAAGCTTTACAAGATTGCTCTTTTCCTTTATTTGCGAAGAAATTATTTCCGCGCGAAAGCCGTAATCGGTAACCGTAAGCTCAATCGGTATTAAAAAGCCCGCGCTTTCAAAATAAAATTCAATTCTTGCACCGTTTTTTATCCTTTTAACCGAAAAGGTTTTCCTTTTAACGGCGGCGGACGTACTGTTTTGCTCGGAAATATTGGAGTCGCGGTCGGCGTATTTTATTTTAATCACGCTTGAAAGCTCCGAAACGGCTGCGGTTTTCAGTCCCTCAATGTCGTAAAGTCCGTCGGGAGTGCTTGAAAAAAAGGTGTCGTTTTTCTTGTCAAGCAATGTTACCGCCGCGTCAAGCGAGCTTACCGAAAGTCTGAAGCGGTCGTTTTCCGCGATAATATCCCCATCGTTTTCGGGTGAAAAATCAATCTGCGTCAGCTTTTCCGTAACCGTACCGCCGCTGTCGCTCGAGCGCGAAGCAACCGATAAAAGAAGAATTATTCCGCCCACAGCACAAAACGAAAGCGCAAAACCGAGAATATTTTTTAAAAGTGCCTTTCTTTTCATACAAACACCCCCTACGCCCTTATTTCGCTTATTACCATTGAAATAAAGCTCAAAAGCTGCGCGAACATACTGTACGCCACGGTGATAATAAGTATTAAAAGATACATGCCGAAGACGCTGCCGAAAAGCACAAGCAGCGCCTTGCCGCCGCTGTACTCATGAACCTCTTTGTTGGAAACAAAAATGTGTACCGCCGTCCATATAAGACCGACCGACCTGATTATTCCGTAAAACGCCTGCTCTTTAAGCGAAAAAACGTTTGATGAAACCAAAAGCATAACCTCGGTTATAATAAGCGGGATAAGCGCGTATGAGGTAAATATTATTATTTCACCGAATTTACCCTTGCCGTCCGCCAATGTGGAGACCGCCCAATTGCATATAACAAACAGCAGGAATATTCCGAGAGTTTCGGCAAGTACGGCAAAAATATTGAACTGCCTGCCCGAATCGGGGTTATAGTGAAACGCCGTAAGCTGCGTGGATATAATGCCTACCGCCGTAAATACGCATAATATTACCGCCGCGCATATGCCGCTGCCCTGCTTTGTTTCTTTAAGCAGGGAATACCCCTTGAACGGGCTTTTAAGACAGTAAAGCGGATAACCGTGCGGTCTTAATACGCGGTTGTATTCGTTTATAACCCGCCTTTCGCTTACCGTAAGCGCCGCAACAATACCGAGTAAGACCGCCGCAACCCCGATAACTAAGAACACAAAGCCCTTGCGCATTGCTTCGTCCCGCCGTGCGGCAAATGCGTTCGAGTAGTTTTGCCGGCTGTTGCCTGTCTTGTAGTATTTCATAGCGGCGGCATAATCGCCCGTGCGCTCGCAGATTTTTCCCATACCTATATTGGCAAGCTCGTAATATGCGTCCTGCTTTAATATGGCTTTCCAATGCTCTTCCGCTTCCCCATACAGCCCTTTATTGTAAAGCGAAAGCGCCGCTCTTACATTAAGCGCGAAATCGGTCGGTTCAAAAATATGCAGTCCGCCTATACCGCTGTCAAGCACAATTATTTTGTCGCCGAGCGTATCAATCGCCACGGGCGATACAAACGTGCCCCTTCTGTTGCCCGCTCCGCCGAAGGCATAAAGCAGGTTGGTGCTGCCGTCATACTGAAAAAGGCGTTTTCGGGTTGAATCAAGCAGTGTTATATAGCCCTCGCCGTCAACCGCTATATCGGAAAACGAGGTGGTTATGTCAAGATTTGAAACACTGTCGAAATAGGTTTCCAAATCGCCGTAAAACGCCTCGTTGCCCTCGTCATCAAGCAATATGTTCACACTGTTAGGGTTGATTTTCCTTACCTGTCCGCCGCTGCTGCCCGTTCCCGATTTTACGGTGTAAACAAAATTTTCACGGTCAATATCAAACTGAACAAATGAAACCGGAACGCTTCTTTGCAGACCCGCCGCAGCGTCGCTTGAAAGTATGCGCCGCCAAATTCGGTTCATAATAACCTTTAAATTCACTTCAACCCGGTTGCTTCCGAAAAATCCTAAAAAGCTGCCGTCCGTATCATATTGCAGAGCTCCCGAATATGTATTTGCCGAAATTACATATACCACACCCGCGCTGTCTGCCAATACATGGGTCGGTGCAAATTCAAAACCGCTTTCCACCTTATCGGCAGGCGGTGCAGAAATGACCGATGTGATATTACCGTTGCTATCCGCCGTATAAACCGCCGCTCCGCTTTTATCGGCAACATATATCTTATCGGACGCGGAAACAAAAATCCCTTCCGCACCGCTGAGGTCTACCCTGTTTCCGTTTCTTATAAGCCTAATATCTCTTTCAAACTCAAGGCTTGAGCTTAAAACCGCAATGCGGCTGTTTCCGCTGTCAAGAATATATATTTCGCCCTTTCCCGAAACATAAATATCCTTGGGGTCATTAAGCTGCACCCCGCCGAAGCTTTTTTTGCCCGAAATCGGTGCATATGCCTTATACGGCTCGGGAACAGCCTGCGAAACACCCGATGAATCATAGGTGTAGCTGAAAGAGGTCTCGCCGTCGGCAAAAACGCCGACAGACGTCCAAACACCCATAAAAACGGCAATTATTAAAATTATCAGCGGTTTGACACGTTTCAAGAATGTTCCCCTCCTCTTTATTTCATTCCCGAGCTTGACATTGTTTCTATTATGCGTGATTGCGACGCTATGAAAAGTATTATCGGCGGCAGCATAAGTAAGAGCGAAAGCGCCGAACCCGCTCCTGCGCGGGCTGTACCGCCCGCCACAACCTGACTTAAAAGCGAGGATACCATTTTTATCTTTTCATCATACACTAACTGCGACATCTGCGTAGCGCCTGTAGTGTTCCATATTGTCTGAAAAGAAAATATCATAACGGTAAGCCACGCCGGTTTAACGTTGGGCATTGCAATCTGCCAAAATATTCTAAGCTCGCCCGCACCGTCTATTCTTGCCGCCTCAAGCATAGCCTCTGGTATCTGCCCCATAAAATTCATCATAAGGTAAAGCCCCAGCGCCGATTGAACCGAGGGCAGTATATATGCCCAGTAGGTATTTATCATACCGAATCTCGATATAACGATATACTGCGGTATAAGCATTGCGGCGGAAGTAAAAAGCAACGACCATTTAACAATATTTGAAAAAAGATTTTTGCCCACAAAGCTGTGCTTCGCAAGCGGATACGCCGCCATACTTGAAAGCACCAAATGCCCAACGGTTGCCGTTACGCTTATAAACACCGTATTGAAAACATACTTTGAAAGCGGCACCCAAAAGGTA
>URNB01000062.1 GCA_900549055.1 uncultured Oscillospiraceae bacterium
TAATTGTAACTTTATTTTAAATTAAATGTCATCATACTCTGCAAGCACTGCAGGTATAAAAAAACGAATCGCCGAAAGGCGATTCGTCATCAGTCTGTCGATGAACCCCAAAATTTGTTTTTGCAGCGGTAACTCCGCATTTTTCATTTTTCCCATGCCTGTGCGACGGAAAAACACCTTGTAAGCGAAAAACCGCTGAATAATCGGTTTCAGGAGGGCACCGGGGTGAGTAACCACGGAGCATAACAACCGACTGCCGCCTGCGGCAGATAAAAGGAGGGCGTTATGGCGCCGCGGTCAAAGAAAATTCGCGCGCCGAGCGATATTTTCTTTGGGCACAACAAGAGTAGGGAGTGCGGTCCGAAAATCCGTAATTTTCGAGCGAACGGCATTCCCGTAGGAGAGCGTGGCGATTTTTTTCGACACGCGCACCAAAGAATTATTACTCTGCAGCTCCGCCGTTTTCTTCTTCCTTCATTTTTGCAAAGCACTCGCTGCAATATACCGGGCGATCATCCCTCGGGATGAACGGCACTTTAGCAACGCCGCCGCAGGCAGCACATACTGCATCATGCATTTCTCTGGGAGCTCTGCCGGCATTCTTACGCTTATCGCGACAGGGCTTGCAGCGCTGCGGTTCGTTTACAAAGCCTTTGGATTCGTAAAACTCCTGTTCCCTTGCAGTAAATACGAATTCCTCACCGCAATCCTTGCAAACTAACGTCTTGTCTTCAAACATGTTTTCTACCTCTCTGATGATAAAATTTAGCCCCGGACGGAATCGCACCGACATCTTTGGTTTCAACGCTCTGCTTTAAGCTACATGGGCATATTAATAAAAAGGAATCAATTTTCCTGTTTATCCTTAAGCTTCCTGCGGATTCTCATAAGCGCGTTATTTACCGATTTTTCGGAAACACCCAACTCGTCCGCAATATCTATGTATTTTTCCCCCGAAAGGAAAAGCTGCAAAACCGCAAGCTCCATTCCCGATAATTCAAGCTTTATACTGTGCGTAAGCGCTTTATAAGCCTCTTTATCAAAGAAAATCTTTTCCGGACTGTTGCAATCGGGAATGCTTACATCCTCTATCGGCTCAAGCAGCTCCTCGGGAATGTTTTTCTTTCTGCCCGCCCGTTTTGCGCAATCAATAACCGAGCGCTTTATACAAAGTGAGGCAAAGGAGGAAAACGAGGATTTATCTTTATCGTAATTCTTCACTGCGGAATAAAGCGCAAGGCTTGCCTCCTGCGCTGCGTCCTCGCGGTCGCTTTCGCGGCAGTATTTATCCGCATAATAGCGTATTCGCTTATCGTACCGACCGAAAATTACGGGCAGAAGCTCATAGTCTCCGCCGCATATTTGCGCGACGATTTCTTCGTCCGACGCATTCTTGTAATTTTCGACAAAAATACTCCTCATTGTTACTCCGACATAGTATTACTTGCTAATTATAATAACCCATCCCATTTGAAAAGTCAAGAAAAATTTTAATATTTTTTGGTAAATTGTGAAAACTCACAAAAAACCTTGTGTGTTTTTACAATAAAATAAGTACACAGCGCGGAATCGCCGAATTATTCGACGATTCCGCGCTGTGTACTTGTAACCGTCATTATATAACGGATTTCTTAAAACGATACGGTAAGCTGCATTTTGAATCTTTCAAGCCCGAACACTGCGTGCGGTATTCCCTTCGGCATAATAAGGGTCTCCCCTTCGGACAAAACATATTCCTTCCCGCCGACGGTGAATCTTCCCTTTCCGTCGAGCACGGTCACCATCGCGTCGCCGCCGGCTGAATGGGAGGAAATTTCTTCTCCCTTATCAAACGAAAAAACGGTCATGCTCACAAGCTCGTTCTGCACAAGCGTTTTGCTTACTACCTGACCCTCGCTGTAATCCACAAGGTCTTTAAGATTTATAACTTTTTCTTTTTCAATATTTTTATACATAATAACTCTCCGTTCCTTCTGTTATAAGCTTATTATTCTCTTTTATTTTTAATATATCAAGCCGGTTTTTTTATTCCACAACCGGAGGAATAAAATTTTCAATCGCGCTTCGCAGCTTCGGGTGGTGAATCACAAAGTGAATCGCGGGGGCGTTGCCCTTTGAAATCATGGCCCACTGTCCCTCGTGAATCAATATCTGCAGATTTCTGAACGCGTTTGCCTTTGTAAATTCCGCGGTATAATTTTCATGTATCTGCATAAACCGCTCTGTCTGCCTTATATGCTCGGAATATTCATCATAGGTAAGACAAATATCCTTACCGTAAAACATTCCCGAAAGCGGCAAAACAGCCGGGTGGCGCTCAAATTCCTCGCGGCTTATAACAGGCATTTCATCGGTTATGCTGCCGTTTTCAAGAATTTTTTTCGCAATTTCGCGCTGCGAACGCGCAAAATCAAGAATTTTATTTTTATCTTCCGCTTGTATTTTATGGTTTTCAAACAGTTTTTCAAGAAAATCCGCTCCCGCGGTATAAAGCGGCGGCACGGAAAGAATGTTTCGGCGCTTACCCGAACTTTCCGCATCGGCAAGCAGAAAAGCTCTGAGTCCGCGTGCGCCGTCCTCTCGGTAAATATCCATAAGCGGCGAAGCGTTTTTAAGAAGATCCTCTGCACGGTTTTTATAATAGGATATGTCGTCCCGTGTTTTTGAAAGATAGTATCTGCCGCGGTCATGACAGCCCGCTATCGCCTCACCCGAAAGCGCCGCGGCACCCGATACCCGCAAAAAATGATTGAATGCGCCGTTCTGCGTTTTTTTGAGGTAATAGGGGGATATTTGTCCCGTCATATACATAGGTATCCAGCTTTCAAGCCCCAGCATCATTTCCTCAAACGATCGGTCAATATTATGTATATTGTTAAGGTGCAGCCCTTTTTTGAGCATAAGCGCCATTCCGTACATCCATTTTTTCGGAAAATCGGGGTCCTTCGCCATTTCGGTCATGGGCATATCGCTGTAAAGCGTAACATCATCCTTTGATTTTGAAAGCACGGTCGCCTTTAAAAAGTCAAGCTCGCTTTCCATCATTTCGTGAAGACCGTAATAATATTTTGAGGTCGGCAGCTGAAACGGCAGCTGCGGCACCTTCATTTCATCGAAATGAATCGCTTTAATGTATTCGTTTAAATCAAATTCGTCAAGCTTTGCAAGAAATCCCGAAATGCCGCCGCCTTCGGTATCCCCCGATTTTCCGCAAAGCAGCCATTCCTTGATTTTTTCATACCTTGCGGAGCAATCGTCGGTCTCCTCGCCGGTAAGCTCTGTCAGCACGGCAAGGTCGGTGGGAGAATTTATCTCCCTTGCCACAAAAGACGCCACCGCCTCGGCGAATTGCTCGGGGTCGGCAGGGCGGCGCGAGCCGTTTCTGAAGCGGAATATAGTTGAGCTATCGTAATTTGTGCTGCGGCAAAGCTTTGAAATATTTATATCAAGCACGGAAATCAGCGTATTGAAATTAAGCCGCAGCTGCTCCTTATCGGCTGACACGAGTCCGTCACAGGCAAGAAGCTGTGAGCGTATTTCCTCTGCTCCGAGGGCGATTTTCTTTTTTTCGGCAATAGCCGTCAGCGCGTTTACAATGGATGAAAAGGCCTCGCTTTCGGCATCGGGCAGCCGTTCTCCCGATCGGTAACGGCTCACAGTCGCCGCAGATATACCTGAAAGCTCACTTAATTCCTTGGCAGTGCAGTCAAGCGTTTCTATATACTCGTTAAGCCTGTCGCAAAATCTCATATTTTCACATCCGTAATGTTTTTTTATATTATACAACAAAACCGTCAAAAAATAAAGTGTAATAATTTCCATTCCGGCAAATGCCATAACGGAAATTATTTATTCGTTGATATGGTATATATGCTAAAATGCTTATGGGAATATTCTGTTTTGTAAGGAGAGAACAATGAATATAAAATCAGAATTTAAAATGCGGGGTTTGGCGGCTATTTTGCTTGCTTTTACTCTGCTTTGCGGGTGTGCGGGTAACGGCGGGAAAACATCAAGACCTGCCGCTGAAAAGGATACCTCGCTTAACGCCTCAACGCAAGCGGAGCCCGTAACACTTGAGCAGGCGCTTTTAAAGGAGCGCGGCCGGCCGTATGACCAATCGGATTATAAAAAGATTATCGGCGGCGAGGGCATTATTGATATAACCTCGGAGTTTGATTGCTTTATCGATCACTCCTACAGCACAACCATTGATAATATGATAGTTTCGGGCGGCAAGACCTACCGTGCAAACTTTAATTCGCCGCTTTCAAACGGCAAAAATATTCTGGAAACGTTCACGCTACCGTCAACCGCCGAGGTAAGGTATTGGGACGCCACCTACGACGGCGAAATCTGCAATTTCTATTTTAAGGACGGCTCTGCCTACAAGCTCAGCGGTCCATCGCCTGTTACTTCTTATATTCCCGAAAAAATCGATACCGATAAATACCCTCTTTTCAAAAAGGTTTACCGCTATTCATCCGACGGTAAAACGCTTACCGACTGCACCGCGGAATTTTTAAACGCCGATAAGGTTTACCGCCACCGCTTCCCGATGTTGGCCATTACAGGCAAAAAGGTAAGCCTTATTGATACGGCTAAATACCTTGATAAAAACACTGCCGGGTGGAACTGGTACAGAGATATGGGCTGGCGGGAATACATAGCCTACGATATTGATTTAACAGCGATAGGAAACGAGACCCCGATAAGGCTTTTCAACACCAATATTCTTATGACAAACTGCGCGTTTTATGAGATTGTGTATGCGTCAGAACCGCTTGATGATAATGATAAAAACGCACAGACAGCGCCCGACGGCTCGGTTTCGCCCTATTATCCCGCCGCGCCGCACCTTAACTGCAACCTCACTTTAAGAAAAATAACCCTGCTTACAAACTATTACCAGGATGTGCGCAATATATGCACAAGCCATGTAATAACCGATGATTACACCCTCTTACCGATTTCGGAAATTATGACCGAGGGCTACGCCGAATATTATAAATACGATTGCAACAAATTTTACAATGCCTACCGCGATAAATAAAGGAGTAAATGATATGAATTTTGATAAAAGAAAAATATTTTCAGCCGCTGTTTCCGCCCTGCTCGCACTTTGCCTTACCGCTTGCGGCGGCAAAACCGTAACAAACAGCGACGGCACAAAAACCGTAAAGACCGAGCACGGCATAAAGGTTACGCAAACGGCGGCAAAAGCGGTGCAGACCGAGAAATATGAAACAGCCGATTTCAGCATTACAATACCCAAGGGCTGGAAGGTAACTGCGGGCGGCGCGAATATTTACCACACCATACGCGTAAGCGACCCTAACGAGCCGCTCAACGGTATGTATATTCTTCTTAAAGCGGAGTGCCTCTTGCACTCGCAGTCGGGCAAGGCGGCATACCAAAGCCTTTATAATAAGGGAAATACGCAATTGGCGCTGTTTGCAAACGCGGTTGTGCTTGAAAACCCCTCTACCGAGAATTTCTTTAAAATTTTCTCTGCCTACGGCGATTTCGCCTCTAAAATGGATACCACCTATGCGGGATTTACCTTCCCCCGTTACGACAATTTCACCGTGACCGAAAGGTTTGCTTCAAACAGCAATTTAAAAGCCTATTCGCTCGGCGAGGAGCTTTTGCGTGCAACCTTCACAGACGGCGGCAAGGAGGGCGAGGGTATGTTCTCGGCAAGCGTTGTGGATTTCGGCAGCTTGACTGTATCTGACGGAACGGTTGTGGGCTATCAGCTGAAGCAGGCGGACGGCGGATACTATATGGCGTATAACGTGGTGGCAATAACTGCCGCAAAGGACACCTTTATAAAGTGGGAAAGCGTGCTTACCGAATGTATGAAAACGCTTGATTATTCGGATAGCTTTGTAAACGCCACAAATCAGGCAAGCAATGAAAAGGTTGCGCTTTCCAAGCAGATAAGCCAGAACTTTAATCAGACTATGGACGGCTTTATGTCATCATGGGAGAGCCGCAATAAAAGTCAGGATATTATGAGCCAGAAGCAGAGCGACGCCATCTTAGGCTATGAGCGCGTTTACGATACCGAGACCAACGAGGTCTATAAAGCGACAAACGGCTTTACCGATGTTTACGACGGCAAGCGCTATAAGCCCGTAACGGACGATAATATGTATACCGAGCCTATAAGCGGCTATATTGAAAAAGTAAATTAAATTTTTAAAAAACTATTGACGGCGGCGTTTTAAGTATGTAAAATATTATTCGGTAATATTTTCGGCGCGGCGGGTACGGTATTTATTGCCGTACCCGCCGCGCCCTTTTAAGGAACGACGTTTTTTATGTCAAACAACAGGGAATGGTATTTTAAAGGATTAAGGGACGGCATTCCCATAGCGCTCGGCTATTTCGCCGTAGCGTTCACCCTCGGAATAGCCGCGAAAAAAGCGGGACTCGGCGCATTTCAGGCGTTCTTGGCGTCCGGGCTCACAAACGCGTCCGCCGGCGGATACGCCGCCTTTACACTTATCGGAGCCGGTGCAGCTTATATAGAGCTTGCAATAACCGAGCTGATAGTAAACGCGCGGTATTTGCTTATGTCCTGCGCTCTGAGCCAAAAAATAGCGCCCGAAACTTCCCTTTTACACCGTATGCTGATGGCGTTTGATGTGACCGATGAAATTTTCGGCATTTCCGTATCGGTTACGGGCACACTCAACCCGTTTTATAATTACGGCGCTATGTCGGTTGCAATTCCCGGGTGGGCTTTCGGCACGCTGTTTGGGGTTATAATGGGCAATGTGCTGCCCGCACGGCTTGTGAGCGCTTTAAGCGTGGGACTTTACGGTATGTTTTTGGCAATAATAATACCGCCCGCAAGAAAAAACAAGGTCATAGCGGCGCTGGTTATAATTTCAATGGCGGCAAGCCTTGCCTTTTCAAAGATACCCGCCTTGGCTTCTGTTTCCGACGGTATGCGAATAATTATTCTCACGGTGGTAATATCGCTGCTTGCGGCGATCCTCTTCCCCGTAAAGGAGGACGCGGAGGTAAACGGCGATGAAGCATAATATTTATATATACATAGCTGTGATGACCGCCGTAACATATCTTATAAGGGTATTGCCGCTGACGCTCATCAGAAAAAAGATAACCAATGTGACGCTGCGCTCGTTTCTTTACTATGTGCCGTATGTCACCCTTGCAATAATGACCTTTCCCGCAATTATAAACTCCACCGGCAGCATATGGTCGGGGCTTGCAGCGCTTGTGATCGGCGTTTTGCTTTCTTACTTCGGCGTGAGCCTGTTCGGAGTTGCCGTATGCTCCTGCGCCGCGGTGTTTATTATTGAGCTTATTATTTAATGCCTGCTGAACAATTCAAAAGTACCTTAACCCAGCATGTTGGTGTAAACTTTTGAATTGTTCAGGTGCAAGGGTTTTTCGCAAAATTGCGCAAAAACCTTGCACTTTAAAAAGAATCACATTTTGATTCTTTTTAAAATCAGGCGACAATCAATGGATACTGACGGTCAAAACAAAGGTTTTGACCCCTAAAATCGAAATTTTAACTTGATTTTATATAATTGCATTTGCTAATGCAATTATTCGGTAGACATTAATTAATATCCTTTTTGCAGTGATAGGTCGGGACTATATCCGAAACGATTCCGCGTATATCGGCACTGTCATCATACATAGCCTTTTGCAGCCTATCGAGTGACGCAAAAAATTTCTCCTCGTCAAGCTCTATCGGATGGCCTATATATATAAGCTCGTTTTCGGTTTCCCTTATTCCCTCTTCGTCCATGAGCATTTCCTCATAAAGCTTTTCGCCGGGGCGCAGGCCTATAAATTCAATATTTATATCCTTATACGGAACAAGCCCCGACAGTCTGATAAGATTTTCGGCAAGATCCAAAATTTTCATCGGCTTGCCCATATCCAGCACGAAAATTTCGCCGCCCTTTGCCGACGCCCCCGCCTGAAGAACAAGGGTTACCGCCTCGGGTATAGTCATAAAATAGCGTATAATATCGGGGTCGGTAACGGTCACGGGGCCGCCCGCCTCTATCTGCTTTTTGAAAAGCGGAATAACGCTGCCGTTGCTGCCGAGCACATTTCCGAAGCGCACCGCCACAAATTCCGTTTCGGAGCGGTTATTGTAGGCTTGAATTATCATTTCGCAGATACGCTTACTCGCCCCCATAATATTTGTGGGATTGACCGCCTTATCGGTTGAAATGAGCACAAACTTTTCGGCACCGTATTTATCGGCGCAGCGCGCTGTTTTCAGCGTTCCGAAAACATTGTTTTTAACAGCCTCGTTGGGGCTGTCCTCCATAAGCGGGACATGCTTATGCGCCGCCGCGTGGTACACAATATCGGGGCGGTAGGTATTAAACATGCATTCGAGCCGCTTGCTGTCCCTTACAGAGCCTATAAGCGTTACGAGGTCAAGCTTCGGGTATTTCCGTTTAAGCTCGTTTTGAATATCGTAGGCGTTGTTTTCGTAAACATCGAAAACAATAAGGCGCTTCGGTTCGTGCGCCGCTATCTGACGGCAAAGCTCGCTGCCTATTGTTCCGCCTCCGCCTGTGACTAAAACGGTTTTGCCCGCCACATAATTTATAACGCGGTCAATATCAAGGCTTATGGGCTCTCTGCCGAGCAGATCCTCAATTTCCACCTTGCGTATCTTATCGGAAATACTGCTTTTTTCGCGGCATATCATCTGATAAACGGAGGGAACTATTTTAAGCCTGCAGTTTGTTTCCTTGCAGATATTGAGTATTTCCGACCGTTCCTTACTGCCGCAGCTCGGAATTGCGAAAAGGATAGTATCTATCTCGTATTTTTCGGCGGCTTCTATTATTCGGTTACGGTCGCCGTAAACCTTAACACCCGATATATAGGTATTTTTCTTTGAGGGGTCATCGTCAATTATGCATTTGAATTTTATACCCGACGGCTTATAGCTTTTAAACTCGTTTATAAGCATAGACGCGGCGCTGCCCGCGCCGATTATCATAATATTGCCGTCAAGCTCCGACGGAGCCGCGTTCTCCCCGCTCTCACAGGCTGCGCGGAGAACGGTATACTTCATAAGTAAACGCAGCATGACCGCAAGGAAAAAGGTGAACGAGAATGCCAGCAGCATAACAGGCAGAGAATATGCCCTGCCGAAAACCGCCATTTGGCAGATAAACAAGCCGCCGAAAGCCACGGTCACGCCCGCAAAGACCCGCAGCAGATCGGGTATTCTCGAAAAGCGCCACAAAACACTGTAGGCTTTAAAGATATAAAGTGAAAGGACAATAAGCATAGACCAGACTATTACGGAAAACACAAACATATCCGTGTTGTCGGTAAGCTCGGGCGTGCCGACCAGCTTAAGTGAAGCCAAAAGGGATAATGCTGCCGCAAAAAAGTCAAAAACAACAGATGACAGAAAAGCCAAATATCTGTTTTTCATTTAATTTTCATTCCTCTTAAAGCAGCGTGATTCCCGCCGCCTTGCATTTTTTTACTTCCCTTTCGGGCCAGATGGAAACCTGTACCTCGCCTATATGCGCCTTTTGCAAAAGGAACATACAAAGCCTTGACTGCCCTATTCCGCCGCCTATTGTAAGCGGCAGCGAGCCATTCATTAAAAGCGTGTGGAACTCGTATTTAAGCCTGTCTTCGGCGTTTTCGGCTTTGAGCTGAGAAATAAGGCTTTCCCTGTCAACGCGGATACCCATTGAGGAAATCTCAAACGCGCTGTCAAGCATGGGATTATAAACTAAAATATCGCCGTTTAAGCTCCAGTCGTCATAATCGGGTGCTCTGCCGTCGTGCTTTTCGCCGCTTTTGAGTCTGCCGCCTATTTTCATAACGAAAACCGCGCCGTATTCCTTTGCGGCGGCATTCTCGCGCTCTTTAGGCGTTAGATCGGGATATTTTTCTTCAAGCTCATAGGTCGATACAAAGCTTATAAAATCCGGCAGCTTTGTATCAAGCACAGGGTACTTTTCCTTAACGGCCGCAGCCGTGCGCAGAATCGCACCGTAAATGCTCCTGACGGTGGCCTTTAAATATTCCTCGTTTCTGTCCTCTGCGGTTATAACCTTTTCCCAGTCCCACTGGTCGACATATATCGAGTGAATATTATCGCATATTTCATCGCGGCGGATAGCGTTCATATCGGTGTAAAGTCCCGTATGTATCGGGAAGCCGTAGCGCATAAGCGCCATACGCTTCCATTTTGCAAGGCTGTGAACCACCTCGGCTATTTCGCCGGTTTCCTTAATATCAAAATCAACCGGGCGCTCAACACCGTTTAGATCGTCGTTTATTCCGCTGCCGCGCTTTACGAAAAGCGGCGCGGAAACGCGGGATAAGTCAAGCGCGGCGCAAAGCTCCGAGGAAAACTTTTCCTTAACAAGCGCTATTGCGTTCTGCGTATCAAACTCGCTGAGCTTAGAAATATATTTTTCCATAAATTTATTCCCCTTTAATTACGAAATGCTGCCGACTGTACGCGGGTAAAGAATAACGTCGCGAATATTCTGAACGCCCGTAACATACATAATAATGCGCTCAAGCCCAAGCCCGAAGCCGCTGTGCGGAACAGAGCCGAAACGGCGCAGAGCTATATAATGCTCGTAATCGTCAAGCGACATATTGCGTTCCTTCATGGCGTTAAGCAGCTTATCAAGGTCAGCTTCTCTTTCGCTGCACCCGATAATTTCACCCACACCCGGAACCAAAAGGTCGGTAGCGGCAACAGTTTTGCCGTCGGGGTTTTGCTTCATATAGAAAGATTTAATATCCTTGGGGTAATCGGTTAAAAATACCGGCTTTTTGCAAACCTCTTCGGAAATATAGCGCTCGTGCTCGGTCATAAGATCTAAGCCCCATTCCACGGGGTACTTAAATTCCTTGCCCGAGGCCTTAAGCTTTTCTATAGCCTCGGTGTAGGTCATAATTGCGAAATCGTGGCTTGCCACGGCGGTAAGCTTTTCAACAAGCCCGTTTTCAAAATGCTTATCGAAGAATTTAAGCTCCTCGGGGCATTTTTCAAGCACGGTTTTAATTATGTGCTTTATAAGCGCCTCGGCAATTTCTATAATATCGGGCAGCTCCGCAAAGGCAACCTCCGGCTCAACGTGCCAGAACTCCGCAACGTGGCGCGGAGTATTGCTCTTTTCGGCACGGAAGGACGGGCCGAAGGTGTAAATTTTACCGAGTGCCATTGCGGCAACCTCACCCTCTAACTGACCCGAAACGCTCAAAGCGGCGCGTCTGCCGAAGAAATCGTCGGCATAATATTCCTCTTCCGATTTATAATCATTGCTGTAGCCTATTGTGGTGACCTTGAACATTTCGCCCGCGCCCTCGCAGTCGCTCGCGGTGATGAGCGGTGTATGAACATAGACAAAGCCGCGGCTCTGGAAAAATTCGTGAATACAGGCGGAAACCACCGAGCGCACTCTGAAAACGGCGTTGAAGGTGTTTGTTCTGACTCGCAGGTGCGGTATTGTACGGAGATATTCAAGCGTGTGGCGCTTTTTCTGCAGCGGGTAATCGGGCGGGCACTCACCTAAAACGGCAATGCTTTCGGCGTTTATCTCCACCGAATCCGCCGCAACGGCGGATTTCACCGTCTTGCCCGTTACTTTAAGCGCCGTTCCGAGCTTCATATAATCCGAAATATCATCAAAATCGGCTTTATTTATAACTATCTGCAGGTGCTTAAGCGTTGTGCCGTCGTTAAGCTCGATAAACGCCATGCTTTTGGAATCGCGTGAGGTTCTCACCCAACCGCAGACCGTGACTTGCGTTTCGAGCAGGTCACTGTTTTTAAAAATTTCCGAGATGTCAGTGTGCTTCATAAAAACTTCTCCTTAAATCAAACAAAAATAGCGTCTATTCATCCTAAACTCATTAGGACGAATAGACGCTATCCGCGGTGCCACCTAATTTACCGATCAGACAAAACTATTGTACCCTGTCTGTATGGTCTCTTTTATTCCGATTTAACGCGTCGGCGCGGCGCACCTACTTGACCCTTAGGGCTTTCGGCTTGCGGCTCCGGAGTGTTATTCATACCGCGGCGCCGCCGACCTCCCAGCCCCGCCGGCTCTCTTTGCGCGCTTTAACGGTATTACTTCTCTCCATCCTCACCTTTAACATAAAAAATTATATCACCCGAAATGAAAATTGTCAACCAAAATTCACAAAACGAAAAAACCGACGGAAAGTATCCCGTCGGTCGCATAAAAAAGAAAAAATTATTTTAATGCCTGCTGAACAATTCAAAAGTA